>JAPLAV010000067.1 GCA_026393095.1 Actinomycetota bacterium | reverse complement strand
CAACAACGATTAATGGAATAACAACTTCATGTTCTGCAAAGCGATACATCGCTTTTGGATCTGAAAGTAATACTGATGTATCGAGTACGTAGGTTCGAATGTTTGGTTCGGCCCTGCGAGCAGCTGACACTAAAGACTCCCCACACGTTATTTCAGTTGTATAGAAGTTATGAAATAACGCTAGAGGAAATTCAAGGCCGACCTGAGCACGACTCGCCCAAGTTGAAGTTAACGGTTGAAGGCAGAAATGATGACGCTTATTCCTAAGGCAATGATGACAAAGCCGCCTGCGCCACTTATCTTTTCAATTCGAGTTGGAGTTCCAGCTAACCAATGTCTGGCAGTTCCTGCGACTATTCCCCAGGTGCCATCACTTAGTACTGCAATCACAAAAAAGATCATGGCCAGAAAAATCATTTGCTGGATTACTTGACCTTGGCTTCGATCCACAAATTGTGGCAAAATTGCAGCAAAGAAAACTAAAGATTTTGGATTTAAGAATCCAACAACAAAACCTTGTCTGAAAAGTTGTCCCATTGGTTTGGGATCAGCTTTTGTTACTAAGGCTTGAGCAACATCTTTTCTAGTCTTAACAGCGTCATAGCCTAAATAAATTAAGTATCCTCCACCTAAAACTCCCACGACTGCATATGCAACATCAGAACTTTGTACAAAGGAACCAATTCCAATAGCCACAGCTAATGAACCAGTTAACATTCCCACAGAATTTCCAGCAACGTTAACTAAAGCTGCTTTTCTGCCAAAAGATATTCCTCGACCAATGGTAAATAAAACACTTGGCCCAGGAATGATGATGATCAAAAAAGATGCAATCGCAAATGCGATCACATCACCAATAGGAGGCATGCCACTAATCTAGTTGATGTTATGGGTAAATGGGCGAATCAGGCAGTTAGTCAAACTAAAAGTGCTTTTCAAAACAGTGGCAACAAAACTGTTGCTCGAGGTGCTGCCAATTACATGAAACATATTGCTCCCTTTCTAGGTATAAGTGCGCCTAAAAGAAAACAACTTGAAAAGAAAGCTTGGGCTAATTTAGTTACTCCAAGTGAAACAGAATTAATTTTGGCTGCTAAAGCCTTATGGAAATTACCTGAACGAGAATATCAATATGCTGGTGCGGATTTAATTGGAGAATTCATCTCTGTTTGCACACCTAAAACTCTAATTGCGGTTAAATCTCTGATTACTTCCAAATCGCGGTGGGACAGTGTTGATAATTTAGGAAGTAAAGTAATTTCTCCTCTTACTCTTAAATATCCTCAAACTAGAAAAACCATTAAACAATGGTCTAATTCAAAGAATATTTGGCTGATTAGATGTGCCATCCAGCATCAACGAGGACATAAGAAAAATACTGATGTCGACTTTGTGGTTTCCATTTGTCAAAAACATGCCAAGAATCCGGAATTCTTTGTCGCTAAAGCTGTTGGTTGGGCGTTAAGAGATTTATGCAGAATAGATGCGTGGGCAGTAAAGATTTTCTTGCAAGACAATCCAAAGTTGCCAACAGTTGCTTTAAGAGAAGCTAAGAGAGGACTAAACAGACTTTAATTTTGGTCTTTAAAGTTCTTATCAGTTCTTTTTAAACTTCTATTCATAAAATAAGAAATCGCAGCTACAGCTAGACCTAAAAGAAAGAATGACAAAAGTCCTGCTAAACCGGGACGAACTCGATCAGGATCAATTTCAGGTGCTGGGGTTTCTGCTAGAAATAAAATGATTTTGTTTAACATGTTTTCAATCTATCGCAATCCTGCAAACAAATCGGTTTCTGGTGTTTTAGTTGCAACACGAGTGATAGCCAATTGGTAATCCTCGGTTGGCCAAATACGTTTTGCCACATCTGTTGGAAGGGCAAACCAATCTCCATCTGGATCTACTTGGGTGGCGTGAGCAAGAAGCGCTTGATCTCTTTTGTCAAAGTATTCTGCGCAATTAATTTGAGTAGTAATTCGATGGGAATCATCATTTGATTCATCCATCCATTCTGCATATGGATTTGTTTTTCCTAATTCTTTGAATGCATTATCAATTGCTTTCATTTGGTTTGAATTAAATGACATTTGGTAATAAATCTTGAATGGTTGCCAGGCAAAACCAAGGTCAGAATACTTATTAACTCGGCCAGCATTTTCAGAAGCAAACATTGTTATTTCGTGGCAACGAATGTGGTCGGGATGTGGGTAGCCACCCTGGGGTTTGAAATCTCTGATTAATTTAATAAGTGGCTTTGCTGCTTCTTCAACTGAAATATCAGCAAAACAACCTTTGGGAAGTGGTGGTTTTGGATCTCCATCTGGCCAACCAGAATCTTCAAAACCAAGCCAGGTGTGTTTAGCACCCAAGACTTTGATGGATTCTGCCATCTCTTTTTTTCTAATTTCAGCCAATTGTTTTTCATTTTCAGGATTCTTTAATTTTGGATTTAAAACATCTCCTCGTTCACCACCGGTACAAGTGGCAATCATTACTTCCACACCTTCTGCTACGTATTTGGCAATAGTGGCCGCACCCTTACTTGCTTCATCATCAGGATGAGCATGAACACTCAGGAGGCGAAGTTGCGTCAATTTTTGTCCTTTAAATCTAGGCACTAAAGTCTTAAGTGCAAAACAAATTCTATGGGGAAAAGCAATTGGCAACCAATCGAGATCAATGGCCACCACACATTCAAGAAAGATATCCAAAACCAGGTAAACCTTGGTTTCTAGTTTTTGTTGCTGCAATCTTTGTCTTAGTAATTGGAGCTTTTGTTACAACTGGAATCACTCGTGTTATTAATCCTCCCCTAAATGAGAAATTACTTGCTTGGGAAATAAAAGATAAAAACAATGTTGAAGTTATTTTTGAAATAAATAGACCAATTGATATGAATGTTTGGTGTTTAGTTAGATCTCAAGACTTCTATATGACTGATATTGGTTATGCGATTCTAGAAATTCCGCAAGATGGTTCTGGTTACAAGCAAATCAACTACGTTTTAAAAACTGCTAGTGAAGCTTTCACTGTTGAAATTATGAATTGTGAAGATGATCCAAATTCGACTTTGTTTCCAGCTCCTCAATTTGCACCAGGTGTTGAAATCCCTCAACAAGATCCCCCAGCCGTTAATTCCGGCAAGTAAGTACAATTAGAGACTATGAATACTGCATCTACTTGGTTAACCCAAGAATCATTTGATCGACTAAGTGCTGAACTAGTTGATCGTTCTGGTCCAATGCGTTCTGAAATTACTAAGAAAATTGAATTAGCGCGCGAAGAAGGCGACTTAAAAGAAAACGGTGGTTACCACGCAGCTCGAGAAGAGCAAGGTAAAAACGAAGCACGAGTTCGCCAACTTAAGCAAATGTTAGAAAATGCACAAATTGGAACTCCACCAAGTGACACAGGAACAATTGCAATAGGTCATGTTGTAACAGTTGAATTTGCAGATGGAGATTCTGAAAGATTTTGGTTAGTTTCCAGAGAAGAAGCAGTGCATTCAACTATGGATGTTTATTCCCCAGATTCGCCCTTGGGTAACGCAGTGATCGGCAAGAAACAAGGAGATAATTCTTCTTTTGCATTACCAAATGGAAAAGAAATAACTATTGCAATTAAGAAAGTTGAAACTTACCAGGCTTAACGACTGGTTGCTTTTCTAAATTTCTTTGCAGCCAATGGCATGAAAATCACATTGATTACAACTAACCAAATAATGG
>JAPLAV010000082.1 GCA_026393095.1 Actinomycetota bacterium | reverse complement strand
GTTCCAGTAATTATGGGTTCTGCATTTAAAAACAAAGGTGTACAACAAATGTTGGACGCAGTTGTGAGATATCTGCCAAGTCCATTAGAAGTTGGTGCAATTAAAGGTTTCAAGCAAGGAGATCCTTCAGTTGAAATCGATAGAGCACCTTCTGAAGACGAACCATTCTCAGCTCTTGCATTCAAGATTATGAGTGATCCTCATCTTGGAAAATTGACTTACATTCGAATTTATTCTGGAAAATTAGAACCAGGAACATCAGTATTAAATGCAACAAAAGATAGAAGAGAAAGAATTGGCAAGATTTATCAAATGCACGCCAATAAGCGTGAAGAAAGAGAATCAGCAACTGCAGGTTTAATCGTGGCAGTTATGGGATTAAAAGACACCACTACAGGTGACACACTTTGTGATCAAGATAAACCAGTTGTTCTTGAATCAATGGACTTTCCAGATCCAGTTATTCACGTAGCAATTGAACCAAAAACTAAGAACGATCAAGACAAACTTGCAACTGCAATTCAAAGACTTGCTGAAGAAGACCCAACATTCCACGTTCGTGGAGATGAAGAAACCGGTCAAACAATTATCGGTGGAATGGGTGAACTTCACTTAGAAGTTCTAGTAGATCGTATGAAACGTGAATTTAAAGTTGAAGCAAACGTTGGTAAACCACAAGTTGCGTATCGCGAAACCATCACTAAAAAAGTTGAAAAAGTTGATTACACCCACAAGAAACAATCTGGTGGTGCTGGACAATTTGCTCGCGTAATTGTTGATATCGAACCAAACACCACTGAAGGTGGCGGTTATGAATTCGTTAACAAAGTTTCTGGTGGAAGAATTCCTAGAGAATACATTCCTTCAGTTGATGACGGTGCTCAAGAAGCAATGGTTAACGGTGTTCTTGCCGGTTACCAAATGGTTGACATCAAAGTTACTTTGCAAGACGGCGCTTACCACGATGTTGACTCTTCAGAATTAGCTTTCAAAATTGCCGGATCAATGGCATTTAAAGAAGCAGCTAGAAAAGCAAATCCTGTTTTGTTAGAACCAATGATGGATGTTGAAGTTGTAACACCTGAAGATTTCATGGGTGATGTAATTGGAGATTTGAATTCACGTCGTGGCCAAATTCAAGCTATGGATGAAAGAGCAGGCGCTCGCGTTGTTAAAGCTCTTGTTCCGCTAAGCGAAATGTTTGGTTATGTAGGTGACTTGCGTTCCAAAACACAAGGACGTGCAAGTTACTCAATGCAATTTCATTCTTACGCGCAAGTACCAGCTGCAGTTTCGCAAGAAATTGTTGCCAAGGTTCGCGGCGAGTAAGAAAGAAAGAACCGTGCAATTAGCAAACTGCTAATTGTCGGAATAAAAAAACGCAGGTCAAAGGAGAAGCAAAGTGGCAAAGGCCAAATTCGAGCGAACAAAACCGCACGTAAATATCGGCACCATCGGCCACATCGACCACGGCAAAACCACATTGACCGCGGCGATTACCAAGGTGCTACACGACAAATATCCGGATGTAAATCCATTTACTCCGTTCGACCAAATTGACAAAGCTCCTGAAGAGCGTCAACGCGGTATCACCATTTCGATTGCACACGTCGAATACCAAACTGAAGCACGTCATTATGCACACGTTGACTGCCCAGGACATGCTGACTACATCAAGAACATGATTACTGGTGCAGCACAGATGGACGGCGCAATTCTTGTTGTTGCTGGAACTGACGGACCAATGCCACAAACAAAAGAACACGTTTTGTTGGCACGTCAAGTTGGTGTTCCTGCAATCGTTGTTGCATTGAACAAGTGCGATACAGCAGATCCAGATTTGTTAGAACTTGTTGAAGAAGAAATTAGAGAACTTCTAACCAAGTACGAATTCCCTGGAAAAGATACTCCAATTGTTCGCATCTCAGCTTTGAAAGCACTTGAGGGCGATGCAAAATGGTCAGAATCAATCATGGAATTAATGACAGCTGTTGACACATTTATCCCAACTCCAGTACGCGAAATCGAGAAGCCATTCTTGATGCCAGTTGAAGACGTTTTCACAATCACAGGTCGTGGAACAGTTATCACAGGTCGTATTGAAAGAGGACAAGTAAAGGTTAACGAAGAAGTTGAAATCGTGGGAATCCGCGAAACTTCACAAAAGACAATCGTTACCGGTATCGAAATGTTCCGCAAACTTCTTGACGAAGGTCAAGCCGGCGAAAACGTTGGTTTGTTACTTCGTGGAACAAAGCGTGAAGATGTTGAACGCGGTATGTGCGTTGTTAAACCAGGAACTTCAACACCTCACACCAACTTCGAAGCTCAAGTTTATATTTTGAGCAAAGACGAAGGTGGACGTCACACTCCATTCTTCAATAACTACCGTCCACAGTTCTACTTCCGTACAACTGACGTGACCGGAGTTTGCGAATTACCAAACGGTGTCGAAATGGTTATGCCAGGAGACAACACTGAAATGAAGGTCGAGTTAATTCAACCGATCGCCATGGAAGACGGTCTTCGCTTCGCAATTCGCGAAGGTGGACGCACTGTTGGAGCAGGTCGAGTAATCAAGATTGTTAAGTAATTAACGATCACATTTGACTTTCAAGCGGGATGGGCAAAACCTGTTCCGCTTGAAACCAAAAGCAAGAAACCGAAACTAAAAGGAAGCAAAGGCGAAACCGATGGCCGGACAAAAGATCCGTATCAGGCTAAAGGCCTACGACCATGAGGTCATTGACTCTTCTGCAAAGAAGATTGTCGAAACTGTGACCAAAACTGGTGCGAAGGTTGCTGGTCCGGTGCCACTTCCAACTGAGAAAAATGTTTACGTAGTAATACGTTCACCATTTAAATACAAGGATTCCCGTGAGCATTTTGAAATGCGCACACACAAAAGACTTATCGACATTTTGGATCCAACTCCAAAAACTGTTGATTCACTAATGCGTCTGGACCTTCCAGCCGGTGTTGATATTGAAATCAAGTTATAGAAGGTAGGTGACTAACAATGGACAGAAACGTTAAAGGTTTGCTTGGTGAAAAACTAGGCATGACTCAAGTTTGGGATGAATCAAACAGAGTTGTACCAGTAACAGTTATTAAAGCTGGTCCAAATGTTGTCACTACTGTTAGAACTCCTGAAAAAGATGGTTACTCAGCAGTGCAATTAGCTTTTGGTCAAATTGATCCTAGAAAAGTTAACAAACCTGAACAAGGTCATTTTGCAAAAGCTGGAGTTACTCCTCGTCGCCACCTTGTTGAACTAAGAACACTAGATGCCAACAACTACACAGTTGGTCAAGAATTAAATGCTGATGTGTTTACTGCAGGAGATGCAGTGGATGTAACAGGAACTTCACGTGGACATGGTTTTGCTGGTGTTATGAAAAGACACGGCTTCCATGGACTTCGCGCTTCCCACGGTGTGAAAAGAAAACACAGATCTCCAGGTTCAATTGGTGCTTGTGCCACCCCTGGTCGAGTTTTCAAAGGTATCAAAATGGCTGGACGTATGGGTTCAGATCGCATCACCACAATCAATTTGACTGTGGCAAAAGTTGATGCCGAAAACGGTTTACTACTAATTAAAGGTGCAGTACCCGGACCAATTGGTTCACTAATCCTTGTTAGATCTGCTGCCAAGAATCAAGTTAAAGCAGGTAAAAAATAATGGCTTCCGTGCAAATCACAAACCCTAAAGGTACAGCTTCTGGCAACGTTGAATTGCCTGCAGAAATTTTTGATTGCCAAGTCAATGTTCCCTTGATGCATCAAGTTGTGACTGCACAATTAGCTGCTGCTCGCCAAGGATCACAAAAAACTAAATCACACAGTGAAGTTTCTGGTGGCGGTAAAAAACCTTACAAACAAAAAGGAACAGGAAACGCACGTCAAGGTTCCATTCGTTCCCCACAATGGGTTGGTGGTGGACACGTTCACTCCATCGTTCCTCGTGAATATTCTGAAAGAACTCCTAAGAAAATGAAAGCCGCAGCACTTCGCTCAGCATTAAGCGATAGAGCTCGCGAAAATCATGTTCATGTTTTGAGTGCAATTGTGGAAGGCGACAAGCCATCTACCAAACAAGGTGTACAAGCTGTAAGAAACGTTGCTAAGGGTAAAAAAGTATTAGTAGTTGTTTCTTTGAATGAATTAATTGGTTGGTTTTCTTTGAGAAACGTAAACGAAATGCATGTTGTTTCTCCAGGACAACTAAATACCTATGACGTTTTAGTAGCTGATGATGTTGTTTTCACAAAGACAGCTTTGGATGAATTCTTAAGTGGTCCACGCACAGGTAAATCTGCCAGTGCTGTTGGTCGCGCAACTGATGCAGAGGTTGGTGCATAAATGGATAAAAACTTGTTAAGAGATGTATTAATAGCTCCAGTTGTTTCTGAAAAGAGTTACTCACTTTTGGATGAAAACAAATACACATTTGTGGTTAAGAAAGACGCTAACAAAACCCAAATCAGACAAGCTGTTGAAGAATTATTCAACGTAAAAGTTTTGAGTGTTAACACACTTAATAGAAAAGGTAAAACTTACCGCACTCGTTTTGGTGAAGGATCTAGATCAGACACCAAAAGAGCAATCGTATCCCTTGCGCAAGGCGATCGAATTGACATCTTCAATGCGCCAAGTGCTTAAGGGGAGTTGAGATAACTAATGGGTATTAGAAAACTAAAACCAACCACACCATCTAACCGTGGTGCATCAGTTGCTGACTTCTCCGAAACAACACGTTCTACTCCTGAGAAATCATTAGTTAGACCAATTCATTCCAAAGGTGGACGAAACAACCAAGGAAGAATTACAACTCGTCATCAAGGTGGCGGACACAAACGTGCTTACCGTTTGATTGATTTCAAACGCTTAGACAAAGATGGCGTTCCCGCAACTGTTGCTCATATTGAATATGACCCAAACAGAACTTCACGTATTGCATTGCTTCACTTTGCAGATGGTGAAAAACGCTACATTTTGGCACCAAACAAATTGAAACAAAATGATCCAGTTGAAACTGGTCCAAGTGCAGACATTAAGCCAGGAAACAATTTACCTTTAAGAAATATTCCAGTAGGTACCGTTATTCACGCAGTTGAATTAAAACCAGGTGGCGGAGCAAAAATGGCTCGCTCAGCTGGTGCAAGTATTCAACTTGTTGCAAAAGAAGGACAACTTGCACAACTAAGACTTCCATCAGGTGAAATTAGAAGCGTTGATGTTAGATGCCGTGCCACAGTTGGCGAAGTTGGTAACGCTGAACAATCAAATATCAACTGGGGTAAAGCCGGACGTATGCGTTGGAAAGGTGTTCGTCCAACAGTTCGTGGTGTTGTTATGAACCCAGTAGATCATCCTCATGGTGGTGGAGAAGGTAAAACTTCCGGTGGTCGCCATCCTGTTAACCCTTCAGGTAAACCAGAAGGTAGAACTCGTAGACCTAAGAAAGCATCACAACAATTTATTGTTCGTCGTCGTCCAGCTAACAAAGCTAGAGGTGGAAAATAACCGTGGGTAGAAGTTTAAAGAAGGGTCCATTTGTTGACACTCACTTATTAAAAAAAGTGAATGATCAAAATGAAAAGAAAACAAAAAATGTTATCAAGACTTGGTCTCGTCGTTCCATGATCATTCCTGACATGTTGGGACACACCATTGCAGTTCATGATGGCAAAAAACACATTCCAGTTTTTGTGACAGAACAAATGGTAGGTCACAAACTTGGTGAATTTGCACCAACAAGAACTTTCCGTGGACACATTAAGGGTGACGATAAAAAAGTCACTAAGGGCGACTAAGGGATTATGACAATGGAATCAAGAGCATCAGCACGATTTGTTCGTGTGACACCGATGAAAGCTCGTCGCGTAGTTAATTTAATTCGCGGTCTTTCAGCACGTGAAGCACAAGCCGTGTTGCGTTTTGCTGATCAAGCAGCATCAGAACCAATTGGCAAAGTTTTGAAATCTGCCATGGCTAATGCGCAAAACAATCAAAAAGTTGATCCAACAACTCTTTATGTGGCAGAAGCTTTCGTTGATGAAGGTCCAACCATGAAACGAATTCGTCCCCGTGCTCAAGGACGTGCGTATGCAATTTTGAAGAGAACTTCTCACATCACTTTAATTTTGGAACCACAAGGATCAGCTCCTAGAAGAAAACCAGGACGCAGATCAAATAAGCCAAAGGCTAAAGAAGTTATTACCAAAACTGTTAAAACAGAAACTGCTGCAACAACATCTGCTCCAGTTGCTAAGAAAGCTGCACCAGCGAAAAAAGCTGCTGCTAAAAAGACTGCTGCGAAGAAGACTACAAAAGGAGGCACTAAGTAATGGGACAAAAAGTTAACCCACATGGCTTCCGTTTGGGATATACCTCTGATTACACCAGTAAATGGTTTGCTGACTCAACCAAAAAAGGTGAGCGCTACCAAGATTACATAAAAGAAGATATTTTAATTCGTAAAATGTTAACTGCTGGCATGGAACGTGCTGGAATTTCACATGTTGACATTGAAAGAACTCGTGAAAGGGTTCGCATTGACATTCACACTGCACGCCCAGGAATTGTTATTGGTCGTCGTGGTCAAGAAGCAGACAGAATTCGAATTGACTTAGAAAAACTAACTGGCAAACAAGTTCAGTTAAACATTTTGGAAGTTAAAAACCCAGAAGTTAATGCCCAATTGGTTGCCCAAGGTGTGGCAGAACAATTAGCAAGCCGTGTTTCATTCCGTCGTGCGATGCGAAAAGGTATGCAATCAGCACTTAAGGGTGGAGCTAAAGGAATTAGAGTTCAAGTTTCAGGTCGTTTAGGTGGTGCTGAAATGAGTCGTTCCGAGTTTTATCGTGAAGGACGCGTTCCATTGCACACACTAAGAGCAAACATTGAATACGGATTCCACGAAGCCTTAACAACTTTTGGTCTTATTGGTTGCAAAGTTTGGATCTTCAAGGGTGATGCACCAGTAACAAAAGCTGAAAAAGAAGCTCGTCAACAACAAGAACGCTTACAAGCCCAAGCAGCTCAAGTTGCTAAGCAAACAAAAGCTCCTAGAAAACCTAAAAAAGAAACAGCCGAAAAAGCAGTTGTCGCAACTGAGGGAGCAGCAGAATAATTATGTTGATTCCTAAAAGAGTTGCACACAGAAAACAACACCATCCAAGAAGAACTGGTAAGGCAAAGGGTGGCACAAAAGTTGAATTCGGCGATTACGGTTTACAAGCTTTGACTTCTGCTTATGTCACAAACAGACAAATTGAAGCAGCACGAATTGCTATGACTAGACACTTAAAGCGTGGTGGAAAAGTTTGGATCAATATTTATCCAGATCGTCCATTAACCAAAAAACCTGCAGAAACACGCATGGGTTCTGGTAAAGGTTCTCCTGAATGGTGGGTAGCCAACATCAAACCAGGTCGCGTGATGTTTGAAGTTACTTTTCCTGACGACAAAGTTGCACGCCAAGCTTTGGAAAGAGCAATGCACAAACTACCTATGAAATGTCGAATTATTACTCGTGATTTGGTGGAGGGATAAATGGCTAAAGCAGCTAAAACACAAGAATTTCGTGGTCAAACCAATGAAGACTTGGCAAAGAAATTGAAAGATGCCAAAGAAGAATTGTTTAACCTACGTTTCCAATCAGCAACCGGTCAATTAGAAAACCATGGTCGTTTGCGCACAGTTAAAACTGAAATTGCTCGCATTTACACAATTATGCGTGAACGCGAACTGGGAATTACTCCGGTTGATACAGAAGGTGCTGCATGAGTAACGCTCTAGATAGAAACGATCGTAAAACACGTGAAGGAATTGTGGTTTCAAACAAAATGGATAAAACCATTGTTGTGAAATTAGAAGAACAATACACACATTCTCTTTATGGAAAAGTTGTTAACCGTTCTGTGAAATTTAAAGCACATGACGAAAAAAACGAAGCAGGAATTGGAGATCGTGTGTTGTTAATGGAAACAAGACCACTTTCTGCAACTAAACGTTGGCGCATGGTCAGCATCATAGAAAAAGCTAAGTAAAGGGCAGGCGAAAAAAATGATTCAATCAGAGTCACGACTTCGAGTCGCTGACAACACAGGAGCCAAAGAGCTGTTGTGTATTCGCGTGCTGGGCGGTTCTCATCGACGTTACGCAAGTATTGGCGATGTCATCGTGTGCTCAGTTAAAGATGCCATTCCAGGTGGCGCTGTTAAAAAAGGTGAAGTTGTCAAAGCTGTTGTGGTGCGAATTGTTAAACAAGTTCGCAGACCAGATGGTTCATACATTCGCTTTGATGAAAACGCAGCCGTTATCTTGAAAGAAGATGGCGAACCACGTGGAACTCGTATTTTTGGTCCAGTTGGTAGAGAGTTGCGCGATAAAAAATTTATGAAGATTATTTCTCTAGCACCGGAGGTGTTGTAAATGGCTTCCATGCACATTAAAAAAGGCGATTTAGTTCAAGTAATTAGTGGTAAAGATCGTGG
>JAPLAV010000004.1 GCA_026393095.1 Actinomycetota bacterium | reverse complement strand
TGTGGCCTATGAATTATTGCAATTTTTTGATTAATCCCTTTGCCTTTAAAAATAACGGTTCCCGCTGCAAAGATTTGCTCTTTTGCTTTACGGGAAGCCATTACTAGTTACCTCTTAAATTCTTGCGTTTAATCAATTGTTCTTGAGCATCCAGCAAAGGCAAACCAGTTGAATCTTGGCTCGTTCTTACCCATTTACCATTATTTTCTAGTGTCCAATGGGCTGTTGAATCTGCCAAATATAAATCCAATAGCGAAGAGATGTATGAAACATGTTCAGCATCTACTAGTTGCACAAGTGCTTCAACTCTTCTATCAAGGTTACGATGCATTAAATCAGCTGAACCAATCCAAACTTCCTTTTGTCCATCATTAGAAAATTCATAAACTCGAGAATGTTCTAAAAATCTACCCAGAATACTTCTAACTGTTATGTTTTCACTTAACCCAGGAATACCTGGCTTTATGGAACACATTCCGCGAACAATTAACTCAACTTTTACTCCACTATTTGAAGCTTCATAAAGAGCATCTATTGTTTGCTCATCCACAATCGAGTTACACTTAATTCTAATTCCTGAAGGTTTTCCTTGGGAGTGGTTTTCAATTTCTCTTTTTATTTTTCTAATTAAACCTGACCTAACAGAATGTGGGGCAACCAATAATTTGTCATATTCTTCGTTAGTCGAATAACCTGAAAGAAGATTAAATAGATAGGCAATATCGTTTGTAATTTGTGGATCAGCAGTCAAAAGTCCTAAGTCTTCATAACCTCGAGCAGTTTTTGGATTGTAATTACCAGTGCCTAAGTGGCCATATCTTTTAATTTTGTCATTTTCTTGACGAACCACAAGGGAGAGTTTGGCGTGAGTTTTTAATCCCACCACACCGTAAACAACATGTACACCTGCTTCTTCAAGTTTTCGTGCCCACGAAATATTTGCTTGTTCATCAAAACGAGCCTTAATTTCTACAATTGCTAAAACTTGTTTTCCATTATGAGCTGCCTCAATTAGAGAGCTAACAATTGGAGAATCACCTGAAGTTCTATAAAGAGTTTGCTTGATGGCAAGTACTTTTGGATCAGTACTTGCTTGTTCTAAGAATCTTTGAACACTTGTTGAGAAGGAATCATAAGGGTGATGCAACAGGATGTCTCTCGATTTTAATGCTTCAAAAACATCAGGAGCACTGGCTGTTTCTACGGTGGCTAATTGTGGGTTTGTTCTAGGAATAAATTTAGCGAATTTCAAATCATCTCTATTTAGATTACAAATATCGTTTAAGCCTCGAAGATCAAGAAGGCCGGGCAATCTAAATACTTCATTATCGGATGCTTCAAGTTCTTCTACTAAAAGTTCTAAGACGTGTTCATCAATATCTTCTTCAACTTCAAGTCTTACTACAGCACCAAATTTTCTTCGAGTTAATTCTCGTTCTAATGCATCCAGAAGATTTTCTGCATCATCTTCTTCGACTTCAACATCTTCGTTTCTAGTAACCCTAAATGCGTGGTGTTGAACAATTGTCATACCGGGGAAAAGTAAATCTAGGTGTGCTGAAATTACATCCTCTAACGGCACAAATCTTTGACCTTGTGAATTAATCAGTCGAGGAAAAGTTGGTGGCACTTTTACACGGGCAAAAAGTTCAGTGTCATTCTTTGGACTTCTTATGACAACTGCAAGATTTAGTGATAGCCCTGATATGTAGGGGAAAGGATGAGCTGGATCTACTGCAAGTGGAGTCAATACTGGAAATATTTTTTCAATAAACAAAGTGCCAAGACTTTTCTTTTCTTCCTCAGTTAATTCATTCCATCTAATTATTCGAATATCTTTATCAACCAAAAGTGGTCGTACATCTTTTTCAAATATCTCAGAATGTGTTTTTTGCAGTCGATAGCTCTCATTAAGGACGGCTGAAAGTAATTCTCGGGGAAGCATTCCACTCGCCGATCTCACAGCAATACCTGCTTCGATTCTTCTCTTTGATCCCGCAATTCTCACCTTAAAAAATTCATCTAGATTACTCGCAAAAATTGCTAAAAATCTTGCTCTTTCTAAAATCGGAGTGTTTGTATCTTTAGCTAAATCTAGAACTCTTTCATTGAAAGATAGCCATGACAAATCTCTTTCCGAGAATCTTCCTTGCGGAAAGTTTTTTGTTTCAACTGTCATGTTCTTCATAATTTCAGCCTTAAGTAAACGAGCGGTAAAGTCTATCTAAACCCCAGAAATTAAATCCTACTTCCTCATAAATCTTGATGGCTTTTTGGTTGTTTGAATCAACGTAAAGCATTGCTGAATCCAAACCATTTCTTCTTAAATGGTTTAGGCCCCAAAGCATTAGTGATTTTCCTAGACCTTTGCCTTGTTCGCTTGGATGTACTCCCAAAACATATAGTTCCCCAATTGGTTCATGCCCATGATCTAAATGTTTATGTCCATCATCTTTTTCATGTTTATGATCTTGACCATGAACTTTTGTCCAACAAAAACCAACAACATTATTTTTTTCGTTTTCTAGTAATACAAAACCTGCTGCTGAAAACCAATCCTCAGCTAGTCGTAATTCTAAATCTTGTTTGGTCCAAGAAGATTGATCTGGAAGATCAACAAAACTTTCTTTGTTTAATGCTAGAAAAATATCAACATCCGATAGTGGATCAAATTGTCTCAAATTATAATTTAACGGAAACTTAAATGTTTCAATTGGTGAAAATAGCGAACGTCGCATTTGGATAACATTTCTAACAGACTCAAATCCTAATTTGTTAGATAAATTTCTTGCACTAGTTGTATCCCCATGAGACCAAAGTCTTAGTTGTTGCTTCCCAATCAACTTCTTCATTTCAGTCACAATTTGGGTAGCAATACCTTTTAGTCGGAAATCAGGATGGACTACAAGTTCCCCACTAGGACCTGCCACTAAATCTGTTGTATCTAAATGGCCGTAACCAACAATTTTTTTATTTGAATCTTCGGCAAGTAAATGAATAACAGGTCTATCTCCACCGCTTCGAAGATGAATCTCTACGTGTTCAGAAAATGGTCTGGCACCATCGATTTCACTTGAGTTAATAACAATGTCAAGAATTTCGTTTACTTGACTATCTGTAAGAGACTTCGTAACTGAAACGTTATACATAATAAATCAGTTGTTGATCCGGTTTTCAACTTCCTCAGCAAGATTATCTGATTGGAAAATTTCTCTATTTGCTACAAACTTGTAGCCAACATTTCTTAATGTGCCAATAAAGTTTTCATATTCTGGACCCAATTTGGCTCTTAATCTTCTGACATGAACATCAACAGTTCTTGTTCCCCCGAAGTAATCAAATCCCCACACTTCTTGTAAAAGCTGTTGTCTACTAAATACTCGTCCAGGATGTTGAGCTAAAAACTTTAGTAATTCGAATTCTTTGAAAGTTAAATCAATTAATTGTCCCTTGATTTTTACTGAATAGGCAGACTCATCAATGACAAGATCTCCTCTTTCAATTTCAGGATTTACTTGTTCTTCAACACCATTTAATCTGGCAATAACTAATCTAATTCGTGCATCTACTTCTGCAGGGCCAGAATTTTCTAAAATAATTTCATCTAATCCCCAGTCAGGAGAAATTGCAATTAATCCACCTTCAGTGGTTACAGCTATTAGGGGAGCAGTAATTCCAGTAGTTCTAATTAAGCGACATAAACTTTTTGCTCCTGGTAAATCTTTTCTGGCATCTACTAATACTGCATCACAAATTGGTGCATTAATAAGTGCTGAAGGTTCAGCGGGCATGATTTTTACTTGGTGATTCAATAATGAAAGAGCTGGCAGAATTTCTGCTGAATTTCCTCGAGCGTTAGTGACCAGAATTAAATTGGTCATAATCTGCTCCTTGAAAGAATTTATACAACTAATTTTACCTTCACCACTTCCTGCACACTTCTGGAACCAGCGGTTTCAGGCGCATATAGAAGTATTTGTAGTCAGGATAGACTTTTCTTAATGTCAAAATTACCTTCAGAATTACCACCAGAGATTGTGCGCATCTCATGGCTCTTAGGCCTTTGGGAAGGCGTAGGACAAGGGCAATATCCAAACTCGAGTAATTTCTCATTCATTCAACAACTTGAATTTAATAATGATGGTCGACCATTTATTGATTATGAAAGTAAATCTTGGGAATTAAATGCAGATGGCACTGCTGGCAAACCATTGCATTCTGAAAAAGGTTTTTGGAAACCAGGTGAAGGTGCAAGTGTTGAAGTTTCAATTTCTCACGTCACGGGAATTTCAGAAATATGGACAGGACTAAATGAAGTTTTAACAATTGAAGAAGCAAAGATAACTTCAGCAAGAGCCAGGATCGCAACACAGTGGGTTGGACGAGTTCCTAGTGCAAAACCTGTGGACGCAGGTGATCGTTTGTATGGATTGATGAATGGTGAATTAATGTGGACTTACGACATGGCAGCAGTTGGTCAAGAAATGCAAAACCATTTATGGGCCAGACTAAAACCGTTGAGTGAAACACAAATTATTGAAACAAAGAAAACCGGTAAACCTGTTAACAAACACGTTGTACCAAGTATCCCGGGAGTTAAGTAATGAATGACTTTTTAGAAGCTTGGGATAGAAGGCTTCGCACTGCAGGTTTTCGAATCACTCCACAAAGACAATTAGTTTTAGAAGCTGTTACTCATCTTCGTCATGCCACACCAGAAGAAATCTTGGGTGAAGTGCAAGTAACCGCAAGTGGGGTAAATCTATCCACTGTTTATCGAACCCTAGAAGTTTTGGAACAAGTTGGTTTAGTTACACATGCCCATATAGGTCATGGTGCTCCTACTTATCACGTTGTTGATGACACACCACATATTCATTTAGTTTGTTCAAGATGTAGAAAAGTTGAATCAATTGATGGTGATGATTTTGCCAAATACGCAAATAAATTAGAAAATGATAATGGTTTTGTGGTAAATATTTCTCACGTAGCACTACACGGCTTGTGTAAAAAATGTGCTAATGAGGGAAATGCTGTAACTGATCATGATCACTAATTCTTTAACTCTGAATTTAACGGGACAAGTTAGACCACCTGAATCTGTTATAGATCAAGATGTGGCTTGGCATTATGGCGATCCACTTAGAGAGCAAAAAAATCTTATGCAAGGAATTGGCGCGGTAGATATTTCTAATCGTGGAGTTATAAAAATTTCTGGAAATGACCGAAAGTCATTTCTTCATTCTTTAACTTCTCAACATATTGAAAGAATGAAAGCTGGAGAATCATGCTCCACCTTGCTGTTAACTCCAAATGGGCACATTGAACACGAATTACACGTAATTAATAGTGAGAATGAAATATTTCTAATTATTGAAAAATCTTCCTTAATTCCGGTTTTGGAATTCTTCAAAAAAATGGTGTTCATGTCACAAGTAGAAATAACAGATCAGACAAGTAATTTAGCTGCTGTATTTGAACCTGTAAGAGAAAATCATAAAGATTTTCCAACCTGGTTAACTCCAGTTAATTACGCTGGAGAACCAATTTCAGATGCAGGACAAAGTGCTGGTGGAGATCCAAATAGATATGCACCAACTAGACCAGGAATTTATAAAGGCAGAGAAATACTAATTAATAGAAATGAATTAGAAGATTATCTACAAAAAAAGGAATCTCTAGCTGGAACTTGGGCGCTGGAAGCAATTCGCATCGCAGCAGGAGTTGCTCGTGTAGTAGTTGACGCGGATCACAAAACTATTCCGCATGAAATTGGCTTAATTGGAAATGCTGTTCATTTAGAAAAAGGTTGTTATCGCGGGCAAGAAACTGTTGCTCGAGTTCATAATCTAGGCAAACCACCTAGAAAACTAGTGCTTATCCATTTAGATGGAAGTCCAAACCGTTTACCTAAGGCAAAAAGTCCCATCATTGTTGATGGTGTTGAAGTTGGAATTATTGGTTCAAGTGCTCAACATTATGAATTAGGACCAATTGCACTTGGAATTGTAAAATCAAAAACGGAAGTGCTCTTAAATGTTGCTGTTGACGAGATTCCGGGAACCATTCAAGAAGTGGTAGTTGCGCAATGAGTAATCCTCCAGTTTTAGTTGAAATGGTTCGTGCTGGTTTAGTTGAATCTGCGCATCGTGGTCATGCAGTTTTATTAGACGCAGATGGAAAAATTGAAGTATCTCTTGGCGAACCGGAAAACCCAATTTTTCCACGAAGTGCAATAAAGCTTGCTCAAGCAACTGCAATGTTGAGAAGTGGCGCAAAACTTGAGAATGAAAAATTAGCAATTTCTTGCGCATCCCATAGTGGTGAAGAATTGCATCGAGAGTTAGTGACCAAAATGTTAAAAGATATTGGTTTAACACTTGACGCGCTGCAATGCCCACCAGATTTACCTCTTGATACAGCAACTCAAATTGATTACGTAAGTAAAGGAATGAAACCTGAAAGACTAACTATGAATTGCTCTGGGAAACACGCGGGAATGCTAACAGCTTGCGTGGAAAACAACTGGCCAATTGAAAATTACTTAACTGCAGAACACCCGTTACAAAAACTAATAACAGAAACTATTGAAGATTTGAGTAGTGAAAAGATTTATAAATCCACTTTCGATGGCTGTGGAGCCCCATTGCATGCTGTTTCGTTGATCGCTTTAGCAAAGATTGCACAGAACGCAGTCTTAGCAGATACAGGTGCAGAACAAAGAAAAGTTGTTGATGCGGCTAGAAAATTCCCAATTTATAATTCTGGAAATAAAAGAGACGTGGCACAATTCATGCAAACAGTGCCAGGGTTTTTTACTAAAGAAGGAGCAGAAGGAGTACACGTCGGAGCACTATCTGATGGTAGATCTTTTGCAGTTAAATTCGAAGATGGTTCGATGAGACCAAGAGCTGCTTTTGTTGTGGCAGTACTTCGTTATTGGGGAATTGAAGAAAATGTTCTAGAAAAATTGAGCCACTTGGAGAAAACACCGGTACTTGGTGGAGGAAAACCCGTAGGCTCAATGCAAGCACTACCAATTGGAAGGTAATTAAATGCCGTTAAGCATGTACACACTAAATGTGATTTTGGGTTATATATTTGTGGCTTTAAAAATATGGGCTTTTGTTGACGCCACAACTCAAAAGAAAGAAGTCTTTGCAGCAGTTGGTCGCCAGTCAAAACTATTTTGGTCTGCACTACTAGGAATATCTGTACTTTCTCAATTTATTTCTGTGTGGTCCGGTGGTTCAAACTATGGAATATTACAACTAGTGGGACTTATTTTGGCAATCGTTTACCTAGTTGATCAAAGACCAAAGATGAACGAAATTAGAGGAAAGTAGTTACTTTTTTCCTTGATTAGCAACCGCTGCAATTGATTCAGCAGCAGCTGTTGGGTCTAAGTATTCTCCACCATTTTTAATCGGTTTAAAGTTTTCATCTAATCGATAAAGCAATGGAATACCTGTTGGTAAATTCAATTTTGCAATATCATCATCACTGATATTTTCTAAGTGTTTAATTAATGCTCTCAGGGAATTTCCGTGTGCTACTACTAATACGGTTTTTCCAGCTTCTAATTCAGGAATAATTGATTCTTTCCAATAGGGAATAACTCTTGAAACAACATCTTTAAGGCATTCTGTCAAAGGAATTTCTGAAGGATCCATGTCTGAATATTTAGGGTCTTTATTTTGTGCATATTTGTCATTGGGATCAATTGGTGGAGGTGGGACATCAAAAGATCTGCGCCATAACATGAATTGTTCTTCCCCATATTTATCTAACGTATCTTTTTTATTTAAACCTTGGAGTGCGCCGTAGTGACGCTCATTTAATCTCCAGGTTCTTTTGGTTGGAATTTCATTTATTCCTGCAGCACTCAGTGCTAACTGTGAAGTTTTAATGGCTCTATTAAGTAGGGAGGTGTGTAGCGAATCAGGAACTAATCCCTTTTCTTTAATTAATTGACCACCACGGGTAGCTTCTTTGATTCCTTTTTCCGATAGATCAACGTCAACCCAGCCGGTGAATAAATTCAGGGCATTCCATTCACTTTCTCCATGGCGCAACAGAATTAAGTTATATTCCTTTGACATTTATATCGCTCTCAAATTTCTGACTTGTTTTGGCTTTGTAATCAGTGCTTTTTGGTAAACATCTATCAAGCCTTGCACCGTTTTATCCCAACTAAATTTTAATGCGTGTTCTCTTGCCCCGAGTTTAAGTCTGGCTAATTCTGTATCGTTCAAAGAAACGTGAGCTAGAGCTTGCGACCAAGTCCTGGCATCATGGCCATTTACTAAAATTCCACTTTTATTATCAGCAACTGTGGTTCTTAATCCACCAACATTTGTGGCAATCACCGGAGTTCCGCACGCTTGAGCTTCAACTGCTACTAATCCAAAAGACTCAGAGTATGAAGGCACTGCAACTAAAGTTGAGGCTTTATAAAGAGTAGCTAATTTTTCTCTGCTAGAAGGAGGAAGAAACATCATATTTTCACTTAATTGAAGTTCATTTACTAAGGAAACTAAGGCCTGTGGTTTATCAAAACCAGTTCCAGAAAGTCCTCCACAGATAACAACTCTTACTCTATTTCTTAAACTTGGGTTATCAAGAATAAATTGATGTGCTGCCTTGATTAAAACATCAGGTGCTTTTAATGGCTGAACTCTTCCTACGAACGTAAAAACAATCGCATCTTGTGGGATTCCTAATTCTTTTCTTGCTGAAACCTGATCACCTGGACTAAAAACATCAAGATCAACACCTGGGTTAACGACTGTTACATGATCTTTATCTGCGTGATAAAGATTGATTAAATCTTGCGCTTCTGCTTCTGTATTGGCAATCAATTGATTTGCAGCATCAACAACTTGTTGTTCACCAATTTCTCTTTCAGTTGGCTCAGGAGTATCACCTGCTGCAAGAGTTGAGTTTTTAACTTTAGCCATCGTGTGCATTGAATGAACTAACGGAACATTCCATCTTTCAGATGCAACCCAACCAACTTGTCCGCTTAACCAATAGTGGGAATGAATTAATTGATAATGACCTTCTTTTTGAGTTGCTTCTTCTCTTAAAACTCCAGCACTTAGTGCACAAAGCTGCGAAGGCAAACTTTGTTTAGTTAAACCTTCAAATGGCCCAGCAGTAATTTGTTTAACTTTGACACCATCAAAAATTATTGTTTCATTCTTTACCGCACCTGAAGTTCTTCTTGTAAAAATATCAACCGCAATTCCTTGTTGAGCAAGTCTTTTTGCTGTTTCAACAACGTAAACATTTAATCCACCAGCATCTCCAACACCAGGTTGATCTAATGGAGAGGTGTGAACTGAAAGTAACGCAACTTGATTCAAATTCATAGTATTAATTATTCCTCATCGACATAAAATATGAATATTCGAGGCTATTAGTTGAGAGTATTTATGTTTAATTTATGACTTAATGCAAAACAGTATCAATGTAAGGCTCACCAGTAAGAACATGAATGATTCTTCTAGCGACACTTACAGCATGATCTGCAAAACGTTCGTAATAACGAGAAAGCAAAGTTACATCCTGCTGCTTCAACACCATGTGACCAATCAGGAGATAACACGATTCTGAATAACTCTCTGTGCAATGCATCAACTTTGTCATCAGCCTTTTGAATGTCTTGTGCCAAAGTTACATCAGGATTTGTCACTAAACGAGAAAGTTGCACAGTTAATTCTTCTGCTAAATGACCAAGTGTTCTAAAAGTTTCAACAAGTTCATCAGGTACTGCTCTTGCTGGATAACGAAGTCTTGCTGACTTAGCAACGTGAACTGCTAAATCACCCATTCTTTCCATTGAACTTGCAATTCTCATACTTCCTAAAATACTTCTCAATTCTGTGGCTACCGGTTGTTGTTTAGCAGTTAACATCGTGCAACGTTCATCAAGTGCAGATGCTAAATCATTTAAAAGAACATCGGATTCGATAACGCGTTCGGCAATTTCGCGATCGGAAAATAACAAAGACTCGGTGGCTTTATTTATGGCCTTACCAACAAGCTCAGCCATCTGAGAGATGTCATTGTTGATAGCAACAAGTTCTTCGTGAAATAGGTCGCGCATATCCAACTCCTTGACTCCTCCAATCATAAATCA
>JAPLAV010000044.1 GCA_026393095.1 Actinomycetota bacterium | reverse complement strand
CAAGCACAGTTAGTGTGGAAGATGCACGAAATATTGTTAAAGCAGCAGGAGTTCCAACTTCAGTAATTATTGCAGTTGGCAATGAGCGTTTAGAAATTCAAACTCCACCATTAGAACAAGCAGAGATTGAAAACTTCACCAGCAAAATTGCAGTTGATTTTAAAGTAGATCCAGCCTTAATAACTACTCAATCCGTTGGTCCTTCATGGGGAGCAGACATTACTCGTCAAGCCTTAATTGGTTTAGGCGTTTTTCTCTTGTTAGTAATTCTCTTTCTAACTGTTTACTTTGAATTAAGAATGGCAGCAGCTGCAATTGTTGCCCTACTCCATGATTTATTGATCACAATTGGGGTATATGCCATAACTGGTTTTGAGGTAACACCAGCAACTGTGATAGGAATATTAACAATTTTGGGTTATTCCCTTTATGACACTGTTGTGGTGTTTGACAAAGTAAAAGAAAACTCACGAGGAATTATTGCTCAATCAAGATTGAACTATCGCGAATCTGCAAACCTTGCTTTAAACCAGACATTGATCAGATCAATTAATACTTCTATTGTGGCTCTTTTGCCAGTTGCTGCAATTTTGATTGTGGGAGTTGGAATTCTGCAAGCAGGAACTCTTAAGGATTTAGCTTTAGCTCTATTCGTAGGAATTGCTGCTGGAACTTATTCTTCAATCTTTATTGCCACACCATTTTTGGTTCAATTAAAAGAACGTCAACCTGAAATTCAAGCTTTGAGTAGAAGAGTTCATGCCCGCCGGGCAAATGCTGGCACTGTTGGGCCTGAGGCAATGAAAATCTCGGGTGACACAGGTTTAGCAAATCAGGTCTTACCAGCAGGACCAAGAACACAACCTAAACGCTTTACGCGCTCAAAAAGAAAGAAATCTTAAGTAGTTTTAATTAGCTTTTTAATCATTGCTAAACTAAAGAGCCAACAGTTGAAGAAATTCCTGGGAGGCGTCCACAATGTCAGACGCTCCAGTCACGCGCAGTAGATTCGCCAAAATAACTGGTTGGAAATCTGATAATCCTGAACTTGAACCGTTACTAAAAACCTTAAAGAAATACCACTCAAAAGATAATGCTGATTTAGTTTCCAAAGCTTATGCAGTTGCAAAAAAACAACACTTGGGTCAAAAAAGACGCAGTGGGGAAGAATACATAACCCATCCCTTAGCTGTTGCCACAATTTTGGCAGATATTGGAATGTCAAGTGAAACTTTAGCTGCAGCACTTTTGCATGACACTGTTGAAGACACAGGTTATTCAATTGAGAAATTAGAAGAAGATTTTGGTTCAGAAGTAGCGCGATTAGTCGATGGCGTTACAAAATTAGACAAAGTTAAATACGGTGATGCCAGTGCTGCAGAAACTGTGCGCAAAATGGTTGTGGCAATGGCTAAAGATATTCGAGTGCTGCTTGTTAAATTGGCTGATCGTTTACATAACATGAGAACTTTGCAATTTCTACCAGCTGAAAAGCAAGAACAAAAAGCCCGTGAGACTTTAGAAATTTTTGCCCCGCTTGCTCATCGTTTAGGAATGAATGCAATCAAATGGGAATTAGAAGATCTTTCCTTTGCAGGCCTTTATCCAAAAATGTATGACGAAATTGTAAACCTAGTAAGTCATCGTGCTCCGCAAAGAGAACGAGATATCGCTGAGGTAATCGATTTTGTACAAAAAGATTTATCAAGTGCCAAAATCAAAGCAGATTTAAGTGGTAGACCAAAACATTTCTATTCTGTTTACCAAAAAATGATTGTTAGAGGTCGAGAATTCAATGAGATTTATGACCTAGTGGGAATTCGCATTTTGGTTGAAGATGTAAGAGATTGTTATGCAACATTAGGCACAATTCATGCCAGGTGGAATCCAGTTCCAGGAAGATTTAAAGATTACATAGCAATGCCAAAATTTAATCTTTATCGATCTCTTCACACTACTGTTATTGGTCCAAATGGACGCCCAGTTGAATTTCAAATAAGAACCCATGACATGCATAAAGAAGCTGAATATGGGGTGGCAAGTCATTGGAGATACAAAGAACGTCAAGGAAGTGACGTCAAACCTGCAGATGACATGGCTTGGCTTCGTCAACTTGTTGACTGGCAAAAAGAAACAGAAGATCCAGACGAATTCTTGGATTCCTTGCGCTATGACTTAGGTCAACAACAAGAAATATTTGTCTTTACTCCAGCAGGAGATGTAATTGCGCTACCAAATGGTGCAACTCCAGTTGATTTTGCATATGCCGTTCACACCGAAGTTGGAAATCACTGCGTGGGAGCAAGAGTTAATGGCAAATTAGTTTCCCTTGATTCCAGTCTTTCCAGTGGTGACAATATTGAAATTTTCACAACTAAATCAGAAACCGCAGGACCTTCTCAAGATTGGCTAAATTTTGCAGTCTCTACTAGAGCTAAAAGCAAGATCAAAGCTTGGTTTACCAAAGAAAGACGAGAAGAACATCTTGAGCAAGGAAAAGATGCGATTGCCAAATTATTACGTAAACAAAACTTGCCGCTGCATCGTTTGATGGCAAATCAAGCACTAGTTGGAGTTGCACACGAATTAAGAATTAAAGGCATTGATGAGCTTTATTCAGCAGTGGGTGAAGGAAAAGTTAGTGCTCAAAGCGTGGTTTCTAAATTATTACAACTACACGGTGGGGAAGAAGGAGCAACAGAAGATCTAGCAGAAGCAATTGCTCCCACAAGAGTAAGAAGAAGTGGATCAACTACTAATTCACCAAGTGTAAATGTCAAAGGAATTGATGATGTTTATACACGTCTAAGTAGATGTTGCACACCAGTTCCAGGAGATGAAATTTTTGGTTATGTCACAAAAGGAGAAGGTGTATCAATTCATCGAATCGATTGCACTAATGCCCTTGATTTAAAGAAAGAGCAAGAACGAATTGTCGAAACCACATGGCCTGAATCTGCTACAGGAATTTATCTAGTCAATATTCAAGTTGAAGCTCTTGATCGAAATGGACTGTTATCTGATGTGACCAGGACTTTGTCTGAACACCATGTGAATATTTTGAGTGCATCAGTTTCAACTTCCAGAGATAGAATTGCGCTTTCTAGATTTGCATTTGAAATGGCTGATCCAAAACATCTGGGAAGTGTTTTGGCTGCAGTGAAGAATATTGCGGGAGTTTACGACGTTTATCGCGTTTAGCGAGTGAAATCTGCCAAAGTAACTTTTGTTGCTTCAAGCAACATTTTTTGACTTTCAATAGTTGCTGAAAGTGATTCAGCTTTCTTAGTGTCACCCTTAGCAATAGCAGCATCACGTTCTTTTTCAGTTTTAACTAATTTTGCTTCTAGTAGTTCCATTGTTGATTGAGCACGAGCACTTTTTGCAGGATCAGTTCTGTTTAATTCATTCTTTTCAGCATTCCGAATTGCTTCTTCAACTGATTTAAGTCTTGATTCAATCTTTTCTTTATCTTTACGTGGAACATGACCAATCTTGCTCCACTCTTCTTGAATTGGCTTCAAGGCTTGACGAGCAGATTTAATATCTGTAATCGGAAGAATCTTTTCAGCTTTTTCAGCTAAGACCTTTTTGGCTTCAAGATTTTTGGTGTGTTCTTCATCCATAACAGACAAAGCGGCAGTTCGGGCAGCAAAAAATACATCTTGGGCAAGTTTGAATTCTTTCCAGAGTTTTTGTTCTTCTTTTCTTTCCAAAATTGGGGCAGATTTCCATTTGGCCATTAAGTTTCTAAATTTATTGGCTGTATCAGTCCAGTCTTTAGAATCAGCGATAGCTTTAGCCTGAGTAACGATTTCAGATTTAACTTTATTTGCTTCCTTGCGTCCTGCTTCAAGAGTTGAGAAATATTGTCTTCTGGTCTTATCGAATCCAGATCTTGCAGAACTAAATCTCTTCCAGAGAGCTTGTTCTTCTGATTTCACTCCGTGGGGAAGTTTCTTCCACTCTTCTACTATTTCTTTGAATCTTTGAGTTGCTACTTTCCATTGCTTGGATCCAACAAGTTTTTCTGCTTCTTCAACAAGTTGCTTTCTTTTTTCCATTGCTTTTTCTTTAGCAATGGCTTTAGCTGCTGAGAATTCAGCTTTTTTAACTGCTGCGATTACTTGCAATTCTTCGATTTTGGTTGAAAGAATTGACAAATCTCCAACGAAAGTTGGGTTCTCAAGATTGGTTTTAACTCTTTCAATTAGTTTGAAAGCAGTTTCAGCATTTCCTTTGCCTTCTTTAAGTCTTTGTAAAGTTAGGGATATTTCGTTTTCAATTTCATGAAATTTGCGAATATAAAAAGTTAAACCATCATTTGGATCTCCAGCAGCCCATTGGCCAACTTGTTTTTCAGATCCGTCAGGCATTTTTACTAAAACGGTGCCATCATTTTCAACGCGACCGTAATCGGTTGAACTAGTGCTGGTGGTCATCGGGCTAGTTTGCTTCTTTCTGGAAAGTGTCTAACTAATTGTTACTTTTGTAGATTCAATCGTGACGCCTGAGACCGGTGCACCATCGGTACCCCCGTCAACCACGCCAGCACTTGCAATTGTCTGCAAAATATCTAAACCACTGGTGATGCTGCCCCAGATCGTGTAATCAGGGCCCAGAGTTGTGTCTTGGTAAACCAAAAAGAATTGGGAGCCAGAAGTTCCAGGTCCTGCATTTGCCATAGCTACAGTTCCAGCTGGATAGTTATTTTCTGTTGGTTGAGGAAGATTTTCATCTGGAATATTAAATCCTGGACCACCGGTTCCTGTACCAGTTGGATCTCCACACTGTAATACATAAATTCCTTCAGTAGTTAATCGATGACAAATTGTTTTATCGAAATAATTCTTTTGCGCAAGAGCAGCAATGGCATTAACAGTTAATGGAGCAAGTGATGGAGTTGTTTCAATAACAATTTCACCTTGATTAGTAGAAAAGGTAATGCTTGCTTTATTTGATTCGGTAATTCCAGCACTTGGTAATTCAACTGCAGGAGCTGCTTCAGGTGTTGGTTCTTGAGGTGTTGTTTGTCCGCCAAGTCCTAAAATCACTGAACCAATAATTATTGCTATAGCAGTAATGAGAGCAACATAAACTGTTGACTTTTTGGTTGTGTTGGAACCATCTTGGTTAGACATTGTGACCTTTCAATTGCAAATTTGGGCTTATTTCGATTAGTTAAAGTCTAGGCTGTAAGCCGGTGCGCAATTAATCCGAGTAGAGGATTGAATAAGTAAATGCTGATTAAGTCATTTCCTGCAGGACCTTGGGCGACAAATTGCTATTTAGTAGCCAACGAAGCTAATTCTGAATGCATCATCATTGACCCAGGATTTGAATCCCTTTCCGGGATAAAAAGAATTGCTGAGCAATTTGGACTTCACCCAGTTGCAACATTGCTAACTCATGGACATATGGATCATGTTTGGTCAGTTGTGCCACTTTGTAAAGAACACAACATTGCAGCTTATTTACATTCAGATGATGAATGGATGGTTAATGAACCAGAGAAAGCTTATTCAAAAGGTGGATGGCAAGAGATAGTAAATATGGCAGGTGGAATTCCTGATTATCGACCAGATGAATTAAAACTTATGAAAGAAAATAGAACACTTGATTTAGCGGGAATTAAATTTAAAAGTCATCATGCTCCTGGCCACACTGAAGGCTCAACAGTTTTTGAGACTGGAAATCATTTGTTCTCAGGTGATGTTTTATTCAACAGAGGAATTGGTCGAACCGATTTACCGGGAGGTAATGCCAGCGCCATGGATCACACTTTGGCAAATGTAATTCTTAAGTTTCCTGATGCAATGAGCGTTTATCCAGGACACGGACCGTCGACAACAATCCAAGATGAGCGCACAAGTAACCCTTACCTGCGACACTTGGTTTAGTAAATTTAAATAAGGAGCAGGTCAAAGTGGCGGGTCAGTTTCAAGCACCTAAAGGTGTTCCTGATTATTTCCCACCACGCTCAAATTCGTTTTTAGCTGTTCAAAATGCAATTGGTAATGCTGCAGCTTTAGCCGGTTATGGTTACGTTGAATTGCCAATTTTTGAAGATGTAAATCTTTTTGTTAGAGGAATTGGCGAATCAACAGATGTTGTTAGTAAAGAAATGTATGTGTTTGAAGATCGAGGTGGTAGAACTCTTGCTTTAAGACCAGAAGGAACAGCTGGTGTGGCACGTGTTGTAATTGAACATGGATTAGATCGCGGGCAGCTTCCAGTAAAACTTTGGTACAAAGGACCATTTTTTAGAGCAGAAAGGCCGCAACAAGGAAGATACAGACAATTACAACAAGTTGGAATTGAAGCAATTGGTGCACCAGATCCAGCACTTGATGTGGAAGTAATAAGTGTTGCCGATGATGCATTTAGATCTCTTGGCTTAAGAGATTTTAATCTTTTACTTACTTCACTAGGTTGTGCAAATTGTCGACCAAAATATCGCGAAAAACTTTCAGATTATCTCTTAAAACTAGATCTAGATGAAGAAACCAAAAATAGGGCTAAATTAAATCCTTTGCGAGTACTTGACGATAAGCGTGAAGAAGTTCAGAAACAACTAAATAGTGCACCCTTAATTATTAATGAATTGTGTAGCGAGTGTTCTAGTTACCACAAAGAAGTTGAAGATTTACTAAAAGCAACCGATGTTTCCTTTACTCCTGCACCACGACTTGTTAGAGGTCTTGATTACTACACCAGAACAACTTTTGAATTTGATCATCCAGAATTAGGTGCACAATCTGGAATTGGTGGCGGAGGTCGCTATGACGGGCTAATGGCA
Organism: Actinomycetota bacterium; assembly: GCA_026393095.1. GTDB lineage: Bacteria > Actinomycetota > Actinomycetes > S36-B12 > UBA5976 > ATZT02. The sequence continues at coordinate 4,369 of JAPLAV010000044.1, read as the reverse complement.
TCTCTTGGTGGACAAGATTTAAGTGGCATTGGTTTTGGAATTGGAACCGATAGAACTTTGATGGCTTGCGAAGCTGAAAACTTAATTGTGGGAGATCAATCCTTAGTCGATGTTTTCATCGTGCCAATTGGCAACAAAGCTCATTCCTTAGCAGTTTCACTATTACAACAAATTAGATCAGCAGATATAAGAGCAGACATGGCTTATGGAGATCGTGGACTAAAGGGTGCGATGAAGGCAGCCGATAAGAGTGGTGCGAAATTTGCCGTGGTCATTGGCGATGAAGAAGTAAGTAGTGCCCAGGTTCAAATAAAGAATTTAGGGGATTCTTCTCAAAACCAAGTCGCATTAGGTGACATGGTTGCGCACTTGATTCAAGCGATACGCCAGACTGAGAACTAATAAATAAGTAAGTAATTTTTTGAGTTTAAAAAGGGACGTAAATTAAGTGTTAAGAACACATGTAGCTGATGCGCTTCGAGCAATTGATGCTGAAGTAAAAGTTACCCTTGCCGGTTGGGTGGGAAATCGTCGCGATCACGGTGGAGTTGCCTTTATTGATTTAAGAGATGCTTCAGGAATTGTGCAAGTAGTAGTACATGACGAGAAATTAGCTCATGATTTAAAACCAGAAACTTGTGTACAAATTAAAGGACAAGTAAAGCGTCGTCCAGCAGGAAATGAAAACAAAGATTTACCAACAGGAGATATTGAAGTCTTTGCCAGTGAAGTAAATGTGTTATCTCAATCTCAAGCTTTGCCTTTTCAAATTGATAAAGAAGTCGATGTTAACGAGGAAGCTCGACTTAAATATCGATACCTTGATTTAAGACGCCCAGGAGGTCCAGGATCTGCCTTGAGAATTAGAAGCAAAGTAAGTCAATATGCAAGAGATGTTTTATTGAATGATGACTTTATTGAAATTGAAACTCCAACTCTTACTCGCTCAACTCCAGAAGGTGCAAGAGATTTTCTAGTTCCAGTAAGACTGCAACCTGGTTCTTGGTATGCGTTACCTCAATCTCCTCAATTATTTAAACAATTATTGATGGTGGGCGGAATGGAAAGATATTTCCAAATCGCACGCTGTTATCGAGACGAAGATTTCAGAGCAGATCGTCAACCAGAATTTACTCAACTTGATATTGAAATGTCTTTTGTTGATCAAGAAGACATCATTAAGGTTGGCGAAAAGGTTATTAAAACATTGTGGTCTGAAATTCTGGGGCATGAAATAGGTGTAATTCCTAGAATTACTTATCACGAAGCAATGAAAAAATATGGTTCTGATAAACCAGACTTAAGATTTGATCTTGAATTAATTGATTTAACTCAATACTTTAAAAACACTCCATTTAGAGTTTTCCAAGCAGATCATGTTGGTGCAGTGTTAATGCCAGGGGGTGCAAGTACACCTCGAAAACAATTTGATGCTTGGCAAGAGTGGGCAAAACAACGTGGAGCTAAAGGTTTGGCTTACGCAGTGTTTTCTGAAGATGGCGAAATTGCCGGCCCGGTTGCTAAAAACTTAAGTGATGAAGAACGAAATGGTTTGATGGATGCAGTTGGTGCTAAAACTGGTGACGCAGTTTTCTTCGCTGCAGGTTCAAGAAGTGAAGCATTAGCTCTTCTTGGTGCGGCAAGATTAGAAATTGGTCAAAAACTTGGATTGATTAATGAAAAAGAATGGAATTTTGTTTGGGTAGTTGATGCGCCAATGTTTGAACAAGTAACCAATGATCAAGGTCAACTTGTGTGGACCGCAGTTCATCATCCCTTCACTTCACCAAATGCAGAATCTCTTGCAACTTTTGTAAAAGATCCAGGATCAGCACTTGCTTGGGCTTATGACTTAGTTTTGAACGGTAATGAAATAGGTGGAGGATCTGTTCGAATTCATAGAGCAGATGTTCAAAAGGAAGTCTTTAGAATTTTAGGAATTAGTGATGAAGAAGCACAAGATAAATTTGGTTTCCTTCTCGAAGCATTTAAATATGGACCACCACCTCATGCAGGAATTGCATTTGGTTGGGATCGCGTTGTGATGTTATTAACCGGTGCTACCAGTATTAGAGATGTGATTGCATTTCCAAAAAGTGGTGGAGGACAAGATCCACTTACTGGTGCTCCAACACCTATTACTCCAGCGCAACGAAAAGAAGCTGGCATAGATTTCAAACCTGAAAAATAATTATGGATGATGCGCTGTTTGACGCTGAACCAATAGAAATTCCTGCTAACAATAAATTTGTAACTGCACCCTTAGCAGCACGAATGCGTCCTAGTTCTTTAGATGAAGTAGTTGGCCAACCTCAAGTAACCAGAGCAGATTCGCCTTTAAGAGGTTTACTAAATCCCGATGACGACAACAAATTAGCTGCCACCTCTTTAATTCTCTGGGGACCTCCCGGAAGTGGCAAAACAACTTTGGCTCATGTGGTGTCGGTTTCAACTGGTAGATCTTTTGTGGAACTTTCTGCCACCTCAAGTGGAGTAAAAGAAGTTCGTGAAGTAATTGATTTAGCGCGCAGAAGATTTGCAAGAGGCGTTGGCACTGTTTTGTTTATTGACGAAATTCATAGATTTTCTAAATCTCAACAAGATTCTCTTTTGGCAGGTGTTGAAGAAGGCTGGGTCACATTAGTTGCTGCAACTACTGAAAATCCATCTGTTTCAATTAATTCAGCTTTAATGAGTAGATCTTTAGTTTTACCTTTAAGTCCGCTAAAAGATGAAGATGTAATTGAATTACTTGCTAAAGCATTAACCAGTGAAAAAGGATTAAAAAATAAATACACTTGCGACGAAAAAGCATTAGAACATATTGCTCGCTCCAGTGGGGGAGATGCCAGACGAGGACTCATTGCTTTAGAAACTGCGGCTGGTGTTGCTGATGCTGAAAAAAGATTAGAAATATCTTTGGCTGATGCCGAAGTTGCAGTGCAACGAGCAGCACTTCGATATGACAAAGCAGGAGATGAGCATTACAACGTAATTAGTGCTTACATAAAAAGTGTGCGCGGCAGTGATGTTGATGCAGCAATTCATTATTTAGCTCGAATGGTTGAATCCGGTGAAGATCCAAAATTTATTGCAAGACGTTTAGTAATTTTGGCAAGTGAAGATATTGGTTTAGCTGATCCCAATGCATTAGTGATGGCAGTTTCTGCGATGCAAGCAGCTCAACTTGTGGGCTGGCCTGAAGCTCGAATCATTTTGGCAGAAGCCACTACTTATTTAGCTCTTGCTCCAAAATCTAACTCTGTTTATAACGCGATAAATGAAGCCATTGAAGATGTGAGAAAAGGAAATGCTGGGGCTGTCCCACTTCACTTAAGAGATGGTTCTTTGCCAGCTTCTAGAGAAACTGGTGCTGGAAAGGGTTATAAATATGCACATGATTTTGAAGAAGGTGTGGCAAGTCAACAATATTTGCCAGATAACTTGAAGAATAAGACTTACTACAAACCTGGAAGTCGCGGAGCAGAACAACGCTTTGCCGATTTATGGGAGCGTATTCGCCAGGTACTAAGGTCATCTAAGTAGATAGATAGCAAAGGAAGTTATCAAAGTGGATTCAGCAGACATTCGTCGCCGTTTCCTTGATTTCTTTGAAAAAAATGGGCACACAATTGTGCCATCAGCATCCTTGATCGCAAATGATCCAACACTGTTACTTGTTAATGCTGGCATGGTTCCATTCAAACCTTATTTTCTAGGTGAAGCTCCTGCTCCATACAAAAGAGCAACTTCAGTTCAAAAATGTGTCAGAACTTTAGATATTGAAGAAGTCGGTAAAACCACTCGCCACGGTTCTTTCTTTCAAATGGCTGGAAACTTTTCTTTTGGTGATTACTTCAAAGAAGGTGCAATCACCATGGCTTGGAAATTATTAACAAGTAGTGTCAAAGACGGTGGTTATGGTTTTGATCCTGAAAAACTTTGGGTGACAATTTATTTAGATGACGAAGAAGCCTATGACATTTGGCGAAATAAAGTAGGAATTCCAGAACACAAAATTCAACGTCGTGGCATGGCTGATAACTATTGGTCAATGGGAGTTCCAGGACCATGTGGTCCTTGTTCTGAAATTTATTTTGATCGCGGTCCAGAACACGGCAAAGAAGGCGGACCAATTGCTGACGAGGAACGTTATTTAGAAGTTTGGAATTTAGTTTTCATGCAATACAACCGTGGTGAAGGTGGAACTAAAGATGATTTCCCACTAAATGGAGAATTGCCTGCCAAAAATATTGACACAGGTATGGGGCTGGAGAGAATGGCTGCCATCTTGCAAGGGGTGGACAATATTTATGAAATTGACACCACAAAAATAATTTTAGATAAAGCAACTGAAATTGTTAACGTT
>JAPLAV010000098.1 GCA_026393095.1 Actinomycetota bacterium | reverse complement strand
GTTTATGCAGAATTTGATCATTTAACTAAAGATAAAGAAATCGAAAATCCAGAAATTTCCTTGGAATTATTACAAGCACTTGCTCATGGAAACCCTAATGAAGTAGCAAAAAATCTTGTTAATGATTTACAAGCTGCAGCTTTATCACTAAAACCAGAATTAAGAAGATTACTCAGAGCTGGAGAAGAAGCAGGAGCTTTAGCTGGAATTGTTTCAGGATCTGGACCAACTTGTGTTTTTCTTTGTTTTGATGACACTGCTGCATCAGATATTGCAATTGATCTATTAAGTAGTGGAACTTGTACTTCAGCAGTTACAGCTTATGGCCCAGTGCCTGGAGCAAGAATTAAATAGATTTCTTATTTGTTGTCAATGTTGGATTTGCTTTCAAATCAGTTAAACCATTCCACACAAAGTTAACAACTTGAGCAGTTATTTCTTCTTTTGAAATATGTCTTTCTTCTTCCCACCATTGCCCAGTTAAAGCAACTGAACCAACGAGAGTTCGAGCATAAATTCCTGCAGATTTTCTAGGTAAACCAAAACGACCAAAAGCATCAGCTAAAACAGTTTCACATTTATCAACAATGTCATTAACTAAACCAGAATAAGCACCAGCACCTTTTGCAGCGGGTGCATCTTTTAGCAATACTCGATATCCATCTGGATGTTCATCAATGTAGGTAAAGAATGCATAAACAGCTTGTTCCAACATTGTGCGCGGATGTCCTGGTTTTAAATGTGAAGTAACAGTGTCAAGTAGTTCTCTAGTTTCACGATCAAGAATTACTGCATACAAACCATCTTTACTGCCAAAGTGTTCATAAATTACTGGCTTTGAAACAGAAGCCCATTGCGCAATTTCTTCAACTGAAACTGCTTCATAACCTTTTTCAGCAAATAAATGTCTAGCAACGTTTATTAATTGTTCGCGTCTTTCATGACCACTCATGCGAGTGCGTCCGGCTTCGCGTTCTACTTCCAGTGCAGCCTTAGTGACTCGTTCGCGAGCACGCTCTGCTTCGAGCATCATTTTTTCTTGGGCTTTAAGTAATTTCTTTGCAGCTTTGAGTTCGTCTTTTGTAGGTTCACTCGTAGAATTGGTAGGCACAAATCAACGCTACAACTCCAGATGGTTAGGCTTATTCGAGCACTGGTTCACTTGCACTACAAATCAGATAAAAGCTAATCCGGGATCGTCCAATTGGCAGGACATCGGCCTTTGGAGCCGCGAATCGGGGTTCGAGTCCCTGTCCCGGAGCCACTTAAAAAGTACAACTACCTAATAACATCAACTACGTGAGCAATTTAAGCGCTGCAATTGTGTTGGCTGCCGGCTTCGGCAAAAGAATGAATTCTTCCACCCCAAAAGTTTTACACCCAATTTGTGGCATGCCCATACTTGGTCATGTTTTAGAAACAGTTGAAGAATTAAAACCAGCTCAAATAATTGCTGTTGTTGGTCACGGTAAAGAACGAGTAACAAAGTACTTAAATGCTGATTTCAAAAAAGTAAAAACCGTTGTGCAAAAACAACAAAAGGGCACTGGCCATGCAGTTCAAACTGCATTGGCTGAAATGAAGAACTTCAAAGGATTAGTTCTAATCACAGCAGGCGATACTCCTTTACTGACCTCTGATTCAATCTCTCGTTTAGTTGCAGCTGCTAAAGAATCAAAAGCAGCAGTTCTAACAGCTGACCTACCTGATCCAACTGGTTATGGTCGAATTATTCGACTTGCCAGCATGGTTGATCGAATTGTGGAACAAAGTGATGCAAGTAATGAAGAACTAGAAATTACTGAAATTAACACTGGCGTTTATGTTTTTGATGTAGAAATCTTGAAGAAAGCCATCACTCAAATAAAAGCTAATAACAAACAAGGTGAAATCTATTTAACAGATGTCATCGCTGTTATTAACAATATGGGTGAATCTGTAACTGCTGTGATGTGTGAAGACTACTTAGAAGCCTTAGGTATTAATGATCGAAGCCAATTGGCGATGTCTCAACAAATCTTGCAACAAACAATTAATGAATACTGGATGAGTCAAGGTGTTTCCATGAGAAACCCCGACTCAGTAGTAATTGATGTCAATGTGACCTTGGGTCAAGATGTTTTCTTAGATAACAACACTCATTTATTGGGTAACACTGTGGTGGGTAGCAATTCTGTAATTGGTCCAGATTCAATGCTTAAAGATTGTGTAGTTGGATTAAATTCTCATGTGTTAAGAACAACTGCTAATGAAGCAAAAATTGGTAACAACTGTGAAATTGGTCCTTACACATATTTAAGACCAGGCACTGTTTTGAAAGATGGAGTTAAAGCTGGAGCTTATGTAGAAATTAAAAACTCAACGGTTGGGCAAGGTTCTAAAGTTCCTCACTTGTCTTACGTTGGAGATGCCACTATTGGAATTGAAACAAATATTGGAGCTGCCACAGTTTTTGTTAACTATGACGGAGTTGAAAAACATAAAACCATTGTTGGAGATCACGTCAAAATTGGTTCAGACACCATGCTTGTGGCCCCTGTGAAAATTGGTGATGGTGCCTACACCGCAGCAGGTTCTGTAATCACTGAAAATGTGCCAGCAGGTGCATTAGGTGTGGAAAGAACCAAACAAAGAAATATTGAAGGCTGGGTTGCGCGTAAAAGAGGGAAATCTAAATCAGCGTCTGCGGCACGACGAACCCGAGCAAAGAAGCCAAATAAGTAACCGACAGAATTAGAGTTAGCACCACATAGAAATCTTTCTTTAGAAAAGGATTTAAAGTGGCCGAGATCGAAACCGTAACCAGCAAGCGGCTTCTACTTGCCTCCGGTCGTTCTCACCCAGCATTAGCCGAAGCTGTTGCTCGCGAACTCGGTGTTGAGTTAGCAAAACTTTCTGCATATGACTTTGCTAATGGTGAAATATTTGTTCGTTTCGAAGAATCAGTTCGAGGCACCGATGCATTCGTATTGCAATCACATACTTTCCCAATTAATAAATGGATCATGGAACAACTACTTTTAATTGATGCTTTAAGAAGAGCATCTGCTCGAAGAATTTCTGTGATCATGCCTTATTACGGTTATGCCCGCCAAGATAAAAAACATCGTGGACGCGAACCAATTTCTGCAAGACTTATGGCTGACTTACTAAAAACTGCAGGTGCAGATCGAATCATGACAGTTGATTTACACACTTCTCAAATTCAAGGATTCTTTGATGGTCCAGTGGATCATTTGTTTGCAATTAAAATTTTGGCAGAACATGTGCAATCTAGATATGACAAGAGTGAGATAACAATTATTTCTCCAGATTCAGGGCGAGTAAGAGTGGCTGAAAGATGGACTGACATCTTGGGCTCACCCTTGGCAATCATTCACAAACGTCGTGATCCTGATGTGCCAAATGAAGTAAAGATGTTTGAAGTTGTGGGTGAAGTAAAAGACAGAGTTTGCGTGCTAGTTGACGACATGATTGACACAGGCGGAACTATCGTGAAAGCCGCTGAAACCTTATTTGATAACGGGGCCAAGGACGTAATTGTTACAGCTACCCATGGAATTTTGTCTGGTAAAGCTGCTGAAAAACTTCAAGGTTCTCGAATCTCTGAAGTAGTCGTTACAGATACCTTGCCTATAGTTCCAGAATCTAGATTCAATAAATTGACCATCTTGCCAATTGCCCCAATGATTGCCAATGCAGTTAGAGAAGTTTTCCACGAAGGTTCAGTCACAAGTCTGTTTGATGAAAGACAACCTTCACTTTTTTAGTGCAATTTTGACCTCAAAGTCATAGCGAAATTCCACCACAGGTAATCTTTTCTTTACGCAATTCGGCGAGGGTGACTAGATCACCGTGATCGACGGAAAGGTTCGATTAATTATGGCAAAAAAAGAAACAGTATTTTCACTCACTGCACAAAAACGAGATTCTTTCGGTAAAGGTGCATCCCGCAGAGATCGTCAAAACGATCGCATCCCTGCAGTTGTTTATGGCAATGACCAAGAACCACTTCATGTTTCATTGGATCATCACACTGCTTCATTAGCACTACGTGTTCCATATGTAACTATTAATTTGGAATTAGATGGAAAGAAATTTGTTGTTGCACCAAGAGAAATTCAAAAAGATGCAATCAAACCAATTTACAAACACGTTGACTTAGTTGTGTTAAACGACAAAGAACAAAAAGAAAGACTTGACCTTGCTGACAGAGCAGAAGAAATTGCTGCTGCTGCATTGAAAGTTCGTTTGGAAATTGCTGCGAAAGCTAAAATGGATCTGGGCGAAGTTGCTGCACCTGTTGCAGTTGCTGCTGACGGAACTGCTGCTCCAGCTGCTGATGGAACTGTTGCTGCTGCTGAACCTGCTGCTGATGCTAAAGAAGCACCAGCTGCCAAAGATAAAAAATAATTAAGGTTTAAAAACCTCAACAACATAGTAAGGCGAGTAAATGACTGACTCACCATGGTTAGTCATTGGGCTAGGTAATCCCGGCCCAGATTATAAAAATACTCGCCACAATGTTGGCGCAATGGTAATTGACCAAGTCATTTCTGATTTGGGTGAAAAACTTGCTCATAACAAAAAAGTTACTTCAGATGTTTGCGAAACCAGATTAGGCACTAAAAGAGTAATTCTTGCAACCCTTCGCTGTTACATGAATGAATCTGGTGGACCAACTTCTTCTTTAATGAACTTCTACAAAATCCCAGTAGAAAACATGATCGTGATGCATGACGAACTTGATTTGCCTTTTGGTGAAATCAGAATCAAACAAGGTGGCGGCGATAACGGCCATAACGGTTTGAAATCAATTAGAGGATCAATTGATAATGGAGAATTTGTGAGATTGCGTTTAGGAATTGGTAGACCTCCTGGTCCAATGGATCCAGGTGATTTTGTATTAAAGCCATTTAACTTCTTTGAAAAATCACAAATGACTGAGTATTTAGCTGCTAGCACTAAAGCTTTATCAGACATTGTTTCATTTGGGGTAGATCAAGCACAAAATTTAAATAACGGAAATGCATAAATGAAAGATGAAACAGATTTAGAATTAGCCAAAAGATTAGCTGTTGAAGCTGGAAAAATACTTGCCAATCAAAGAAGAAATAATCCTGTTCCAGAAGATGTAACCAAAAGAAAAACCTATGGTGAGGCAGCTGATCGTTTAAGTCATAACTTTCTGATGGATGAATTTGCCAAGGCAAGACCAAATGATTTAGTTTTAAGTGAAGAAGGAACAGATCCCACTACCAGATTAAATTCAGCAAGATGTTGGATTATTGATCCTTTAGATGGAACTTTTTACTTTGCTAATAATAGAAGTGATTTTGCAGTTCATATTGCCCTTTGGGAAAGAGACAGCAACGCTCCAGCAAATATTTCTGTAGCAGCAGTTTCTATGCCAGTTTTTGAAACCATTTATGACACAAGTTCTGTAAAAGTTGCCGCTAAATCAAATGATGTACCAAGACTTTTAGTTTCAGGATCTCGACCACCATTACAAATGCCTCAGTTAACTGCTGCTTTTGATGAGAAATTTGGGGGAGTGGAAATAAAAAGTGTGGGTTCCGTTGGTGCCAAGGTCGTACAAATACTTGATGGCCACGCTGATGTTTATGTGCACACAACTGGTTTTTATGAATGGGATGTGGCAGCACCACTTGGAATTGCCATTGCAGGTGGATTAGCAGTTACTGACATTTTCGGAAATCCACTAAAGCTAAATCAGGAAAACGTAAGAGTAGAAAATGTAATAGTTTGTAGACCAGAATTACTCAAGGTTGTGTTACAGGCTGTTTCATGAGTTTAGCTTCAGTATTTAATGAAATAACAAAAGTTGAGCCTTGGCTCAAAATTGCTCAAGCAATAAAAAGTGAATCAGTTTATAAAATAGCTAGTCCTAATTCACTATTTCCAGTCATTGCCAATCACATTGCAAGTAATTCTGATGGTGTTTTATTAGCAGTTACTGCAAATGCCCGAGAAGCAGAAGACTTAGAGCACGCTTTGAAGCTGTGGGATAAAGATTTAGCTGTGGCGCAATTTCCTGCTTGGGAAACTTTGCCGCATGAAAAAATTGCTCCGACTTCAGACATTGTGGGTAGAAGACTTGGTGTAATAAGACGTCTTGTGCATCCTGATAATAAATTTAAAGATGCGCAAAAATTAGATGTAGTTGTTGCTCCAATTAGATCTTTAATGCAACCGCTACTTGCATCATTAGCAGATTTAGAACCAATTGCACTAAACGTTGGTGACTCAATTGATTTAACAGCTGCTGTTACCAAACTTGTAGAAATTGGTTATGAACGAGTTGAAATGGTTGAAAGACGCGGACACATTGCGGTGCGCGGTGGAATATTAGATGTATTTGTTCCAGGACATGAGCATCCTTTAAGAATTGAATTCTTTGGAGATGATGTTGAAGAAATTAGAAACTTCTCTGTTGCAGATCAAAGAAGTTTAGAAGTTGCTCCCAATGGATTATGGGCTCCTGCTTGTTATGAACCTTTTTTAAATGAAGAATTTGAACCAGTTGGCAAACTTCAAATGTTTACTGATTTGTTTCCTAAAAATAGCGTGGTATTAATAAGTGATGCTGAAAAAGTTAAATCAAGAGCAGCAGAAGTTTTAAAGACCTCAGAAGAATTTCTTAATGCAGCTTGGATGAGTGCATCCCTTGGTGGAAACATTCCACAAGAAGTTGCCCTTGGTGGTTTTAAGGAATTAGCAGAAGTAGAAAAAAATGCTTTAAAATATGATCTCAAGTGGTGGCAAGTAAGTCCCTTTATAGGACACATTGATGATGAACAAAACTTTGATGTTGTTGATTTAAAAGCACGAGTACTTGATGGTTTTCGAGGAGATTTCACAGCAGTAATTACAGAATTGCGAAACAAATTAAGTTTGAAATGGAAAGTAGTAATAGCTTCTGCTGGTGCTGGTTCCGCGCAAAGGTATTTAGAACAACTCTCTGGTGCTGATTTAGCAGCCAAAATTACTGAAGATGATTTAGCAAACAATTTAGTCAATATTTATATCTCTGATATTTCTCACGGTTATTCTCTACCTGAACAACAACTATTAGTTATCTCTGATACCGACATTATCGGCATGAGATCAAGTATGAAAGATGTTTCCAAACTTCCAAGTAAGAGAAAAAACAGCATTGATGTTTTAACTCTTGTTCCAGGAGATTACATAGTTCACGAACAACATGGTGTTGGTAAATACATTGAAATGACCAGTAGAACTGTGGGCAATGCCACCAGAGAATATTTAGTTATTGAATACGCCGCATCAAAAAGAGGACAACCGGCAGATCGATTATTTGTACCAACAGATCAATTAGATCAAATCACCAAATTTATTGGTGGAGAAATTCCATCTCTAAATAGATTAGGTGGAATTGATTGGGAGAAAACAAAAGGCAGAGCCAGAAAAGCTGTTAAACAAATT
>JAPLAV010000041.1 GCA_026393095.1 Actinomycetota bacterium | reverse complement strand
TACTTATTGCCCACCTTTGGAACCGAAAAGTATTTCGTCCCAGCTAGGAATTGATGCTCTTTTTCCCTTGGTAGGTTTTGGAGAATCATTAACTGCAATTGGCTCATCAATTATTTCTTCTACAACTATTTCTTCCACAACAACAACTTCTTCAATCACATTAATTATTGGAGCAGGTTGTGGAGTTGGAATTAGTGGAGCGGTTTTAACAACTGGAGTAATCACAGGTTGAGCAACTGGTTCTTGTTTAGGAATTGGCACAGTATTTGAAACGTCTTGTTTTACACCTTCTGGGGTAACCCATTCTGGTAATTCTTCAACTACTTCTTCAACAATTGTGGGCACACTTACTAATTTTGGTGCAACATGTTCAAAGGTTTGGTTTTGTGGCATATCTGGTGTGACATCAAGTAACCAACGTGCAACATCATCAAGGGGTGCAATTGTTGAAACATCTGGATTGTATGCCCAATGAGCTTCTGTTTCACCTTTTCTGCCAACGAAAGAACATGCAATGTTCCATCTTCCGTCTTCTCGTTTCCACGCATCCCATTTAGTGGATTCAATATCTCCGCCACCGTGTGAAATTCTGGTTTGCACAATTTCATCAAATGCAGCACTGCCGTGTGCTCTTCTAATTTCTGTTTCACGGGCACGCTTAGAAATCCAATATCTTTCTTGCAATACTGGTGGTTCAAATCTTTTAATTCTTTCCAAAGGAATGCTACTTACTTGAGCTAAATCTTCGGAAGAAATTCCAGAACGAATTCTTGCTTGAATTTCTGCCACACTTAATTCATGATCTCTGTCATGAACTGATGCTTTCGGACGTTTGCGCCAATTGCGTGCTGCGTCTCTGGTTTTCTCATCAAGATCTAATGCAAATTCATTTCCTTTTTCATCTTTCAAAACTATTTTTGTGCCGTCATCACTAAGGGCACCAAAAGTTAACTTTTTAGTCATGCGACACCTCCAAATATTTGTGTTACAGGAGTGACTAGTCACAATTCCTGTGTAGAACTACGCTACGAGAAAAAGGTGTGTTTAGGCTGATTTGGCTGAGCGCGAGTCGGCTCGCTTTAGATCTCGGTAAGTAATCAAAGTTATGGCAAAAGTTAGTAGCCCAGCAACTGACACAACCCAGAACGCAACTTGCGCACCACTGTTATCAATCACCCAACCAGAGATTGCTGAAGCTAAAGCAATTCCTAAACCTGCACCAGTATTTGCCCAAGCAAAACCTTCAGTCAGTCGGTTTTGGGGGACAAGTTGACCAATCAGGGTATAGCCAGAAATTAAGACTGGTGAAATTGCTAACCCAGAAATTAAAAGCGTTATGAAAAGCGCTGGCAAGGTTGAAATAAATGGCAAAGGCAACAGAGATAGAGCAAAGAAGAAAGCTGCGATTAAGAATCTGTGTGAAAGTTTATTTTTGAAATGAATTGCACCCATGGTAATGCCTGCAGCAAGAGATCCAACAGACCAAGCAGTAATTAATGCTCCTGCAAGCTCAGGACTTCCCTTTTCACGACTAAACGCAACTGCAATAACTTCCGCTGCACCAAATACGGCACCCAATAAAATGTAAACCAGGAAGAGAGAAAAAACACCTGGATATCTCAGTGCAGCTTTTCCCTTTTCTGCACCAACAATGTGAACTTCTGGTTGAGTCTTCTTTTGACCAGATAACCAAATACCGCCCAAGGTAACCAAAATTGCTGCAAGTAATAATCCAGAAGCGTCATAGAACACAACGCACAAAAATGTTACAAGTGGTGGACCAAAAATAAATATAACTTCATCAATCACACTCTCCATTGCAAAAGCAGTATTTTCCTGCTGCTTATTATTCGTCGCTTTTTTCCATCTTGCCCTGATGAATGGACCAATTGTTGGAACAGTAGCTCCAGAAATAACTCCAAGTAACAAAACAAGAATCAGATTTGCATCCTTGATAATTAGAAAAATCGTAATTAAGAGCGTAGAAACGTGAAGAGATAACAGTATAGGAATTAATCTATTTTGACCTAATCGATCCACCAAACGTGAAGTGATTGGCCCACCTACAGCAGCAGAGATAGCAAAAGATGCAGAAACCACACCGGCTATGAAATATGAGCCCGTTCTTGATTGAACTAAAAGAACTGCGCCAAGCCCATACATAGAGATGGGAAAACGAGCAATTAAGCCTGCCAGCATAAAAGAAGTAGCACCAGGAAGAGACAGTATGTTTCTATATTTCGTTAACACACCTCAACGCTACTTCGTGGGCGCCTAAAGGCAAGATAGGTGGTGTGACTGAGTCGTTAAATCAATCTTTATTAGCACTTGCATTGGATATCGCTAAATCCACAAGTGAAATTTTGGTCAACCAACGACCTGAAAATATGGCTTATGAATCTAAATCAACCCCTGTTGATTTAGTTACTGAGATGGATAAAGCAGCCGAACGACACATTGTGCAAAGAGTTAAAGATGTTAGACCAAATGATTCATTCCTAGGCGAAGAAGGAACTGCTCTTCCTCCAGAAAATCCATCAAATGTGAAATGGATTATTGATCCCATTGATGGCACCGTTAATTACTTTTATAACCATCCCTATTGGGCGATCTCAATAGGCGTAGAAGTTGATGGAGAAATTCAAGTTGGGGTAGTTGCTGCTCCTTTATTGCATGAAACTTTTTATGCGATTAAAGGTGGAGGAGCTTTTGTTTTGCATGATGGGGTGAAAAAGAAGTTACAAACTAATTCTGGAGCCTCAATTGAAAAAGCATTGCTTTCAACTGGATTTGGTTATGACGCTGAAAGACGAAAAAAGCAAGGTGCACTATTAGCTGAAATGGTTGTGATTGCTCGTGACGTTAGACGAGCAGGTGCGGCAGCTCTTGATTTTTGTTACGTTGCCGCGGGAAGACTTGATGCTTATTATGAGTTTGGACTTTACCCTTGGGATTTTGCAGCAGGTTCTCTAATTGTCACCGAAGCCGGCGGAAGAGTAGGTGGATTGGCAGGAGACAAATTAGGTGGTGATTGGTCACTGGCAGCAAATGCTGATTTATTTGATGAAGTAGATCAATTAGTAACTAAATTATCTAAGAAGTATTTTTAATCTATTCTCTTTAAAGTTCTTTTATAGAGATCGCATAAATGCAGGTAATGCTCAACTCCGTCTTCAAAGATATTTTCTGCCACAGCATTTTCTCTAATTTTCACAGGCACTCCCATGGCAAGAGCTCTTTCGGGAACAAGTTTTCCAGGTGGAACTAAAGATTGAGCAGCAACAAGAGCTCCTGATTTAATTAAAGCTTCCTCTAAAACAGTTGAACCTGATCCAACTAAACATTTGTCTTCCACAACACAACCTTCTAAATGAGTGTTATGTCCAATGATGCAACGAGATCCAATAATGGTGGGGTTGTTTGTTTGGCAATGAATAATTGTTCCATCTTGAATTGAAGTTTCATCACCAATAGATATGTAACTGGAATCTCCCCGCAAAACTGCAGTAGGCCAAACACTGGTTCTTTTACCAATTCTGACGTCACCGATTAAGACAGCTTCGGGATGAATAAATGCACTGGAATCAATAGTTGGGATGCGGCCGTCTAGTTCATAAATAGGCATGTATTAGATTGTCCTCCCTAAGTCCCCGTAATTTTCCTGCAGACACAGTTTATGAGTGTGAGGAGTGTGGCACGACTCACCAGGTTAAAGAGTCGCGTAACAGGGCAGTTATAGGGCATTATCCACGCGGTAGAGAAAAAAGTTAAATACAAATAGTAGAGGTGAAGAAAAGAAAGTGGCAACAGATTACGACGCCCCCCGTAAAACGGATGAAGAATTAGCCGAGGACTCTCTCGAAGAGTTAAAAGCGCAACGAGCTGAAGCAACCAATCCTCAAGTTGAAGTTGATGAGAATGATAATTCAGACTCAGTAGAACTACCAGGTGCAGATCTTTCCGATGAGTCATTGACTGTCAGAGTTTTGCCTAAGCAAGCTGATGAATTTACTTGCATTAAATGTTTCTTAGTGATGCATAGATCAAGAATTGCGAAAGAAACAAAGGGCAAAGCCGTTTGTTCTGAGTGTGCTTAGTTTTTAGTTTTTCCTAAGTATTTTTGAACTAAGCCTTCAACTGCAGCCAATGCAATGGTGCTAAATGCAGTCCATGTTAAAACTCGACCTAAAGGTTGCTCGCCATCATTGGAACTTGGTGGTTTTTGTCCCATGATTTTTGTGTAGCTTTTTGTAAGTATTTTTCGGGCCAGAAATGTGGCAAGTAATACTCCAATTGAAGCAACTATTCCTGAAGATCTTTTCTTCTTCTTTGATTTCTTGGCCATGAATTTATTCTAGGTTAAAGCTTTTGAGTCAGAACTCGGGAGAGTTCTTCAGGTTTTCTGGTTGAGAGTAACCAATATGTGTGGGGATCATCCTTGTCTTCAAAGTCAATTCTTATTGAGGTGTTGATTAGTGGACTGGTAGCACTAAAGCACTTGGGATCAGCATTGATGCCTCGAATTTTAGTAGTTTCTGAAATTGACATCGGTGTTGCTTTATTAATTATGCGAAGTGGCAATTTAGCTTTATTGGCGTATAGAAATTCAGTATCAACTTTAATAACTGGTGAAAATTTATAACCCAGGAAAATGAACACCAAAACTAAAAATATGAAAACAATCAAAGCTATGAGATCACCAAATATTGCACTTACTGAAACGGCCAGCATTAGGCAAAAGCCGGTTAGGGCAACCCAACCCCAAATCGGAGGTGTTAATTTCTCACGAAACAGCAACTGGTTCATGAGATAACCCTGCCAGAGAAGTAATCTCAGATATATGTCAGCACCTATTCAATTAGATATTTTAGTTACCAAACTTGATAACGATGCCGTAGTTCCTACTTATGCCAAACCAGGTGATGCTGGAGCAGACCTGTATTCAATAAGTGAATTAGTTTTAGCACCCGGTGAACGAGCTTTAGTAAAAACTGGAATAGCAATTGCTTTGCCAAACGGTTATGTGGGATTAGTTCATCCTCGTTCAGGTTTGGGATTAAAAAATGGAATTAGTGTGGTAAATACTCCTGGCACAATTGATGCAGGGTATCGCGGAGAAATTGGTGTGGTTTTAATCAATCATGATTTAAATGAAAGCTTTCAAGTTAAAAAAGGTGACCGTATTGCTCAACTTGTCATACAAAAAGTTGAAAATGCTCAATTTAAATTGGTTGACCAATTGCCTGAATCTGAACGTGCAACAGGTGGATATGGATCAACTGGAGCATGAAGAAACAATCTAAGTTTCAAACATGGTTAAAGAGTTTTTATGCAAGTGATGAAGAGTTAGCCGCTTATGAATTATCAGAGCAATCAGCCACTCGTGGTTCAACTCTGATTGATGAAATTGAACGTGGAGAAACAATTCAAGTAACAGGCATTGTTAAAACTGCAACGATAAAGCCTAATAGTCAAGTTCCTGCCTACGAAGTAGAAATATCTGACGGATCAGGAAGTCTCATAATCATTTGGCAAGGGAGAAAACATGTGGCAGGAATTGAGCCAGGTACACGAATTGAAGTTGAGGGAAGAATTACGTTTTTGTCAGGCAAGCCTTGTTTGCACAATCCTGTTTATAAAATCTTAAGTAGTGAGGTGGGCTAAATGAGTAATCCAGAAAACATGGGGGAGAAAGAATTACTGAATAAGGCAATAGGTGGCTGGCGAGGATTAATTGATTCAGCGCTTCCTTCAATGCTTTTTATTGTGATCTTTGTCTTTCAAAAGAACTTAAACAATGCACTTATTGCATCACTTGCCTTAGGTGCAGTCTTGTTAGTAATTAGGCTAATTGAAAGAAAGAGTTTGACTCAAGTTTTTAGTGGTTTTCTTGGTTTATCTATTTCAGTCTTTTTAACCTGGCGTACCAAAGATGCTAGTAACTTCTTTTTAACCGGAATTGTGACCAATGCAATTTATGGATTTTTCTTACTGATTTCAGTATTGATACGAAAGCCATTAATTGGTTATCTAGTTGGATCTTTAGTGGGGGACACCACAGGTTGGTTAAAACATCCACTCTTGGTTCGCGCCTACACAACAGTAACTTGGTTGTGGGTGGCAGTTTTTGGTTTGAGATTGTTAGTGCAAATTCCTTTGTATTTAAATGACAGTATTGCTCTTCTTGGTTCGGTAAAAATCTTTATGGGATGGCCGTTGTACTTATTTGCTGTTTGGTTAACTTATCAAATTGTGCAAACTGCCAGAGCAAAAATTAATTAATACTATTTACTTACAGAGCAAATCTCTAAGTATTGGTTGTTGAGCAGTTGTTGCAACTACTAACAATTCATCTCCTGCTTCCAAAGGATCATCTGGATGAGGAGTGATTACTTTTCTATCGCGCAAGATTGCCACTAAAGCTGTATCAATTGGCCATTCAACATCGCCAACTCTTTTGCCAACAACTGGTGAATCACTTGGCAAAGTTACTTCTAATAGATCTGAACCGGATTGACGAAGAGAGAACAATCTGACAAGTTCTCCAACAGTTACTGCTTCTTCAACAAGAGCAGTCATCATTTGTGGAGTTGATACTGCAAAGTCAACGCCCCATGCTTCACCAAAGAGCCATTCATTCTTGGGATGATTTACTCGACCCACAATGCGAGGAACTCCATATTCAGTTTTAGCAAGTAAAGAGACAACTAAATTAACCTTGTCATCACCAGTTGCTGCAACGACAATTTGAGCTTTAGAAAGATTTGCTTCATCAAGTACATCAGGTTCACACGCGTCACCAAAAACAGTTTCTGCTCCAGATTTTTTTGCACTAGCAATTGCAGCAGGATCATCATCAATAACGGTTACGTTATGACCATTTTTTATTAGATCTCGAGCAATAGCACGACCAACGTTTCCTGCCCCGGCGATAACAATCAGCATCTAATTAATCCTTTGGTCCGGTAGCGAAAACATTTTCAACAAAATCTCTATCTTGTACTTGATAAATTGCGTGAATTAAATCGCCTTCTTGTAAAACAGTGTCGCGATCTGGAAGAATTGCTCCACCAAATCTGCTAATTAAGGCCACACGAACTTTTGCTGCTTCTGATAAATCTCCCACACGTTTGCCAATCCATTTAGGAGATAAATAAACCTGAGCTAGAACAACATTCCCACTTGGATCGCGCCATTCTTCTTGTGCACCTAAAGGTAATAATCTTCTTAAAACTTGATCAGTGGTCCAGGCAACACTTGCCACTGTTGGAATTCCTAAGCGTTCATAAACTTTTGCTCTTCTTGGATCATAAATTCTTGCCACAACTAATGGCACATTAAAGTTTTCTCTTGCTACGCGAGCAGAAACAATATTTGAATTATCACCAGATGAAACAGCAGCGAAAGCTTGAGCTTTTTCAATTCCTGCTTCGATTAATGTGTCGCGATCAAAACCAACACCTAAAATTTTTTGTCCAGTGAAATCATCACCTAAAGCAAGAAAAGCAGTTTCATCTTTGTCGATGATGGCAACTGAATGGCCTAGTTCAATCAGACGAAGTGAAAGGGCAGATCCGACTCGTCCGCAACCCATAATCACTACGTGCACTTGGGATTAATCCTTTGAGTGGTTAGCTGTTAATGCATACGTTACAGGTGAATCTATTTCTGTTACGGGAGTGGTTAATGGCGTCGAATCCAGTTGTTGCGTAATGTGAGGGATTGTGGCCATAATTACAACCTCGATAAAACGTTTACTCGTTGGTCGCGCACTCAGAAGCGACAAGTTAGGCGACACCCTCTTACCTAAAAGAGTTGCACTTCCAGTTTTCGCATCCGATGCTTTGTCGTCCAACGCATATGCCACCCAAGAAATTCTCTTAGTTTTAAGCATCAGCGGCATGGTTTATTTAAATACTTCAATTTGGATTGCTCTTGCAGTTGCAACTGTGATGGGCGTAGTAGTTATGTCATATCGACAAAACGTTCACGCTTATCCATCTGGTGGTGGCGATTATGAAGTTGTCACAACTAATTTAGGTAGAAAACCAGGACTTGTTGTTGCAGGTGCATTATTAGTTGATTACGTAATGACAGTTGCAGTTTCCATCGCAGCAGCTAAGGACAATATTTCATCCGTATTCCCATACTTTTCCAATCACGGAGTAGCCCTTGCCATTGGATTGATCGTTTTGGTAACAGTTTTAAATCTTCGAGGAGTTAAAGAATCTGGAACTTTATTTGCTATTCCAACTTACGCATTTATTTTCTCTATATTAATAATGGTTACTTGGGCTGGATTTCAACTTGCACAAGGGGTAGAACTCAAAGCTGAAAGTGCTGATTGGACAATTACAGCCGAACAAAGCTTCACAGGTTTTGCATTAATTTTCCTATTCGCAAGAGCCTTCTCATCAGGTTGTACTGCTTTAACTGGTGTTGAAGCAATTTCAAACGGAGTTCCTGCATTTAAGAAACCAAAGAGCAAGAATGCGGCCACAACTTTATTGTTACTTGGGTCTATTTCATCTGCAATGTTTCTTTCAATCACTTACTTGGCTATGAGAACTGGAGTAAAAGTTGCTGAGCATCCAGAAGATCTAGTTGGTTTACCTCTTGGGCAACAACAAAAAACAGTTATTGTTCAAGTTGCCCAAGCCAGTTTTGGTTCATTTACAATTGGAATATTGGTAATTGCTGCAGTCACTGCATTAATTCTGGTTTTGGCAGCTAACACTGCATTTAACGGATTTCCTGTTTTAGCTTCTATTTTGGCTAACGACAGATTGTTACCACGACAATTACATAACAGAGGAGATCGATTAGCTTTTAGTAACGGAATTCTTTTCCTATCTGGTGCGGCCATACTTATTGTTTATGCTTTCGATGCCAGTGTTACTCGATTAATTCAACTTTATATTTTGGGTGTATTCACTTCATTTACTCTTGGTCAATTAGGAATGATTAAACATTGGACTAGAAATATTACCTCATCAAGTGATAATTCTTTAATTTCCAAGATGAGAAAATCTCGTTTAATCAATTCAGTTGGCTTTGTTCTTACCGGTTCAGTTTTGGTAATAATTTTGGTAACTAAATTTACTCATGGTGCTTGGATGGTTGTAATTGCAATTCCAACCCTGATGGCAATCATGAGTGCAATATATGTTTATTACGGAAGAGTTAGCGATGAGTTGTCTTTAACAAGCAGCGCAAACTTATCTCTGCCAAGTAGAATTCACGGAATTATTTTGGTTTCCAAATTACATAAACCAACTATGAGAGCTATTTACTACGCAAGAGCGACTAGACCAAGCACGCTAGAGGCAATAACTGTGCGAGTTGAAGAAAAAGAAACCGAAGAATTAATTAAGAATTGGCAAAGTTTAGAAATTCCAGTTCCTCTCAAGGTTTTGGATTCTCCCTTTAGAGAAGTATCAAGACCAATTCTTGATTACGTAAAAAGCATAAGACGAGAAAGTCCGCGAGATGTTATTTCTATATTTGTACCGCAATATGTGGTTGGGCATTGGTGGGAGCAATTACTGCATAACCAATCTGCTTTGAGATTAAAATCTCGATTGTTATTTACTCCAGGAGTAATGGTCGTGAGTGTTCCATGGCAATTAGTTTCAACAGAAACCATGAAAGAAAAGACTCCACGTCCAGTAAATCAAACCTTGCGACGTCCGTAACCTCGTGAATCCAGGCGATCTCTTAACTTTAAATATCGAAAAAGTTGCCCATGGGGGACTTTGTGTTGCAAGACATGATGGCGTAGTTGTATTTGTTAGACATGCACTTCCAGGTGAAACCGTGGAAGTAAAACTAATATCACTTGCTCCAGGAAAAAGATCCTGGTTTGCACAAACCGTAAAAGTTTTAAATGCTTCGTCACATCGGATTCAACCAAAATGCGAATTCTTTAAAGCAGATGGTTGCGGGGGTTGTGATTGGCAGCATGCATCATCCAATTATCAAAGAGAGCTAAAACTTCAAGTATTAGTTGAACAACTTGAAAGATTTGGACAAGTTCCAAACGCCTCTGCAATTAGCTCAATTAATGCAGTTGAACCAAGTGAAAGTAATTGGCGTACTCGAATTCGTTTAGTGGCCAATGAGCAAGGTAAGTGGGGATTCAGAAAAAATCGCTCCCATGAAGTTCAAGTTATTGATAAATGTTTAATTGCCGATGAATCCATTAATGATGTTTTAAAAAATCTTCCCGAAGGAAATCCTGATGACGAAGTATTAATTGTTAAGTCCAAGGAAGAAACGGTTGTTTATCCAGTTGAAAAAAGAGCACCAAGTGCACCTAATTCAATTCAAGAAGTTGACGGGCACGACTTTGCAGTTGCTGGTGATGGATTTTGGCAAGTTCATCCGGGAGCAGCTTCTGCACTAAGTAGTCAAATAAAGAAATCAATGAAGGGTTTGCAAGTAGAAACTTTTGCAGATCTTTATGCGGGAGTTGGAGTGTTAGCTCATTCACTACTGCTAGAATTCCCACTTGCTCAAGGTTTTGTGGTTGAAGCAGATCGAAGTGCTGCTCAAAATGCAAAAACTAATCTTGGTGACTTTAAGAATGTTCAAATAGTTAGTGATCGAGTTGATAGATGGATTCGCTCAGTCAAAAATAAGTTTGATGTTGTCATTCTGGATCCGCCAAGATCTGGAGCCGGTCAAAATGTGATGCAGCAAGTCTGTAACCAAACTCTGCAAAAGATCATTTATATTGCTTGTGACCCAGCCGCCCTGGCGCGAGATGTTCTTATCGCTAAGAAATATGGCTGGAAGCTTGAAACAGTTGTGGCGTTTGATTTGTTTCCACAGACTCACCACATTGAATCTGTGGCCATTTTGGTGCACGAATAACTTAGATTTCTTCCCACTGCTAGTGTTTGCTTATTGATAAAACTGAGGGATAAATGAGTATAAACACTTTCGGAGCAAAGCAAAGCTTAAGCTTTAATAATCGCTCTAGTGAAATGTTTGCTCTAGATAAAGTTCCAGGATCACAATCCCTTCCTTTTAGTTTGAAAATTCTTTTAGAAAACCTATTGCGCACCGAAGATGGCGTCAACATAACCAAAGACCACATCAATGCTGTTGCCAATTGGGATGAAAAAGCCGAACCAAGTATTGAAATTCCTTACACACCTGCTCGAGTAATCATGCAAGATTTTACTGGAGTTCCAGCAATTGTTGATTTAGCGACAATGCGAGAGGCCATGATTGATTTAGGTGGAGATCCACAAAAAGTCAATCCACTAGCTCCTGCTGAATTAGTTATTGATCACTCTGTTATTGCAGATGCATTTGGTTCAAATATGGCATTAAAAATAAATGTGGATTTGGAATATGACAGAAACAAAGAAAGATATCAATTTCTTCGCTGGGGCCAAGGTGCTTTTTCTGAATTTAAAGTAGTTCCACCAGGAACTGGAATTGTTCATCAAGTAAATATTGAAAACTTAGCCAGAGTTGTTTTTGAAAGAAATGGAACGATTTATCCAGACACAGTTGTTGGTACCGATTCACACACAACCATGGTTAATGGTTTAGGAGTTCTTGGTTGGGGAGTAGGTGGCATCGAAGCAGAAGCAGCAATGCTTGGACAACCCGTAAGTATGTTGATTCCAAAAGTTGTGGGCTTTAAATTAATTGGGGCGCTAAAAGAAGGTGTCACTGCAACTGATTTAGTTCTAACAATTACAGAAGTTTTGCGAAAGCACGGCGTTGTTGGCAAATTTGTTGAATTTTACGGTGCTGGTTGTTCTGCTGTTCCATTGGCAAATCGCGCAACTATTGGAAACATGAGTCCAGAATATGGCTCTACTGTGGCAATTTTTCCAATTGATGATCAAACAATTGATTACTTGAGATTTACTGGAAGAAGTCAAGATCAATTAGCACTTGTAGAAACTTACGCGAAAGCTCAAGGCTTATGGCTAGATCCAAATCATGTCCCAAGATTCTCAGAAAATCTAGAATTAGATTTAACAACTATTGAACCCTCAATTGCAGGTCCAAAAAGACCACAAGATCGTGTTGCTTTAAGAAATGCAAAAGAAAGTTTCAACAAAATACTTCCTACCTATACAAATGATTTAGCAAAAGAAATTGAAATTTCACTTGATGGTGAAAAAATGATCCTTAAACATGGCTCAGTTGTAATTGCAGCTATTACTTCTTGTACTAACACTTCTAATCCAGAAGTCATGGTTGGTGCTGGCTTATTAGCAAAGAAAGCAATTGAACTTGGATTAACTAGAGCTCCTTGGGTAAAAACAACACTTGCACCTGGTTCTCAAGTTGTCACTGACTACCTAAATAAGGCCGGATTAACCCCGTACTTAAACAAACTTGGTTTCGATCTTGTTGGTTATGGCTGCACTACTTGTATAGGCAATAGTGGCCCATTGCAAGAACCAATTAGTGCAGGAATTAATCACGCTGATTTATCAGCAGTTTCAGTATTAAGTGGTAACAGAAACTTTGAAGGACGCATCAACCCTGATGTGAAAATGAATTACCTTGCTTCTCCACCGTTGGTTGTGGCTTACGCCATCGCAGGAACCATGAATATTGATCTAAACAATGACGCAATTGGCACAAATCAAGAAGGTAAAGCAATTTACTTGAAAGATATTTGGCCTTCAACCAGTGAAATTCAAGAAGTGATCAAGGGTGCCATAGATTCTGAAATGTTTACCAAACGTTATGCCGATGTTTTCAAGGGTGATGAAAAATGGCAAAGTCTTTCCACTCCAACTGGTAAAACTTTTACCTGGGTTGATTCCAGTACTTATGTAAGAAAACCGCCGTATTTTGAAAATATGCCAAAAACACCAGGAAAAGTTTCAGATATTTCATCTGCTCGAGTGCTTGCTTGGTTAGGTGATTCTGTAACAACCGATCACATTTCACCTGCCGGCAGTATCAAAGCTGATTCTCCAGCTGGGAAATACCTAACTCAACACGGAATTGATAAGAAAGATTTCAACTCATATGGTTCACGCCGTGGAAATCATGAAGTTATGATTCGCGGAACATTTGCCAATATCAGATTAAAGAATAAATTACTTAAAGATGTTGAAGGTGGATTTACATTTAACTTTAAAAAGAATCAACAAGACACTATTTATGACGCAAGTGTTGATTACATAAATGACAAAACTCCTTTAATAATAATTGCTGGTGTTGAATATGGTTCAGGATCATCTCGAGATTGGGCAGCAAAAGGAACGGCATTGCTTGGAGTAAAAG
>JAPLAV010000103.1 GCA_026393095.1 Actinomycetota bacterium | reverse complement strand
TGAAATGGATTGACGAATTAATATCTAGTGAGAGGAAGCAAGCATGAGTAAAATAAAGGTAGCAATAGTTGGTTTAGGAAACTGTGCTAATTCATTAATTCAAGGTGTTGAGTATTACAAAAACGCCGATGTTAATGTTGAAGTTCCAGGTTTAATGCATGTACAACTTGGTGACTATCACATTAAAGATATTGAATTTGTTGCCGCATTTGATGTTGACGGTAAAAAAGTTGGTTTAGATTTAGCAGACGCCATGTGGGCAAGTGAAAATAACACAATTAAATTTGCTGACGTAAAACCTTTAGGAATAAAGGTTTCTAGAGGACATACTCTTGATGGTCTTGGCCGTTACTACAAAGAAATGATTCAAGAATCAACTGAATCACCAGTTGATGTGGTTAAGGTTTTGAAAGACACCAATGCAGATGTTTTGATTTGTTATTTACCAGTTGGTTCAGAACAAGCAGCTAAGTTTTATGCACAATGTGCAATCGATGCTCAAGTTGCATTCGTTAACGCATTGCCGGTATTTATTGCATCTGATCCTGTTTGGGAAAAGAAGTTTAAAGATGCAGGAGTACCAATCATTGGTGATGACATTAAATCCCAAGTTGGAGCAACTATTACGCACCGCGTGTTAGCAAAACTATTTGGTGATCGTGGTGTGCAACTAGATCGAACCATGCAATTAAACGTAGGTGGCAACATGGACTTTATGAACATGTTGGAAAGAGATCGTTTGGAATCAAAAAAGATTTCAAAAACCCAAGCTGTAACTTCACAAGTTGATCACGACATGGGCAAAGGCAATGTCCACATTGGTCCAAGTGATTATGTTTCATGGCTAGATGATCGCAAATGGGCTTACGTTCGCCTTGAAGGTAGAGCATTTGGTGATGTGCCATTGAACTTGGAATACAAACTTGAAGTGTGGGATTCACCAAACTCAGCAGGAGTCATTATTGATGCTCTTCGTTGCGCCAAGATTGCCAAGGATAGAAAAATTGGTGGAGCACTAATTTCTCCATCAAGTTATCTGATGAAATCTCCTCCAGTGCAATTTGACGATTCTGAAGCAAGAGATAACACCGAACTATTTATCTCAGGCAAACTAGAACGTTAAGCCGTTTCTAGTCAGGATTTGTAATCTGACTAGCATTAGTCCAGCGGGCCTTTAGCTCAGTCGGTAGAGCAACAGACTTTTAATCTGTGGGTCGTCGGTTCGATCCCGACAGGGCCCACTTTCGAGACTAAGCGTTTCCGCCAATTCCTAAAGAATCTAGAAGTGCTTGTTCATCTGTAACCTGTTCATCTTCTCCAATCAATATTGCAATTGGAGTTCCCACATCCAATGAAGCACCTGGTTCAACTAATGAACGCCAAAGAATTGAAGTTTGATCAACTGTAATGTCCACATTGGCTTTATCGGTTTCAACAATCGCTATTGCATCACCAGCTTGAACTTTGGTACCAGGCTTAACACTCCACTCAAGTAGTACTACTTCTTCAGTGTCTGCAGAAATACTTGGCATTCGAAATAATTTAGCCATTTATTTGCTCTCCTCTTTTGATAGGTAACTTTTTTTCAAAAATTTTGTTACGGTTTCTTTTTTGGCTAACGCTGCGTCTTCTAATACTGTGCTGACACTGGGAGCAGAAATAGAACCAGAAACTCGTTGTACTGGAGATTTCAACCATTGGAAATACCTGCGTTGAATTTCATCAGCCAACCAACCTCCATAAGATGTGCTTCTGGAACCTTGTTCAACGATGAGAACATTACTAGTTTTCTTTATACTTTCACCAATTGTGTCCCAATCGATACTTCCAGCATCCAACCATCGCAAATCGATTACTTCAGCATCAACTCCACTTTCTTCAACAGCGTCTAGGGAGTTTTGCACCATGGAAAGATAAGTCAGAATTGTCACAGAAGACCCAGAACGTTTTATAGCAGCAACGCCAATTGGAATATAAAAATCAAGATCATTTTCTGGGACTTCTCCAGAAATTTTGTACAAATCTGAGTCATGTTCTAAAACAGCAACAGGATCTTTACAAAGCAGTGAACTATTCATCATGCCTATGTAGTCAAGAGGATTAGATGGTGCAGCAATTCTCCAACCTGGAGAAGTGTTAATAATTCCTGCGGGGTCCATGGAATGCTGGGAACCGTAACCAGTTCTTGTTCCAATTTTTATTCTTAACACAAGTGACATGTCATGTTTTCCACCAAACATGTGTCGTGCTTTACCAATTTGATTGAAAAGTTGATCTGCAGCTACCCAAATAAAGTCTGCATACATTAATTCCACAACTGGTTTGAAGCGCCCATCAAGAGCCATTCCTCCTGCCAGACCAGTAAAAGCATTTTCACTAATTGGGGTTCCTAATACTCGATCAGGAAAGGCACTCTTTAAACCTTTTGTTGCTCCACGGGGCCCACCATTTAATTTGTGAATATCTTCGCCCATAACAACTATGGAATTATCTGTTTCCATTCTGCGCAACATTACTTCAGCAATTGTGCTAATGAATTTTTTATTTACTGTTTTTCCAATAAAATCTTGTGCTTCCTTAAATTTGATTCCATCAAATTCTGAAAGATCACCTCTAACGCCCTCATCTATCAATTCAGGATTTGGCCAAAGAGAAGGTTTGAATCTTTGTTTATCAGACTCATTAGGGTCTGCTTCAAGTAATTGATTCGCAACATCAGTCATAACTTTTTGGCTTTTCTCTCGTAATTTAGTAATTTCACCTTGCGTCATTAATCCTCGACGCAATAAATGTGATTCCATCATTTGCAGTGGATCTCTTTTTCTCCACTCTGCCTCTTCACTTTTATCTCTATAACCAAAAGCACTTCCAGGAAATGGTCCATTTTGGTGAAAATAGCGATAAACATTTGCTTCAATTACGGTTGGACCTTTTCCAGATCTCATATGTTCAAGTGCTTCTTGCATCACTAAATGCACTGCCAGCGTATCCATTCCATCTACACTCCAACTTGCAATGTTGAAACCAGGACCGCGTCCTGATAACCGTGGCTCTCCAGTTGCTTCCTCTACTGTTGTGGAAACACCGTATTTATTATTTTCAATAAAAAAACAAATTGGTATTTTCCAAGCAGCTGCTAAATTCATAGTCTCTAAAGCTGAACCAATATTTATAGCGCCATCTCCAAAATATGTAACAGCAACAGAATCTGTTTTTGCGTGTTTATGATTCCAAGCAAATCCAGCAGCAAATGGAACAGCACCTCCTACTATCGCGTTTGTTCCCATTGCGCCTGCTTCAATCCATTGCAAATGCATTGAACCACCACGACCACCACAAAATCCGTCTTCTAATCCACAAATTTCAGAAAGACTTCTTCTTAAAACAGTTACTACCTCTTGAGAAAAATCTTCATTAGGGTCTAATCCATTCGGTGAAATAAATCCAAGCGTTTTGGCTAAAAATTGATGATGGCCTCTGTGTGAACCATTTATTTGATCCCTTGCAGTCAAGCTAACGATGGAACCAACAGCTCCACCTTCTTGGCCAATACTTGAGTGAAGTGGGCCGTTTACCAATCTTTGACCAGAAAAATCTAGTGCCTTTTCTTCAAACGCACGGATTAAATGTAATTGCGTGAGCATTGTCTTCAAAAGTTTAGGATCGGCTTCATCCCAATCTTTTTGTGTGGTTTCAATCTCAACCCAAGGAGCAGCTAATTGAAGATTTTTCTTAGTAGGCATAACTTCTTTACCCCTTCAATCTGGTCATAGTTTTTTTCAAGATATTAATTTCAGTTTTAATCATTTATTTTCTTTGTTATCTCTATTTAAACATACTTGAAATAGTCGAGACGATCAAAGAAAAAGAGGTCGCTCCGGGATCTTGGTGACCAATAGATTTTTCCGCTAAAACTCTTGCTCGACCCATTTTTGGTGTCAAACTAGCTGTTGCTTTTGCTGCACTTGTTGATGCTATTGCTGCACGATTCCAGGCATCAACAAATCCAAGATTTTGTGAGACTGAATTTTCAAAAACTTCAGCAAAAGGAACTTGTGCATCAATCATAGTTTTATCACCTATATTTGCTCCACCTAATTGCTGAACAGATTTAACAAATGAATTAATAGCATGTGAAAAAGATTTTAAATCTAAATCTTTATCATCACCCAATGCATTACCAGCAGCAATTAAGGCAGCTCCCCATAATGCACCTGACGCACCACCTGCATTTTCAGACCAACGTGCCCCGGCCCCAGCTAAAGTTGTTTGAGCTCCCGCTCCTTCTTTCACTAACCAGTTAGCAGCTTCAGCCGCAGCTTTTGATCCGCGAGTCATTCCTGCACCATGGTCACCATCGCCTGCCACTGCATCAAGATCACCAAGCATTGTTTCATTTTCAGAAATAATATCTTTTATCTTTTCAAGAGCTTTTGCAATTTGTGCTGCAGCATTTCTTGAACTTTCATTTCCTTTTTTGTTTACCTTTAGTGCTTCTGGTTCAGTGTTAAAAACAATGCTTGAATCAAGTGGTTCATCAATCATTTTTGTCTTTCTAAA
Organism: Actinomycetota bacterium; assembly: GCA_026393095.1. Taxonomy (GTDB): domain Bacteria; phylum Actinomycetota; class Actinomycetes; order S36-B12; family UBA5976; genus ATZT02. Next base: position 5,843 of record JAPLAV010000103.1, on the reverse strand, counting down.
TGCAGGGCTATCACAAGGCACAAACCAATATTTTTCTATCTCGTCATCAACCCAAACTAAGGTCAGTGACAATCCACCCATATCAAGTGAAGTCATGAATTCTCCAACTTCACCGTCAACCATTTGAATTCCAGCATTTTTCAATCGATTAGCCACACAACTAAAAGTTACAAATAACTCTTCATATTTGGCTGACCCTAAACCATTTAATAAGGCGATAACTTTTTTACCAGGATTTTGTGGAACATCTTCTAGTAATTTGTCAACTAAAAGTTTTGCAACATCATCTGCAGTCCCAAGGTCAAGTTCGTAAATACCAGGTTCACCGTGTACTCCTAACCCAACTGCCATTTTTCCTGCTGGCACTTCAAACAAAGGATTTGCTGAACCAGGCAGAGTGCAGCCTGAAAATGCAACTCCAAAAGTTCTAGTTCTTTCATTGGTTTTATTTAAAACTTTTAATACTTCATCAAGTGATAATCCTGACTCAGCAGCAGCTGATGCTACTTTCAAAACAGCTAGACCACCTGCAATACCTCTTCTTTTATAAATTTCGCTTTCTGGAGCAGAAGCAACATCATCTGTTACTACAGAACGCCTGACATCAAATCCATCTGCTTTTAATAATTCTTCGGCCATTCCGAAATGCAAAACATCTCCAGCGTAATTAAGAAAAGCTAATAAAATTCCACCACCGTGATCAGCAGCCTTTGCCACACTTCTAACTTGAGAAGCAGAAGGTGAAGCAAAAATATTTCCAGTTACAGCACCATCGACTAACCCTGGTCCAACCCAACCCATAAAACCTGGGTAGTGGCCAGTGCCACCGCCTGTAATAATTGCAACTTTTCCAGGTTTAGATTTAGTGGCTCGAACAACACCACCATAAACTTTTTTAACGTACTTGGAGTTTGCTTTAACAAATCCATCAACAAGTTCTACTGGAAAGTCAACAGGATTATTTAATAGATGGGTCATGACTGCTTCTCCTTTTTAGACGGCTGTTGGTAACTTCAAAATTTGGCTCAAATATGAAAGAGTCACTTCATCTTTTATGCCAAATTTTAAAGGATTATTTATAATATTCGTTTTTTCACCATCTGCATCTCCTAGAGAACTAACGACAAGTGATGCTCCGGAGAAATCTTCTTTGGTTGTAAAACTGCTAACTGTCACAATAGTTTTAAGACCTGCAGAAAGAGAAGCCCTTAAACCATTATTGCTATCTTCAATAACTATTACGTCATCAGGATTTAACTCCAATTGATCGATTGCAAGAAGATAAATATCGGGAGAAGGTTTCTTTTTGGAGACAATGTCACCTGCAAAAACTGTGAAGTGTGAAGCTAAAGATTTTCCAACGGCATGTACCAGTACTGCTCGCACAGATTCTTCTTGAGAAGTTGAAGCCACAGCAAGTGTCCAACCTTGCGCATGAGCTTCTTTCACAATTCGAGCGATACCTGGACGCGCCGGCATTACTCCACTTTGAACTAAATCTGTATAAATATTTGTTTTAAATTTGTGCCATTTGGCTACTTCTTCACTTTGTAATTCTGGAGAATTTGGAAGTTTTGCCTTAGAAATAAAATCTGGGGTAAGTAAACTTTTAAGTCTTTCTTTTCCTCCTCCTATCTTTAATTTTTCTGCATAATCTTCAAGACTCCATTTTATAGGTAGATTAAAATGTGCAAAAGTTTTATTGAATGAAGGTAAGTGTCCATCTTTTTCTGTATCTGCTAAGACTCCATCGCAATCAAATATTAGGGCAGGCATTATATTTTCACCAAGCTTTGCCTTTGCTGCCAAACTGTTGAGTTAAATCCATAACCATGTTGATAATTGTTTGTCTTGTTGCCGAAAATAGTGAAGGTGGATCCCACTTGTTCTTTTTTTGAGATTCTAGAAGAAAATCTAGAGTTGATTTCATATAAATTTCTTTCAATGCTGTTGAGATATTGACTTTGGCGCAACCGCGTTTAATTAATTCTTCAAATTGCTCGTTTGTTAAACCACTTCCACCATGTAAGGCAATTGGGATTGGATTAGCAGCAACAATTTCTGAGACTCGGTCATAATCGATAATTGGAGTGGACTTATAGGTGCCATGTGCATTGCCGATGGACGGAGCAAAAACATCAATCCCAGTTGCCTGGATAAAATTTAAGGAAGTTTCTAGTGACTGTCTTTTTGCTAGAGAGTTTGAGCCATGACCATCTTCTACTCCAGTTATTGCTTCAATTTCACCTTCTACACATGCTCCATATTGTCTAGCTTCCTTTACTACTTCTATGGTCTGACGTTGATTTTCTTCGACTGGCAATTCAGATGCATCGAATAAAACGGAATTCCAACCATTTTTTAAGCACAGGGTTATCACTTCCCGGTCAGGACAGTGATCAAGATGCAGAGTAACGGGAATTTGAATTCCGTTAGTCATAGATCGCCACATACTCGCTAAAACTTCTACCCCAATACTTTTAACAGTTTTTACTGAGGTTTGAATAATTAGGGGAGATTTAGCTTGGACAGCCCCAGCCAGAACCGCTTCGAGTGTTAAATCATTAAAAATATTAATTGCTGGGACACCGTATCGATCAGCAAAAGCTGGTCTAAGAATCTCTTTTAAAGAGATAACGCCCATCTTGACCTCTCTAAACGTTTAACCACTTTTAATTCTAGTTTGTATACCAAATTTTTTAAAGTGTATACAACCATATTTTTATTGTATACATTTAAATATTTCCAAATACATTAAATTCTGTATACCAAATTAATCTGTATCGGGTCTTGCCAAGATTGTAATTGTTTACTAAATTGGTGGCAATTACGGGGTCATAAAAAGTTTCTTTATAATTGAAACTTTTTAAAACTTTGTTCCAAACAGAAAGAGAAAATAATGTCACAGAAAAAACAAAAACTTTTATTTGGTGGCCACTCACTAGTTTGGGCCGGAGATTGGTCAGCTAAAAATGCAAGATTTGCTGCAAGTAGTGCCAGTAGAGCCGGTTATGATCTAATTGAAATTTTAATTGCAGAACCTGAAAAAATAGATGCTGCAATGACAAAAGATTTACTTGCAGAATTTAATTTGACAGCTGCTGGTTGCTTTGTAATTAATGCAAAAACTGATATTTCCAGTGCAGATAAATCAATCGTTCAAGCTGGAGAAGATTTAGCAAAGAGAGCAATTGATAAACTCGCCGCAATCGGTGGAGTTGAACTGGATGGACCATTTGCCTCAAGTTTGCAACCTTACGAAGAGCCTGCAACAAAAGAAAATCGTGCCAATTCTGTGGGGGCTATGAAAAGAATTGCTGATTATGCAGCGGATAAAAATATTAATTTGAATATTGAAATTGTTAATCGATATGAAAGTAATCTAATGAATACTGCAAAAGAAGGATTGCTTTATTTAGAAGAAGTCGATAAACCAAATGTTTACCTACATCTAGACACCTATCACATGAATATTGAAGAAGATGGCATGGTTGAGGGAGTGCTAGCAGCAGGAGATCGACTTGGATATGTTCACGTTGGAGAAAGTCACCGTGGCTATTTAGGAACAGGAAATGTTGATTTTGATTCTTTCTTTGGCGCCTTGAAAAAAATTAATTACCAAGGACCAGTAACCTTCGAGTCATTTTCTTCAGCTGTTGTTGATCCTGCTTTGTCAAACGCCTTACGCATTTGGAGAAATCTATGGACAGATTCTGATGATTTGGCTGACAAAGCGATTAAATTCATGAAGAAAAGATACTCATAATTCGGGTACTAAATTAATATTTCTTTTATGTAATATTAAGCCAGAATTTATCAGCAAATCTTAAGATAGAGTAGTTTCTATGAAACTAGGTTTAGCGTTAAAAGGTTTGCCCATAGGAACGAAGATAATAATATTCATATTTCTATTGAGTGGAAGTTTTCATTTAATAAATCCTGGAGTTTTCCAAGCACTCGTTCCCCCAATTTTAGGTATGCAGAACTTCTGGATAATTTTAAGTGGAATCTTAGAAATAATTTGCGCGATTGGATTACTGACCAGACAAAAATGGGCATCAAAATTTACAGCTTTTATTTTAATGGTTATTTGGGTAGGGAATTGGTGGTATGCAATTGATGTTACATTTAATCTTGAATCTAGCTGGTTTTTAATTCTTGGTTCTTGGTTACGTTTACCTTTGCAAATACCCCTAATTCAATGGGCTTTACGAAGCCCTGTTAAATAAATTATGAAAACAATTAGAACTCGAATAACGATATCTGCAATAGTAATTTCAATAATTGCAGTGTTACTGGGAGCTTTCTTATTAAAACCAAGTGGAAATTTTATAAAAATTTCTGGTGGCTTAGATGCAATATCAGGATCTGAATATGTCAAAGGCGAAGTTTTAGAAATAACTGATCAAAAGTGTCAAGGATATGAAGAGGGGGCTGATCCCGAACAAGTAGCAGGTGGAAATTGTGATGTGTTACGCGTTTTGATAACTAGTGGAGAAAGAAAAGGTTCTGAAGGTTTAGTTGAATTTGATTACGCTAATGCTGGTGTTGATATAAGCACAGGAACCAAAATGCAACTTTTGCGAATTCCTGAAGCAGAATTAACTAAAGATACATATTTATATATGGATTTAAACAGATCTAATTTATTAATCTGGATTTCTGTAGTTTTTGCGATTGTGACGATATTTATTGGTCGCTGGCGAGGAATCGGTGCCATTGTTGGGCTAGTACTAACTTTTGTGGTGTTGCTCTACTTCATGTTCCCAGCATTACTTGAAGGAAGAGATCCTTTAGCCGTGGCTGTGGTGTCTGCATCGGGACTGGTTCTTATCTTGCTTTATACCGCGCATGGTTTATCAATAAGAACTTCTGTGGCAGTTTTGGGAACACTATTTGGCATTGCGTTAACTGCTTTAATTTCATATTTAGTAGTAGGAGTAGGAAACTTTTCAGGAATTTCAAGTGATGATGATTTTCTCTTAGCAGGAGTTACTCAAATAAGACTTGATGGATTATTACTAGCAGGAATTATTTTTGCTTCAGTTGGTGTATTAAATGATGTGACCGTTACTCAAGCTAGTTCGGTGTGGGAATTAAAAGAGTCTCAACCAAATTATTCTGCTAAAGAATTATTTGTTTCAGGCATGAGAATTGGTAGAGATCACATTGCTTCCACGGTCTACACGCTTCTTTTTACCTATGCAGGTGCTGCGTTACCAACTTTGTTACTAATTGTGCTGGCTGATAGACCAACTGGTTTTATTTTAAGTAGTGAAGCAATTTCCCAAGAAATTGTGAGAACTTTAGTTGGTTCAATTGGACTAGTTTTAGCTGTTCCAATTACCACAATTTTGGCTGCTGTATTAGCTGAAAATAAGAATTAACTTTTACCTAAATCCTTTAAGGCTTGACCTTGCATGCGATGCATAGTCCATTCAGTCATAGGAATTGATCCTTTAGCTAAATAGAAATCCCAAGCAGGTGTATTCCAATCAAGTACCCACCATTCAAATCTGGCATAACCTTTCTTCACACAAATTTGTGCTAAATGTTCTAATAAAGCTTTGCCCATTCCAAGACCACGTTTTGATTCTCTGACATATAAATCTTCTAAATAGATTCCATATTTTCCGGTCCAAGTTGAAAAATGCAACATATAAAGAGCAAAACCTGATAATTGTCCAGGATTTTCTTGATCATCAATTACAACGGCGAAACATGCAGGTTGATCATTAAAAGTATTAGAACCAACAAATAACGCTTCTTCTAAATCTTTAACTGTTGTTTCAACCGCATCTGGTTCTTTTTCATACAGTGCTAATTCCTTGATTAAATCAAGA
>JAPLAV010000038.1 GCA_026393095.1 Actinomycetota bacterium | reverse complement strand
CTTGCTAAATGGAAAAACGTAACTTTTCCAGTAGTGGCTTTAGTTCCAGAATTTGATGACTACTTAAAACCAGATGAAGCAAAATTAAGATTTAGTGTTGCGCCAAATATTAAAATTGTGCCCTCAGCTGGAGCAAAGCATTTATGGGTTGGGGAAAATAGTGTCCAAGTTGTTTTGAATGAAATTGTGAACATGATTGCTCCAAGTCTGGTTCCACTTCCTATCTCCTGGGATGGGCCAATGGAGAAGTGGAACGATATTTAGTAATTAGTAAGATGTGAGTATCAAACTTAGTGAGGCGTTAATAAATTGAGTAGCCAAATTCCGATGCGCGGTGCCATTGATTTAGGTGCGCTTGCTCAAGCCAGAAAAGCCCAAAGTGTAGCAACTGATGCACTAGCTAATGCGCCTGCTGGAGTTGTGGTTGATGTTAGTGAACAAGATTTTCAACAAAAAGTTATTGATATTTCAAAAACAGTTCCAGTAATTGTTGATCTATGGGCCGAATGGTGTGGACCGTGTAAACAACTTTCACCATTGTTAGAAAAATTAGCTGCTGAATATAAAGGTCGATTTGTTTTAGCAAAAATAGATGTTGATGCAAATCCTCGACTTTCACAAATGTTTCAAGTGCAATCAATTCCAGCTGTCTTTGCAGTGATTGGTGAATCTGCTGGTCCACTTTTTCAAGGTGCAATTCCTGAAGCTGAACTTCGACAAGTGATTGAAGAAGTCTTAAGAATTGCAGCAGAACAAGGAGTGAATGGAACTATTAACCCTGAAGTTCAAGAAGACGTAGCTCCTGTAATTGAAGAAGAACAAATTGATCCCAGATTAGAAGCAGCATTTAATGCCATCGAAAAAGGTGACTTTGTTGCTGCAAATAATTCTTATAAGGAAATGCTTAACCAAAATCCAGCAGATCAAGTTGCCCAAGCTGGTCTTGCTCAAGTGGGATTACTAGAAAGAGCATCTAAATTAAATCCAAATGATGTATTACAAAAAGCAAGTGATCGTAAAGATTTTGCCAGCCAAATGGATTTAGCAGACCTTGAATTAATGAAAGGAAATCCAGGAGCTGGATTTGCGGTATTAATTAGTGCCATCAAGATTTCAAGTGGTGAAGATCGAGACAAATTAAGAGCAAGGCTTTTAGAGTTATTCGTTGTGGTGGGCGATAGTGACCCTGAGGTAATAAAGGCACGACGAGACCTAGCAAGCGCATTGTTCTAAATCGTCTAAACTTAAACTCATGACTTATTTGGATCACGCAGCAACAACTCCAATGTTGGCTGAATCAATTGCTGCCATGAGTGCTGAATTAGCTCAAGTTGGAAATCCATCTTCCCTTCATTCCTCTGGTCGAAGAGCACGAAAAGTTGTAGAAGAAAGTAGAGAAATAATTGCTGCCGCTCTTGGCGCAAGACCAATTGAAGTAATTTTTACAGGTGGTGGAACTGAAGCTAATAATTTAGCTGTTAAAGGTTTGTTTTGGGCTGCACAACAGAAAGATGAAAATAAAAAAAGAGTTTTAGTTTCAGCAGTTGAACATCACGCCGTATTAGATCCAGTTATGTGGTTAGGCGAGCACGAAGGTGCTGAGATTGAGATTTTGCCGGTAGATAAATTAGGAAGAGTTTTACCAGAAACTTTAAGAAAAGCATTTGTGTTGCCCTAGTGACTGTGATGTGGGCAAATAATGAAGTTGGCACGGTTCAACCAATTGCAGAACTTGTAAAAATTGCACATGAATACAAAACCGTTTTTCATTCAGATGCAGTCCAAGCTGTGGGTTGTTTAGAAGTTCATTTTCAAAATACTGATTTAGATGCAATGACAGTTTCTGGTCACAAAGTTGGTGGACCACAAGGAATTGGTGCTTTAGTTGTTAAAAGAGATATTGAATTAACACCACTACTTCATGGTGGGGGACAAGAAAGAGATGTTAGATCAGGAACACTTGCTGCACCTTCAATTGCAGGTTTCGCTGCAGCAACTACTACTGCAGTTTCCCAAAGTGTTTCAAGAGCAGCCAGATTAAGTTCGCTGAGAAAAGATTTAGTTAAAAGAATTCAAGAACAAATTCCAGATGTTGTCTTAAACGGAGATGCGGAAAATCGTTTACCCGGTAATGCTCACTTTTCATTTAAAGGTTGCGAAGGCGATGCTCTTTTAATGTTGCTGGATGCTCAAGGAATTGAATGCTCAACTGGTTCTGCATGTTCTGCAGGAATTCCTCAACCATCACACGTTCTTCTTGCTATGGGAAGAGATGAAATAACTGCAAGAGCTTCACTTCGTTTTTCTTTCGGTGCAACTTCAACTCCAGATGATGTTGATGCAGTTATGCAAGTTCTTCCTGCAATTGTGGAAAGAGCTAAAAGAGCAGGAAAGCCTGCGGTAGCCAAATGACAAAACGTGTAGTTGCCGGATGATGTTGATGCAGTTATGCAAGTTCTTCCTGCAATTGTGGAAAGAGCTAAAAGAGCAGGAAAGCCTGCGGTAGCCAAATGACAAAACGTGTAGTTGCCGCAATGAGTGGTGGCGTTGACTCTTCCGTTGCAGCAGCTCGATTAGTTGATCAAGGCTATGACGTTGTAGGAATTCATTTAGCTTTAGCAAAAGTTAAAGGGCATGCTGGTGGTAAAGGTTGTTGCACATTAGATGATGCCAGGGATGCCAGACGTGTGGCAGATCGTTTAGGAATTCCTTTTTATATTTGGGATGTAAGTGAAGAATTTCAAAGAGAAGTTATTGAAAACTTTATTTCTGAATACGCTGAAGGAAGAACTCCTAATCCATGTGTTAGATGTAATGAAAAGATTAAATTTCAAGCAGTGCTAGAAAGATCTTTAGCTCTTGGTTTTGATGCGGTGGCAACTGGACACTATGCACAAATTATTGATACTGCCAGTGGTCCAACATTGCATAGAGCAATTGATGACAAAAAAGATCAATCATATGTTTTAAGTGTTTTAACTCCTGAACAACTTTCACACACAATTTTGCCTTTAGGAAATTCTGTTAAACCAGATATTAGAAAAGAAGCAGAAGAACGCGGACTAATTACTGCAGCAAAGCCTGATTCACATGACATTTGTTTTATTCCAGATGGAGATACTGCAGGTTTCTTGCATAAGAAACTTGGGCAAGATCCTGGAAAAATTATTGATGTTGAAACCGGTGAAGAAATTGGGGAACACGATGGAGTGTTCGAATTTACTATTGGACAACGTAAAGGTCTTCATTTAGAAAAACCTCGTGATGATCGCTCTCGTCGTTTCGTTGTTGGTACTGATTCAAAAACTAAAACTGTCATGGTTGGTTTACCCACAATGCTTAGAGTTGATGTGGTTACAGCAACTAATTTGATTTGGTGTGGAAAAGCTCCTGAATCACAATTTGAATGCACTGCTCAAGTTAGAGCTCACTCTGCAGCCTTGAAAGCAAAAGCGTTTCATAAAGACGGCAATTTAACTGTGGAATTTTTGGAACCATTAACTGGTTTGGCTCCTGGTCAAACTATTGCTCTTTATGACAACACGCGAGTAATCGGCAGTGGCACTGTTGTAACTACCACTCGTAGTTAATTAAATTTAGGTCAAATGGCTAAATCAATTCCCGATTCCTCAAAAAATCGCTGGTCTGAACTTGTTGAAATCATCGAGGAAGCAAGACGTCAATATTACGTGCTTGATTCCCCAACTATTTCAGATGACGAATATGACAAAGCATTTAAAGAATTAGAAACTCTTGAACAAAAATATCCAGAATTAGTAACCCAAGATTCTCCCACTCAATCAGTTGGTGGAGTGGCCTCAGAACTATTTGAACCCGTTGAACACAGAGTAAGAATGATGAGTTTGGAAGATGTGTTTGATGTTGAAGAATTAGAAGAATGGGCAAATCGAGTTAGTAAAAGTACAACGAGTTTGCCTGAAACAATTTGTGAATTAAAAGTTGATGGTTTAGCGCTTAATCTTTTGTATCTTGATGGAAAACTATCTCGAGTTGCAACAAGAGGTGATGGTCGAGTTGGGGAAGACGTTACCTATAACACTCAATTCATTCCCACAGTTCCAAGAGCGTTAAAAGCAACAAATGGTGCAAAGATTCCAAGTGTTATTGAAGTTCGAGGTGAAGTTTATTTTGATTTGAAGGATTTTGATTCTTTAAATAATGAAGTTATGGATTTAGGCAGAACCCCTTTTGCCAATCCTCGTAATGCTGCAGCAGGAACTATTCGACAACGAGTTGATAAGCGTGAAGAAGAATTAGCACTGGCAAAAAGTGAAAAGAAATCAGATTCCCGTATTGAAAAACTCAAATCAGAATTTAATCGCTCAACGTCCTCTCTTTCTAGATTAAAACTTGTTGTTCATGGCATTGGTGCACTAGAGGGATCTGATTTCAAAACCCAAGCAGAAGCTTATAAAACTTTAGGAGATTTGGGTTTACCTGTTGCAACGACAACCAGAGTAACCAAAGATCTAAAAAGTGTGATTTCATTTATCGAAGAATTTGGAAATAGACGTAGAGATTTAAGTCATGAAATAGACGGCGTAGTTGTAAAAGTAAATGACATTAATGCTCAAAAAAATCTTGGTGCTACCTCTAGAACTCCAAGATGGGCAGTGGCTTATAAGTATCCGCCAGAAGTTGTTCGAACTAAATTAATTGACATTGAAGTAAACGTGGGAAGAACTGGAAGAGTTACTCCATTTGCAGTTATGGAAGCGATCAAAGTTGCAGGTTCAACTGTATCTATGGCCACACTTCATAACCAAGAAGAAATCATTCGAAAAGGTGTCTTAATTGGTGACACTGTTTATTTAAGAAAAGCAGGAGATGTAATTCCCGAA
>JAPLAV010000109.1 GCA_026393095.1 Actinomycetota bacterium | reverse complement strand
CAAATTGCAGAATTAAACGCAGCAGGTTGCCAAGCAGTACGAGTTGCAGTTCCTAGTCAAGATGACGCAGATGCTTTAGCTGCAATTGCTAGAAAATCTCCAATTCCAGTAATTGCTGATATACATTTTCAACCAAAATATGTTTTTGCAGCAATTGATGCAGGATGTGCTGCAGTTAGAGTAAATCCAGGAAACATTAAACAATTTGATGATCGTGTTGGAGAAATTGCCAAAGCGGCTAAAGATGCAGGCATTCCTATCAGAATCGGTGTAAATGCTGGATCTTTAGATAAAAGATTGTTAGAAAAATATGGCAAAGCAACTCCTGATGCATTAGTGGAATCAGCTCTTTGGGAAGCATCATTATTTGAAGAACACGATTTCCGCGATATCAAAATTTCTGTTAAGCACAACGATCCTGTTGTAATGGTTTCTGCTTACACAAAACTTTCAGCAGCTTGTGATTACCCACTTCATTTGGGTGTTACAGAAGCTGGTCCTGCATTTCAAGGAACAATTAAATCTGCGACTGCCTTTGGTGCATTGTTAAGTAAAGGAATTGGCGACACAATTAGAGTTTCACTTTCTGCTCCTCCTGTTGAAGAAGTAAAAGTTGGAATTGGAATTTTAGAAGCACTTAATTTGAAAAAACGAGGATTTGAAATCGTTTCTTGTCCATCTTGTGGTCGCGCCCAAGTTGATGTTTACACATTGGCAGAACAAGTTACAGAAGCCTTACAAGGATTTAAAGTTCCAATGAGAGTTGCTGTAATGGGCTGTGTCGTTAACGGACCTGGAGAAGCTCGAGAAGCTGACTTAGGCGTTGCTTCAGGAAATGGTAAAGGTCAAATTTTTGTTAAAGGTGAAGTAATAAAAACCGTTCCAGAATCTGAAATTGTGCAAGTACTAATTGAAGAGGCAACGCGAATCGCTGCGGCTATGGGCGAAGGTGCCGCCGGTGAACCTACGGTACTGGTCAAATAACAAACATGTGCGTCCAATGTTGCGCACAGATATTGATCAGGTAAGAAATCTTGCTTTAAAAGATCCCATTAGCAATTGCTTTATTCTTAGTAGATTAAATGATTTGAGTAATAATTCCTGGTCATTGCAAAATGAAATAAGTGTTTTCGAAAACAATAAGGTAATTGAGTCTGTTGTATATAACGGCGCAAACATAATTCCGTTAGAAACAAATGAAGAATCAAGAGTTGCTTTCGCGCAATATTTGCTTGATTCACCAAGAAGAGCTTCATCAATTGTGGGGGATAAGACTCAAGTTTTAGATTTATGGAATTTATTGAAACCTTTTTGGAATAAACCTCGCGAGATAAGAAGTAATCAACCAGTTCTAGTAATTAATGATGCACCACTTCTTTCTCCTGATCCATTAGTTAGACCAGCAGTTCTTAGAGACTTAGAGATTTTATTACCGGCTTGTGTTTCGATGTTTACCGAAGAAGTTGGCGTATCCCCAGTGGTGGGAAGTAGTGAACAAATATATCGAGCAAGAATTTCTGAAGTAATTCAACAAAGAAAAATGTTTGCCAGAATTGATCAAGCTCAAGTTACTTTCAAAGCGGAAATTGGAGTTGCCACAGATCAGGTGTGCCAAATTCAAGGAGTATGGGTTCCACCTCAATTAAGAGGCAGAGATTATGGCAAAGCCGGGATGGCTGCTGTTGTTGATTTAACGAGAAAGTATTTCTCGCCAATGGTGAGCTTGTATGTAAATGATTACAACGAGCGTGCTCGTGCTGTTTATAAATCAGTTGGATTCCAAGAACACTCCACATTTGCAACGGTTCTCTTCTAAATTCTGATTAAGAAGTAGGCTGTTTCCATGTTGCTTCGAATGTCTACTTATTTTCTGCGCACCCTCAGAGATGATCCTGCAGATGCAGTTGTGCCAAGTGACAAATTATTAACTCGTGGTGGTTATGTCCGTCGAGTTGCTCCTGGAGTTTTTAGTTGGCTTCCATTGGGTTATTTAACTTATAGAAAAGTGGAGGAAATAGTTAGAGAAGAAATGAATCTTGCTGGATTTCAAGAAGTTCATTTTCCAGCACTACTTCCAACAGAGCCTTATGAAGCCACAAACAGATGGACTGAATATGGACCTAATCTTTTCAGATTAAAAGACAGACGTGGTGTGGATTATTTACTTGGTCCAACACATGAAGAAATGTTTACTTTGATGGTGAAAGATCTTTACAGTTCATATAAAGATTTACCATTAGTTATTTATCAAATCCAAACAAAATATAGAGATGAAGCACGTCCTCGTGCTGGAATTCTTCGTGGTCGAGAATTTGTAATGAAAGATGCTTATTCTTTTGACACAGATCAAAAGGGTTTAGATGTTTCATATCAAAAACATCGCGATGCTTATATTAAAACTTTTAAAAGATTAGGTTTAGATTTTGTAATAGTTTCAGCTATGTCTGGAGCAATGGGTGGATCAAAGAGTGAAGAGTTTTTAGCCCCGTGTGAATTTGGTGAAGACACATATGTGAAGTGTGAAAAATGTGAATATGCAGCAAACGTGGAAGCAGTAACAACTCCTGTTCCCAAAGATTTAGATTTTTCTAAAGTTCCAGCAGCTCACGCTGAAGATACTCCAAATACTCCAACTATTGACACTTTGGTTGAGGTCTCTAATTCAAGAAAAGATTTGAGAAGAGAAGACAGAGATTGGAATGCTGCAGACACATTGAAAAATGTTGTAGTCATGCTTACTCATCCTGATGGGAAAAATGAACCATTAGTAGTTGGAGTTCCTGGAGATCGTGAAGTTGATATGAGAAGACTTGAAGCTGTTGCGTCTCCCGCAACTGTGAGAGTGTTTGAAGAAACAGATTTTCCTAAATATCCAGCATTAGTTCGCGGCTACATTGGACCTCAAGCTTTGGGATTAAAATCTGCTAGCAAAATCAAATACTTAGTAGATCCAAGGATTGTTTCTGGAACTCGATGGATCACTGGCTCAAATATTGCTGGAAAACATGTTTACGATTTAGTTTCAGGAAGAGATTTCACTGCTGATGGAACTATTGAAGCAGCAGAAATTAAAGTAGGCGATGTTTGTCCTAGTTGTGCCGGCAAATTAACAATTGCTCGAGGAATTGAAATTGGACATATTTTCCAATTAGGTAAAAAATATGCTGAAGCACTCGATTTAAAGGTGCTAGATGAAAACGGTAAAACTCAAGTTGTGACCATGGGTTCATATGGAATCGGTGTATCAAGAGCAGTGGCAGCAATTATTGAACAAAATCATGATGAGCAAGGAATCGTCTGGCCAGAAACAGTAGCGCCAATAAGTGTGCAATTAGTTGCTGCTGGAAAAGAAGATTCCATATTTGCTGAAGCTGAAAAGATAGCTCAAAGTCTTGATCAAGAAGGAATTGCTGTGATGTTTGATGATAGAAAATCAGTTTCACCAGGTGTGAAATTTAACGATGCCGAATTGTTAGGTATGCCTTGGATAGTAGTTGTGGGAAAGAAATTAGCAGAAGGACTTGTGGAAGTAAAGAATCGTAAAACTGGTGAGCGTCAAGACGTAGAAGCAACAAAAATAGTTTCACATTTAAAATCAATCATTTAATTTAATGCCAGATCTAATTGTCATAATTTTTCTTATGCTTGCGGCATTTACTGCAGGCTGGGTTGATGCCATTGGTGGCGGTGGAGGATTAATCCAATTTCCCGCATTACTTTTTGGTTTACCAAATGCAACTCCCGCGCAATTATTGGGAACAAATAAAGCATCAAGCATATTTGGCACAGCTGGTGCGACTACTACTTATTTTAGAAAAATGCCAAAT
>JAPLAV010000018.1 GCA_026393095.1 Actinomycetota bacterium | reverse complement strand
TAAGCAAGTGCTCTATATCTTTTAACACGAACTCCAGCTAATCTCGCAGCTTCTGGGTTTGAGCCAATTGCATACATAACTCTGCCCCATCGAGTTTTAGTTAAGAAAATCCAAACTACAAATGCCAATATGAAAAATATGGCAACAGGTAGTGGAACTGGTCCAATGTAGGCGCGATCAATAAGTAAAAATCCTGGAGTGAATTTTCCTGGAGCAACACTTCCATCTCTTAAAATCAATCCTGAAGATACAGATTGGCCATCAACTGGAACAAGTTTCAATCCCATAATCGTAAACATTGTTGCAAGCGTTGCTAGTAAATCTGGAATCTTTAAAACCACAATCAAAAAGGCATTAAATAGTCCAACTAGTACTCCACCTAGTAGTACTACTAATAGAGCAATGGCTCCTGTTTGAGCGTAAATAACCATGGTCATCGCAGAAAGAGTTACTGATAATCCTGCAATTGCACCAACAGAAAGATCAAGTCCTCCCACCACCATTGTTAAAGTCACACCAAGGCCGGTAATTGCCACCACAGATGTAAATTTAAGCATTGAAAACAAAGTGTTTTGCATTCTAAAAGTAGGTTCTGTTGACGCAAACCAAACAAAGAGAATAACTGTCACGAGGATAAAACCGTATTTGACAATGAAGTCTCTCAAGTCAAAACCATTTGTTGCACTTGTTTTTCCGATACTCATTTATGCCACCTCCGACATTTTGTTAACTATTTTTTCCTTTGATGTTTCCCCAGCATTTACATCCATTACAACTTTTCCTTCCACTAGCACAATTACTCGATCTGCAACATCTAAAATTTCATCCACATCGGAGGCTAAAACTAGAACTGCAACATCAGTGGCAGCTAAATCTCTAACTCGTTTAGAAATGTCTCTTCTGGCTCCAATATCAACACCTCTAAAAGGTTCATCCAAAATCATTAGTTTGGGATTTGATTGCAACCATCTTCCTACAACAACTTTTTGCTGATTTCCTCCAGAAAGGGAATCTACAATTGCTTCATGAGAAGTTGTCACAACTTTTAAATCTTGTACAAGTTCTTTGCCGCGTATGCCTTCTTTAATTTTCTTAATTATTCCACGAGCTGAAAAATCTCCCATAAAAGGTAAAGTTGCAATGTGGGAAATGCTCCAATTTGGAATCATTGATTCTGCTGCACGATCTTCTGGAACTAAGTAAATATCTTTTCTAACCGCATCTGAAGGATGTCCTGGTTTATATGATTGGCCTTCGAGATCCATTGAACCTGAAATTAGTTCATCAGCTCCATAAATTACTTTTGCAAGTTCAGTTTTACCTGCACCAAGTAGACCAATTACTCCAGTAACTTCTTTTTTCATTATTTCTAAATTCAGTGGTTCACTTTCTTTAAACAATTGAACGTTATTTAATTTCAAAATCACACCTGAGCCTTGGACTTGTTTAAAGTTACTTCTTTCTCCAAGTTCTTGTTGTCCTAGCATTTCTTTCAAAGCTAGATCCCATGAAAAGGGTGCGCTTTGTTCGTTTCTAATTTTTCCATCTCGCATCACCACAAGTTTTTTGGCAATTTGTTCTAATTCACTTAATTTGTGGGAAACATATAAAACAGCAATCCCTTGCTCTTCAAGATTCTTGATAAATCTAAATAAGTTTTGGCTTTCTGCAATTGAGAGAGCAGAGGTTGGTTCATCTAAAATCAAGAGTTTTGGGGATCTAGAAAGTGTTCTGGCTAGAATAAGCATTTGTTGTTCTGCGATACCCAATTCATAAACGTCATTTCGTAGTTTGGATCTATTCCAATTAAGGTCTAAGGCTCCAGCGATTTTTTCTGCTTCACTGACAATTGTTTTTAAAGAAACAGCTCTAGGAATCTCTCCTGAGACGATTTTGTCAAACAACAAATTTTCAGCAACTGTTAAACCAGGAATTATTCCCTCATCAATTCTTTGATGAACAGTTTCAATACCTGCTAATTTCGCAGTAGTTGGCGAGTCAATAGTTACAGCTTTTCCATCAATCAATATTTCCCCGGTAAAGGATGAATAAACTCCGGACAATATTTTAATTAATGTGGACTTACCTGCACCGTTAGCTCCTAACAATGCTGTGGTTTGTCCTTTGTCGATTGTTAAATCCACTCCACTTAACACTTGGTTTGTGCCAAATGCCATTGAAATGTTTCTAACCTCAACAGCTGAAACCATTAACTCGCCTCCGTCTACTTATTAATTAGAACTGAACTGCAGGAATCCAGTCAGCTCCGCTGACAGATGCAAGGTTCAATTCTGGCAACTTGGCACGCAAGTCAACCATGTTCTTTATTGCATTGTCCTTTAGGAACTGTGCAGTAATTAGAACACCTGGGAAATCAACTGATTTAACTCCCAATTGGCCTGCTATTTCAAGTGCCATGTTTCTCACAACTGCTGCACCGATCGCGTTTGGATCAGTACCTGCTGTTGCTACCCATGGTGAACCATCTTTAGTCATGATTTCAATATCAGCATTTGAAATATCAATTCCGTATGCCTTGATTGAAGCCTGAAGGTTATTTGATTCAATTCCTGAAACAGTTCCCTTAGTTAGTTCATCGTAAGGAGCAAAAATACCCACTACGTCTGGACTCTTCTTAAGAGCTGCGTCAACTAATTGTGCGTTATCAGTTGCAACTGAGTTGGTGAATTTACCAACGAAGAAGGACTGGGTCCAATTGTTAGCTTTAACAATTGCTTCCCATACAACGTGACGACGATCCAAAGGTGCGATACCTAATACGTTTACGTATCCAACTTTGGCATCTTTACCAAGATCTAGTGCCATTTGATCTAGCACTGCTTGTGCAAGTGAAGCATCGCTTTGTTGTGTTGTAACAGCTTGTGGTGCACATTCAGCGGTTGCAACGTCGTACACAACAACAGGAATTCCTGCGTCAAGTGCTTTGTTGATCAATGGACACATGGTGTCTGCTTGACCGTGGTCAACAATGATTCCAGCTACGCCTGAACCAATTGCTGTTTCCATGTCAGTTGCTTGCTTAGCATTGTCAGCTTGGGCGTCATAGACTTGAACTTCAAATCCAATTGCTTCAGCTTGCTTGTTAGCTCCGTTTGTCCATTGTTGGAAATAGTCACCGGCGCCACTGTTTTGTACGATTGCAATCTTTACCGGACCAGCATCAAATGGTGCTGGCTTGGTACCGGTTGCTTCTGCAACTGTTCCTTCGTCTGCAGTTGTAGCGGTGTCGCTAGTTCCTTGGGAACATGCAGCAAGAAGCAACGCAGCAACAACTGTAATACCAGCTAGTGCTTTGTTCTTAATCATTCTTTCTCCTTCTTTTTACAAGTGAATTACTTAATTCACTTGCTCTTACTCATTTCCGTTTATCGCGGAAATGCAGCAGCCACCCCGCCGTCGACGGCGATGACCGAGCCTGTGGTTCTGGCTGATTCGTCAGACAAAAGAAAAGATGTTGTATTTGCTACATCTTTAGAAGTTACATGTGACTTCAAAATATTTCTTTGAGCATAAAAGTCTTCTAATTCTTCCGGCTTAACACCGTGAGCTTTTGCTCTCTCTTCTCTGATTCCTCCTTCCCAGAGTTTGCTGTTATCAAAAATTGCATCTGGATTAATTGCATTGGCCCTTATTTGATTTGCTCCACCTTCAAGTGCAGCAATTCTCATAAGCTGTAACATTCCAGCTTTACTTACTGAGTAACCGCCAAAACCTGCACCTGGAGCAAAAGCATTTTTACTTGCAATATAAACAAGGGAACCACCTGAATTTTGAATTTTCATGGCATTCATTGCGGCTTTGGTCATTAAGAATGCACTAGTTAAATTGACTGCTAATCCTTTGTTCCATTTATCTACCGATAAATCTTTGAGTTGATCAGTTACGGCAATACCGGCACTCAACACAACTCCGTCTAATCCACCAAAAGTCTTAATTGCTAAATCAACTGTTTTGTTTACAACTTTCTCATCTGATTGATCCCCTGCAATAATTTCTGGTTTCAGGCCTTTAACTTCTTTTATTTTCTCAGCAGCGGCATTTAATGCGTTTTCGTCTAAATCTGCCAAAACTAAACTTGCTCCTAGTTTGGCTAATTCAAGAGTTATGCCTAATCCGATTCCACTTGCTGCACCAGTCACGATAAAAATATTTCCAGCAAATTTCTTTGGAGCTGGTTTACTTGCCAATTTATATAGTTCCATAGGCCAGTAATCAAAACCAAAAATTTCTGAATCTGGAAGTCCTTCAACGTTTCCAAAGGAATCTTTTGCCATAGCAGCAGTTTTATGAGTGTGGAAGGAAATATCGGCATACATTTTGCATTCACTCAGAGAATGACCAGTAGTTATTGCTCCCAAATCCGGTACCAGGACAACTCTTGGGTCTGAATCATTCATGGAATAGCCTGCGGGCAATAAATTCTTATTTGATTCAAAGTAATTTTCATATTTAGTAGCAAAGTTATCAATTGCCTTAATTGATTTCTCGCCATCTTTTGATTCGTTAAGAACAGCAGACCAAGGTTTAATTCTCAACATGTGATCAGCACTTGATACACCAGCACTTAAAATCTCATCAATATCTTTGCGACTTGATATTTCTTTTAATCTTGTGTCAAGACTTAATAATTTTTTACCTTTTTTATTTAGTCTGCCACGCAACTGCAAAAGTAAATTCTTATATTCATCATCGCTGTAATCTGTATGTTGGAATACTGATTCAGGACGCTTTGATAGTGAACTTAAGTATTTTTCAACTTTATTAATAACATCAAGATTTTTCTGCTTACATTCATCACTATTGTCTGACCAAACAATTAATCCATGATGTGCCAAAATTATGCCTTCAGCATCTTTCAAGAATGAAGCTTGCTTACTTAATTCAAAACCTGGACGAATCCAATCAACGTAAGCAAATTTGTCACCTAATGCTTCTTTAACTGCCTTTTCGCCATTCTTATGATTTGTTAATGCACAAATAGCATCTGCGTGCACATGATCAATATGTTTAAAAGGCAAGAATGCGTGCAGCAAAGTTTCAATTGATGGTCTTCTGCTTGCTGGATCAACTAAAGCTCTACTTACTAGATCTGTCATTTCTTCGTCTGATAATTTTTCAAACTTTAGAATTTGGATTAATTCGTCCATATACAAAGCTGGATAATCAACTGCCTCTGCGTTCATCATGTCTGCGCCAGAGCCTTTTACCCATAAAACGTTTTTGGTTCTATTGAAGTGATCTGTAATTTCACCTTTAGCCGAAGTGTTTCCTCCGCCATAGACAACAAAATCTTGATTGGCGCCTAAGAATTTAGATCTTTCGACTAATTCTTTTAGTGGAGTTGGGATGTTTGACATTTATGCTTTCGCTAACTTTGAAGCAGGGGTTACTCCGTTTGAAATTTCATATACGCCTTTTTCAGTAACTAATGCAGATATCAATTCTGCTGGAGTTACATCAAATGCTGGATTTAAACCTTTTGATTTTGCAGGAGAAATTCTTTGGCCATTTAAACTAAGAACTTCATTTTCATCACGATATTCAATTTCAATATCTTTTCCAGACAATGTTGCTACATCAACTGTTGATTCAGGTGCAACAACAACAAAAGGAATTCCTGCGTACTTACAAGCCAGAGCAACTGCAAATGAACCAATTTTATTTGCCGTATCACCGTTTGCCGCAACTCTGTCTGCTCCAATAAGGGCTACATCAACTTCACCGCGAGCAATAATGCTTGTTGCTGCACCATCTGCGATTACAAAATGTTCAATATCGTCATGCGCAAGTTCCCAAGCAGTTAAACGACCACCTTGTAATAACGGTCTAGTTTCATCTGCAAATACGTGTTTCAAAATTCCTCTAGAATTCATTTCTCTGATTACACCAAGTGCTGTACCCCAAGTAGTTGTTGCCAAAGATCCGGTATTGCAATGTGTAAGTGCTCTGATTGGTCTGTTTTTAACTTTTGATTCAATCCAACTAGAACCAAACTTTCCCATTTGTCTATTGCCGGCTTCATCTTCTAAAGCAATTTTGTTTGCTTGTGCTAAAACTTCATTAACTCCTTGTGCCACAAACGGTAAAACTTTGTCCACTCCCCAAGCCAAGTTGACTGCAGTTGGTCTGGCATTT
>JAPLAV010000053.1 GCA_026393095.1 Actinomycetota bacterium | reverse complement strand
TAGAAATAGCAATTGGTGAAGAAACCTCATTTGCTCAAACCCTAAAAACTGGAACTTTACTATTTGAAAATTCAATTGAAGAATTAACCAAAACTAAATCAAAAGCATTATCGGGTGAAAAAGTTTTTGAATTGCATGACACCTACGGTTTTCCTTATGACTTAACTTTAGAAATGGCAACAGAAGCTGGTATTTCAATTGATGCTGAAGGTTTCAAGAGATTGATGTTGGAGCAAAAAAATAGAGCAAAAGCAGATGCTAAAGAAAGAAAACAAGGTTTAGGAGATCTACAGCAATACCGTGCATTAGCTGATTTAGCTGGCATAACTAATTTCACAGGTTACTCAGAAACAAGTAGCGAAGTTAGCCTTAAAGGTTTATTAAAAGATGGAAATGTTGCTAAAAGTGTTGCTCAAGGAATTGATGTTGAGTTTGTTTTGGATCGCTCACCTTTTTATGCAGAAGGTGGCGGACAGTTAGCTGACAGTGGCAAATTAGTCCTAAGCAATGGTGCTGAAATTGAAGTAGATGATGTACAACAACCAGTGCCTGGACTTTATGTTCACAGAGGACGTGTGACAAAAGGTGAAGCAGTCACCGGATTAAACGGAATTGGACAAGTTGATCTTTTAAGAAGAAAAGCAATTTCTAGAGCACACACTGCAACGCATTTAATTCACAAAGCTTTTCGAGAAGCTTTAGGTGAAACTGCAACCCAATTAGGTAGTGAGAATTCACCAGGCAGATTACGTTTTGATTTTCCATCACCAAAACCAGTTCCGCAAAGTGTGTTAAACGATGTTGAAGAAAGAGTCAACGAAGTTTTGTTGAGCGATTTAGGTGTCAGTGCCCAATTAATGTCACAAGATCAAGCTCGCTCAATGGGTGCCATGGCTTTATTTGGTGAAAAATATGGTGACGTTGTTCGAGTAGTAAGTGTTGGAGATTGGGCGCATGAACTTTGCGGAGGAACTCATGCTCAAAGATCTGCTCAACTTGGCGTAATTAAATTCTTAAGTGAACAAAGTATTGGTGCAGGCACCAGAAGAGTTGAAGCATTAGTTGGAACTGATGCTTACCAATTCCTGGCCAGAGAACACATGATTGTTTCTAATTTACAAGAAATGCTTAAAGGTAAAGCTGAAGAGTTACCTGAAAAGGTTTCTTCTCTTATGGATCGATTGAAAGATGCCGAGAAAGAAATAGAGAAATCTCGTAAATCTCAACTTTCTGGAAACATTAATGATTACTTGAAAACTGCTCATGATGTAAATGGAATTAAAGTGGCTAACTTTTTAGCAGAGGGTGAACTAACCGCAAATGATGTGAGAGAGCTTGTAACTAATGTTCGAGGCCAACTTGGAGAAAGTGCTGCAGTAGTAATTGGTGGAGGAATAACTGCAGACAAAGTAAATGTTGTAGTCGCCACAAATGATGCTGCAAGAAAAAAGAATCTCAATGCTGGAGAAATTTTGAATGCAGTCTTAGCAAAACTTGATGGCAAAGGTGGCGGAAAACCAGATATGGCACAAGGTGCTGGAACCAATACAAAAGACGCAAAAAATGTTATCGCCGGTGTCGATAATTTGATTCGGTAGTTGAGATTTTGAGAAAAGGCATTAGATACGCCATTGATTTTGGTGATGCAAGAGTTG
>JAPLAV010000108.1 GCA_026393095.1 Actinomycetota bacterium | reverse complement strand
TCCATTTCCAGTTCTGGTAATTCCCACATCAACAAGTGCTGCACCTTTTTTAATCATGTTGGCTTTAACTAAGTGTGGGACTCCAGCTGCAGCTATGACTATATCGGCACTAATTAAATGACTAGTTAAATCTTTTGTTCCAGTATGACAAAGTGTCACAGTTGCGTTTTCCGTCTTTCTGGTGAGAAGTAAACCTAATGGTCTTCCCACAGTTACGCCTCTGCCAATAATTACAATATTTGTACCATTTATTTCAACTTTATAAGCGCGTAGTAATTCAATAATTCCTCTGGGAGTGCAAGGAAGTGGACCATCTTGACCTAAAACAAGTTTTCCTAAGTTAGTTGGATGTAAACCGTCTGCATCTTTATCTGGATCCATTGCCTGAAGTGCAAGGTTTCCATCCAGACCTTTTGGAAGGGGAAGTTGCACAATAAAACCTGTGCAATTTGCATCGTTATTTAATTGAGAAATTGCATTCATAACATCTGATTGTGTGGCAGTTTTTGGTAAATCTATTCTTATGGAACTGATGCCAACTTCGGCACAATCTTTGTGTTTTCCATTTACATAAGCATGAGATCCAGCATCATCGCCAACCAAAATTGTGCCAAGTCCTGGATTTATTCCTTTGGCTTTTAGCGCAGATACTCTTTGGGCAAGATTGTTTCTAATAGTTTGAGCCGTAGCTTTGCCATCAAGTATTACTGCTGACATTTAGTTACCTGTTATTTCTTTAAGTATTCAACTGCTGCATCTGAGAGGAAATTCCACAGGTGCTGGGCAAATGAAGCTCTGACATAAAGATGATAGACGCCAACTGGGCCATGGTAAATAATCACAGGCGATCTTGAGAGGACTCCTTGAGCACACATTCCAGATTTGAAAACTTTGGGATCAAGATTGTTTTCCCAGCCATGTTCCAAGACTTCTTGGGCATATTTTCCTGAAACTTCGACGAAAGTTCTTTGAGCAGAGGAATCAACAATGGAAGCAAAACCATTACCAATCGCTGCTCTTATTTTTGATTCATGATTCTTATTTGCCCCAACAACCATCCACCAGTCAGAACCAAGGGTTAGCACTGTGAAGTCTTTAGACTTGAAAGTTTGACCAACCTGATTTGGAAACTTAATTTTGAGAACTTTTTCAATCTTTTTGGCAGTAACACTATTTGGCTTAACTCTAATTTCTAAAGTAGTTGCAAAAGGCTTTTCTGCAAGGTAGATACTCTTCTTGTTACCAAGTGTTGAATTATTTAAAGGACTTCTTCTAGCTTGAGTTAAGTTATCCATCGCGACGTGTGTTCTCCTTATCAAAGAAGACAGAATCAACAATTTTAACTCTGGCGACACTATTTCCAATTGGAACTTCAACAAATTTACCAATTCTGTTTCTGCCATCGGCAATCATTGCTAATGCAAAAGTTCTACTCAATGCACTTGATGAGTAAGAGCTTGTGACATAACCAATATGAGAAAGTTTTCCTTCATTTTTGCTATCGCCTTCATTCACGATGTATGAACCTTCGGGCAAAAGTGTTTTATTGTCTAACGGCAGCAAGCCCACTAATTGATGTCTACCTTCTCTTGCTGTGTCAGTTCTACTGAATGATCTTTTGCCTATGAAATCTTTCTTCTTTGAAACTATCCAGTCCATACCTAAATCTTGAGGAGTTTGGGTGCCATCAGTTTCTTGTCCCACGATGACAAATCCTTTTTCAGCTCTTAATACGTGCATGGTTTCAGTTCCATAAGCAGCAATGTTAAATTCTCTACCTTTTTTCATGACTTCTTGCCAAATGTGTAATCCGTACCAAGCTTCAATGTTTATTTCATAAGCTAATTCACCAGAAAATGAAATTCGAGCAATTCTTGCAGGGATACCTGCAACTTCTGCGTAGCGATTTTCCATAAATGGAAAAGCTTCATTTGAAACATCTAAATTCGGTGCAAGTTTTGCTAATAGATTTCTAGATTTTGGTCCAACGATGGCAACTGTTGACCAATGTTCAGTTACAGAAGTACAGTAAACATTTAATTCAGGCCACTCTGTTTGGAGCCATTCTTCTAACCAATCAAGAACTTTTGCAGCTCCACCAGTTGTAGTTGTCATCAAGAAACGATCTTCAGCAATTCGAGTAGTAACACCATCATCAAAGACCATGCCATCAACACCACACATTAAGCCGTATCTGCTTGATCCAACTTTTAATGAAGAAAACATATTTGTGTAAATTCGATCCAGGAAAATTCCTGCATCTGGTCCTTGAATATCAATTTTGCCAAGAGTTGAAGCATCCATTACTGCAACATCTTCTCTTGCAGCTTTGCATTCTCTTAAGACGGAATCATGCATATTTTCTTTTTCAATTGGGAAATACCAAGGTCTTTTCCATTGTCCAACATCTTCCATAGGAGCTTTTGCCAAGAGATGAGAAGAATGAATTGGAGTGGTTCTAATTGGATCTGACAAAATTCCTAAGTCTCTACCGGCAAGAGCTGAGAATGGAACTCCGATGTATGGAGGCCTAAAAGTTAATGTTCCAACTTCATGTGGTTCTTTTTTAATTAATTGACCAAGAAGTCCCATAGTGGTTGTTCCACTAGTTTTTCCTTGATCATGGGCAGTTCCAATAGTTGTATAACGTTTAATGTGTTCAACGGAAGTAAGTCCTGCACCAACTGCTCTTCTTAAATCTCTTACATTTGCATCTCTTTGCAAGTCAATAAAGGAAACTTTGGCGTCTTCACCTTCTGGGATTATTCCAAAAAATAGGGCTGGAGGATTAGTTACTTTGTCGAATTCTCCATTGGCAAAACCTGTTGCTTTAATATTTTTAGGAAGTTTAGGCATAACAAAGGCAGCAACCTTTTTATCCCAAATTGGTTTAAGGTTCAAATAAGTTGCTAGGTGAACCGTTGGAGTCCATCCACCTGATACCGCAAGTAAGTCGGTCTTAATTTCTCTTCTAGTTCCAGTTATTTGACCATTTAAATTGGTTTCTGCCACTAACACTGAATTTAAGGATCCACTTTGATCTGCTGTCGAGTCGACAATAGTTGCACCAAGAATCACTTCAATTCCTAATTTTCTTACTTGATCAAGTAATTTTCCAGTTACTTTCTTTCTGATATCCACAATTGCTTGGACTTTTACTCCAGATTTATGGATTCTGATGGCATCTTGATATCCAAAGTCATCAACTGTTACAACAACCCCAGTTTTGAAAGTGCCGACTCGATATTTATGAAGATAAGTCGCAGCAGCATGTGAAAGCATAATTCCTGGACGATCATTATTTGGGAAAACTAGAACTCGTTGAAAAGCTCCTGTTGCAAGTATTATTTCCTTAGCTCTTATGTGCCAAGTTCTCATGCGAGACATTTCTGGCAATATTTCTGAACTTAAATGATCAGTTCTTCTTTCAATTGCTACAACATAATTTTGGTCATAAAGACCAATTGCCGTAGTTCTTTGCAAATGAGTGACGTTATTTTTCTTTAATGAATTAATTAGTTTTGAATCGATTTTTTCATTTAAATCAGAAACGTAACCACCTGGTTGAAACTGATCATCAAGGATAATTACACTTTTGCCAGAGTTAGCTGCTTTCTGAGCAGCTTTCAATCCACTTAATCCAGCACCAATTACTAGGACATCAACGTGTTTAAAAGTTTTGTCGTAACGAGCTTTATCTATTTGATTTGGAAGATCACCTACTCCTGCAAGGCTTCTTACAACTAATCCATCTACTAGTTCAATTCTTGTGGCCGGAACCATTGGTTCGCCACTTCCAGAATCAATCTGGACTAATGCACATGGTTCTTCGTAACCAAGTCCTATCACTCCACGTGGTCGATAACGGTAAGAGCTTTCAGTGACAACTTTGATGCCGTTTCTTAATAAGGCTGCAGAAAGTGGTTCACCTTTATTGCCGTGATAAGTAACACCATCAAAAGTAAATTGAACAGTACTCATTTTGGCCTACTTGGTTGCTTGGTAAAAGGTTTATAACTTGGACCAAATTCATGATTAACAGTGTTTCTCCAAATATTGAACCAACGTCGACAGCCAACGTTATGAACCCAACGTTCAGCAAACCAACCTTTGGGATTATTGCGATAGAAAATATATTCGGCCCATTGTTTATCAGTTAATTCTTCTGGTTTTTCGGGATAACCAATGTGTGCTTCGCTACCGTAATGAAATTCTGTTTCATCTCTTGGTCCACACCATGGACAATTAATAAGTAGCATCAGTCATTTTCCTTAATGGGCCACACCGGCTGCGCCGTGTTCGTCAATTAAATGCCCACTTACAAATCGATCAAGTGAATATGGTTTCACTAAATCATGAGGTCGGTTATGTGCAATGGTGTCTGCAAAAGCCCAACCAGATCCTGGTGTTGCTTTAAAGCCACCAGTTCCCCAACCAGAATTTATGTAGAGATGTTCAACAGGTGTTAAACCTAAAATTGGGGAAGCATCAGGTGCAATATCAACAATTCCACCCCAAGTTCTTAACAAATGTGCTCTGGAAAAAATTGGAAATAATTCAAGTGCTGAAGCTAATTGATGTTCAATAACATGAAAACCACCACGTTGGGCATAAGAGTTATATGCATCTGTTCCTGCACCCATTACTAATTCACCTTTATGAGCTTGGCTGACGTAAACATGTACTGCACCACTCATAATTACTGTGTCTAATACATGTTCTAATAATTCTGAAACTAAAGCTTGTAAGGGTCTGCTTTGAAGTGGAACTCTAAAGCCTGCCATCTCAGATAAAACCGAAGTGTGGCCTGCTGCTGCCATGGCAACTTTGTTTGCTGAAATGAATCCTTGGTTGGTGTCAACACCCACAACTTTTCCATTTTCAACTTTAACTTTTTTAACTTCGCAGCCTTGAATTAAATCAACACCTAAATCACTGGCAGCTTTGGCATAACCCCACGCCACCCAATCGTGTTTAGCGATTCCGCCTCTTGCTTGGTAAGTGGCACCTAAAACTGGATATCTAACATCTGGGGAAATGTTTACAATTGGTGCAATTTTTTTAACTTCTTCAGGAGTTAACCATTGTGAATCAATATCATTTACCGCATTGGCGTAAAAGTTTCTTTGTTTACTTCTAAGATCACTCACACTGTGAGCAAGAGTCATTACACCTCGTTGGTCGAAAAACATTTCATAACCAACTTCTTCTTCTAATCCTTCCCAAAGTTGAAGTGATTTTTCATAAATTCCAGCACTTTCATCCCACAAATAGTTTGATCGAATAATGGTGGTATTTCGGCCCATGTTTCCACCAGCAAGATAACCTTTTTCTAACACGGCAACATTGGTGATACCAAAATTCTTAGCTAAGTAGTAAGCAGTTGCTAAACCATGACCACCGGCACCAATAACAATTACGTCATAGGACTTTTTAAGGGATGGGTTTTTCCATAAAAAGTCTGGATGTTCAGGTAACTCTTCGGTATGTCTTCTTTTGATAGTCATTAAATTTAGGATTTCAATCTGGTCATGTCAG
>JAPLAV010000074.1 GCA_026393095.1 Actinomycetota bacterium | reverse complement strand
GGGATCCCAATTTTGCTGGCAACATCAACAATGGGTTTCATTGTTGATGCGCGAGCTATTTCAATATCGGACTTCACTTAACTAAT
The DNA here is from genome assembly GCA_026393095.1 of Actinomycetota bacterium. Taxonomy (GTDB): domain Bacteria; phylum Actinomycetota; class Actinomycetes; order S36-B12; family UBA5976; genus ATZT02. The sequence goes on along the minus strand of JAPLAV010000074.1, from coordinate 2,017 downwards.
TCAGCCGATCTTTTGGCCACAAATTCATCTAGTTCTTGCTTAATTGCTGCATCCATTGCAGGTGCTTCATATTCAGCAAGTTTTTTCTTAGCAATTTCATTTGCTCTGATATCAGTTGTTTTTGAACCGTTTCTGGTCCACTTCTCATAGTTTTCACTTGAAGAAAGAATTGGACGATAGAAGCAATCGCGGAAACGATCCATAGTGTGAGCAGCTCCTAAGAAATGTCCACCATGACCAACTTCAACGTGTGCTTCAAAGGCAAGTGATTCTTCATTAATTTCAAGGGGTGTAAATTCTGCTTGCAGCATTCGCAATATTTCAATATCCATTACAAACTTTTCATAACTTGCTACAAGTCCACCTTCTAACCAACCTGCAGTGTGCATAACCCAGTTAGCGCCAGCCAAGAAAGTTGGCATCATTGTCATTAAGGATTCATAACCAGCTTGGGCATCTGCTGTTTGGGATGAATTTAATCCACCACCTGATCTAAATGGCAAACCAAAGTGTCTTGCAATTTGACCTGTGCAAAGTAAACCAATTCCAGATTCTGGTGTTCCAAATTGTGGTGAACCAGATTGCATATCAATATTAGATAAAAATGATCCAAAGATTACGGGGGATCCTGGTCTAATTAATTGAGAAAGAGTTATTCCTGTTAAGGCTTCTGCAATTTGTTGAGCCAAAGTAGCAGGAATTGTTACAGGACTCATAGCACCCATTAACAAGAATGGAGTTAATAGAACTGCTTGATTTGCTGCAGAATATTCAAACTGTGCATCAAGCATGCGATCATCCCAGCGAAGGGGAGAGTTACAATTAATTAAGGAAATTGTGCAAGGAGTTTTTTCAATCTTGTCTCGTCCGCCAAAAACAATATCTGACATTGCTAAAACATCTTTTGCATTTCTGCCGGAAACAACATTTCCCATGTAAATTTTGTCAGTTAAGGTTTGTAGGGCATAGGTCATATCAATATGTCTGGTATCAAAAGATGCATCATTTGGTTCGCAAATAACTCCACCCGCAGAATCCATTTCAGGAAAAGCTTGAGCAAGTTTTGTAAAATTTCTAAAATCTTCCATGGTGGCATCTCTTCTAACAGCACCATCTCTTACAAACGGAGGACCGTAAACGCCGCTGAAAACCATTGAGTCTCCACCGATGTGAACACTATTTTTTGGATTTCTTGCTTGCACATCAAATTCTCGAGGAGCTTTTGCAATTTGTTCTAAAATAAATTCAGGATCAAATTTTACGTTGTTGCCTTCAATTTTTTGGCCAGCTTTTTTGAAAAGGTCTAATGCTCTTTCACTCATGAACTCGATGCCAATTTCGCTTACTATTCGTTTCCAACCCTTATCCAGGGTTGCCATGGCATCTTTAGACAAGATTTCATATCGAGGCATTTTGTTCTGAAACATGAGTGTTTGAGCCCTTTCGTGGTCGAAACTTCGAATTGTCTTCAATGTAGTACTTGACGACAACCCCAAACATTACCCTACAATATGAAACAAGCGTTTCATATGGTGAAAAGTTGGGAAAGGGGTCTTTCATGAATCCAGCCCCTACCAAGCGCGCCACTGGAACCCAAGCCGTTGACCGAGCAGCAGATCTTCTAGTTGAAGTTCTCAATGCTGAAAACCCTGTTACCTTTTCTCACTTAACGAATTCATCAGGCTTAGCCAAAGGGACAGCCAGCAGACTTATCAGTGCACTTGAACGTAAAGGTTTATTACAACGAAACAACAACGGTGAAATAGAAACCGGTTCGACATTAAATCGATTTGCACTTCGCTCAAGCTCAACTGGTCGACTTGTGGCAAGACTGCAACCAGTTCTTGATGCAATAGGTAGTGCAACAGGAGAAACCGCAAGCTTAGCTGTCGCAGGTCAAGATGCGGTTGAAAATATTGCCCAGGTAGATGCCAAATTCTTGTTAAGTTCTAGAAACTGGGTTGGGCAAAAAGTTCCCTTTCACGCATCAGCTGCTGGAAAAGTCCTTTTGGCATTT
>JAPLAV010000012.1 GCA_026393095.1 Actinomycetota bacterium | reverse complement strand
CCACTTGCTAACAAGTGGCTTATTTAATGCGAATCCTTATATCTTTTGTATGACGCGTTAATTTCAAGCTCTGCAGCGTCATGGTTAACCCATTCACCGCCGTGAACTTCTTTGCCTGGTTCAAGAGTTTTATAAACTTCAAAGAAGTGCTTAATTTCTTCTAATTCATACACTGGGACATCTTTAAGATCAGTCAAATATGACTTGCGAATATCTCCAGCAGCAACGCAGAGCAGTTTGTCATCGCCACCTTTTTCATCCGTCATACGAAACATTCCAATAACTCGACAAGAAACAACGCAGCCTGGAAATGTCGGTTCATCGAGCATGACTAAGGCATCGAGTGGATCGCCATCATTTGAAAGAGTATTTTTTACAAAACCATAATCATGTGGAAATCGAGTTGCGGTAAAGAGCATTCGATCAAGTCGAACTTCACCAGTGCGATGATCGATTTCGTATTTATTACGACTGCCTGCGGGGATTTCTACGACAACATCGAATATCACTTGGACTCTCCTTTAATTCGAAATCATAGTCCAAACAAGCATCACTGCTATCTAAGGAGCAACTTCCTTAGGTGCTCTTTTCTTAATCCGAGTAAACCAGTAATCTAAACGCAGCGAAGGGAATTAAATTGAAATTAGCTCGTTTAGGTAAATTTGGTTTTGAAAAACCGGCCATTGTTGTAAGTGATACTGAAGCTGTCTTTGTCGATGATGTTGTTGCCGATTTTAATCGTGAAACCCTTTCAAATGGTGCCTTAGATAAATTAAAGAAACTTGATTTAACAAGTAGACCAAAAGTTAAGATCGCTGATTACAGACTTGGTTCTCCAGTTGCAAGACCAACTAAAGCAATTTGTGTAGGGCTTAACTACGCCAAGCATGCTAAAGAATCAGGGGCAGAACCACCAAAAGAGCCAGTAATTTTTATGAAAGCACCAGACACTGTTATTGGTGGATTTGATGACATTGTTATTCCACCTAATTCTGTCAAAACAGATTATGAAGTTGAAATTTGTGTAGTAATTGGGAAAGATGCTCTTTACTTAGAATCTCCTGCACAAGCTAAAGAACACATTCTTGGCTACACCATTTCTCAAGATGTATCTGAGCGTCATTGGCAAATTGAAAGAAGTGGTCAATGGGTAAAGGGAAAATCCTTCCCAACTTTTAATCCAGTTGGTCCTTGGATTGTCACAACCGATGAATTCGATCCAACAGATGTCAGACTTTGGTCAACTGTTGATGGGGAAAAACGCCAAGACTCTAAAACCAGTGACATGATTTTTGGAATCGATCATTGCGTTTGGTACATCTCTCAATTTATGGAATTAAAAGCAGGAGACATCATCAACACTGGAACTCCTGAAGGTGTGGGCATGGGACATAAGCCTGAAAAGTATTTAAAACCTGGTCAAGTTGTTGAAACTGGAATTGATGGGTTAGGAACCATTAAATCAAACGTTGTTGCTTACAAATAAAAAGGAATATATAAATGGAAAAAGTTAGATTTGGTTTTATTGGCGCAGGTTCAATTGCTAGAAAAGCTCTATATCCTGCCTTAATGAATTCAACTGTTGGTGAAATTTATGCAGTAGCAGGAAAAGATGAGAACAGAGCAAAAGCACTTTCTCCAAGTGGAAAGTTTTATACCGATTACCAAGAATTAATTGATGATCCAAAAGTTGAAGCCGTTTATATTTCTCTTCCTAATTCACTTCACATTCCTTGGTCAATAAAGGCAATGCAAGCTGGCAAACACGTTTTATGTGAAAAACCAATAGCAATGAATGCTCAAGAATTAAAAGAAGCTATCAAGATTTCTGAATCAACTGGAAAATTACTTATGGAAGCAAGTTGGAACAGATGGCATCCACGAACTGTAAGAATCAAACAATTAGTTGATTCAGGCGTTATTGGCAAAATTACTGCAATTGATGCAAGTTTCACCTATGACGGTCTTGATGAAGGAAACATCAGAACAGTTCCTGAATTAGGGGGCGGAAGTCTTTATGACCTTGGTCCATATTCTGCAGTTGCACCACTTTGGATAACTGATTTTGCGCCAGTAAAAGACATTGCAACTGAAGTTACCTGGCATCCAGGTGGAAGTGATGAAACCTTAAAAGCTACTTACACAATTGGGGAAGTTAAAGCTACAACGCTAACTTCCATGAATATTCCTAACAAAATTACTTTATTAATCACTGGAACTGAAGGAACAATTTCCACAGGCGGAAATGATGCTTTTGTTTCTCATAACAATCCAAGCACTTTAATAATTGAGAACAAAGATGGCAAAAAAGTTGAAGACTTTGCAGCCTGTGATCCATATCAATTAATGGCTGATTCCTTTGCCAAGAAAATCAGAGGTCAAGAAGCTTGGCTGCTGCCGTTAACTGAGTCAGTTAAATTCGCTGAATTCTTTGATTCTGTTTTTGCGACTTTAAAGAAATAACTTTATTCGTAAGAGTGATCTTTATCGGGGTATTTACCTGATGCAACATCAGAACTAAAATCTTTAACCGCTTTTTCTATTTCTTGGCGAAGGTTTAGGTAATTCTTCACAAATTTAGGCTTTGGCCCAGGAGTTAATCCAACTAAGTCTTGCCAAACCATAACTTGAGCGTCAGTGTCTGATCCTGCACCAATTCCAATAGTAGGAATAGAAACAGATTCAGTTATTTGTTTAGCTAATTCACTTGGTATTGCTTCTAAAACAATTGAAAAAACACCAGCGTTTTCTAATGCTTTGGCATCTTGCAATAGTGCTTCTGCTTGTTCACCACGACCTTGAACTTTGTATCCACCAAAAACGTTTACTGATTGTGGAGTTAAACCGATGTGTCCCATGACAGGAATTCCAGATTCAACAAGATGAGAAACAGTTTCAGCAACTCTTAGTCCACCTTCAAGCTTTACTGCTTGAGCTCCCGCTTTTAAAAACTTTGTCGCTGATTCAAGTGCTATTGATATGGAAGTTTGGTATGAACCAAATGGCATATCTGCTACAACCATTGCTTTTGTCGTTGATCTGGCAACTGCTTTAACAATTGGTAGCATTTCTTCAACAGTGATTGGCACAGTTGAGTCGTAACCAAAAACTAGATTGGCTGCAGAATCACCTACTAATAAAACTGGGATTCCAGATTCGTCGAACAAAGAAGCAGTCAAAGAGTCATAGCTTGTAAGAACTGTGAAACGTTTTTTGGATTGTTTAAAGGAAGATAGGTCATTAACAGAAATACGTGTCATAACCATTTTCCTCTCGAAGCCAAATTTCTTGGTCCCCGGATTTATCTAGGTAGAACTTAATTGTGTCAGAGTTATTGCTACAACTGCAAGTAAGGGTTAATTACTAGAGACTTTCTCTCCAACTATTAGTAATTGGTTGTCTTCTATCTCGACCAAATGCTTTGGTTGAAATCTTGGTGCCGGGTGGATATTGGCGTCTTTTGTATTCTGCTTGATCAATCAGTTTCAAGACTTTTTCAATTAAATTCTTATCTAATCCTTTGGTTGCCATTTCAAACGCACCTTGATCTTGCTCCACGTAAGCATTAATCATCGGATCTAGTTTTTCATAATCTGGAAGTGAATCACTATCTAATTGACCAGGGCGCAATTCTGCACTTGGTTCTTTAGTAATGCTTGATTCTGGAATTGGGGGATTACCTTCTTGTTTATTTCTCCATTTAGATAATTCCCAAACTAGAGTTTTTGG
>JAPLAV010000055.1 GCA_026393095.1 Actinomycetota bacterium | reverse complement strand
GATGTCTTGGTTGATGATATTCCTTTTGCAGCATCTCCTGTAATCACAGATCATGTTGACGAATTTGATATGGATTCAACTCAACCAATTCCAGTTGTATCTTCTGTTGATTCAACTCAGCCAATTCAAATAGTTAAAGATAACGTTGTACACCTAAAGCCAGTTGTTAAACCAGTTGCAAAACAGATGGCCATTAAAGCCGAAAAGAATTACAAACTTCCACCAGCTTCCTGTTTGAAACCAGGACCGGTTCCAAAAACTAGAAGTAAAATCAACGATGGGGTAGTTGAATCCTTAACCAAAGTTTTCTCACAATTTGATATTGATGCGACTGTGTCAGGGTTTTCTCGCGGACCAACTGTTACTAGATATGAAGTAGAACTTGGGCCTGCGGTAAAGGTAGAAAGAGTAACTGCTTTAAGTAAAAATATTGCTTATGCAGTTGCAAGTGCTGATGTGAGAATTTTGTCACCAATTCCTGGAAAATCTGCCATTGGTATTGAGATTCCAAATCAGGACCGTGAATTAGTTGCTCTTGCTGATTTATTAAATTCTCCCGTTGCCACAGATGAGAAACATCCTTTAGTTGTTGGTTTAGGAAAAGACGTTGAAGGTTCAGTAATTTGTGCGAACTTGGCCAAGATGCCACACATTTTAGTAGCAGGTGCTACTGGTGCTGGAAAATCTTCTTGCATAAATGCTTTAGTTACTTCAATTTTGATGCGTTCAACTCCTGATGAAGCAAAACTAATTTTGATTGATCCAAAGCGTGTTGAATTAGCAGCTTATGCAGGAGTTCCTCATTTGATTACTCCAATTGTGACCAACCCGAAAAAAGCAGCAGAAGTTTTGCAATGGGTTGTTAAAGAAATGGAAGTTCGATATGACGCACTTCATGCCCATGGTTTCAGACACATTGATGATTACAACAAAGCAGTAAAAGCTGGCAAGGTTAATTCAATTGGGGACAAACCAGCTCCTGAACCTTACCCATATTTATTAGTGGTAGTTGATGAATTAGCAGATCTTATGATGGTGGCACCTCGAGATGTTGAAGATGCGATTGTGCGAATTACTCAACTTGCAAGAGCAGCAGGAATTCATTTAGTGATTGCAACCCAGCGTCCAAGTGTTGATGTTGTAACAGGTTTGATTAAAGCTAACGTGCCCAGCAGATTAGCTTTTGCCACAGCAAGTTTGGCTGATTCTAGAGTTATTTTGGATCAACCAGGGGCAGAAAAATTAGTTGGTCAAGGCGATGGTTTGTTCTTGCCTATGGGTGCATCCAAACCAACCAGAATTCAAGGTGCATTTGTTTCAGAAACTGAAATTAGAACAATTGTTTCTCATTGGACCAACCAAGCAGAACCTGAATACAGAGATGATGTGTTGCACGTAAATCCAACTAGATCAAGTGTGGAAAACGATATTGGTGATGATCTTGATTTATTACTTTCAGCAGCTGAATTAGTTGTTTCAACCCAACTTGGTTCCACTTCGATGTTGCAAAGAAAACTAAGAGTTGGTTTTGCTAAAGCAGGAAGACTAATTGATTTGATGGAAGATCGTGGCATCGTGGGACCTAGTGAAGGATCTAAAGCCCGTGAAGTACTGGTTAAGCCTGAAGAGCTCGTAGAAACATTGGCATCCCTTCGAGGCGAAGTTAACGCTTAATTCACTTGCCAGGCCTTGTCGTCTTACAGCCATAGGGCTACCCTGAAATAGTCACTCTAATCACAGAAACACCGCCTATTCGCCATAGCGAACATAGGTGGTACCCTTTGATGATTCGATAGCCATTCAGGTGGGAGGTGCTAAATGCAAGATTCAATCGGTAGCCGTTTGCGCTTTGCGCGTGAATCTAAAGGTATAACCATTTCTGAGTTGAGTGCACAAGTTCGTATACGTGAAGTTTTAGTTAAACATATTGAAAAAGATGAATTTGAAAAAGTAGGCGCAGATGTTTATGTGCGCGGTCATATCCGCGTCATGGCACAAGTCTTGGATTTAAATCCTGATGAACTTATGGCCCTTTATCCAGCTTCTGGAGCTGGTGAATCCCCTTTTGATCAACCGGTGCTTGCACCGGAGACTGAAGTATTAGAAGTCGCTTCGGTTGTTGCTGAACAACAAAATAAAAATTCACAATTTTCTGGAAGTTTCTTTCAACCATTAGAAAATTTCCGTGCCAAATCAGGCACCAATTGGTCATTAATGATGGCTTCCACATTAGGAATCATCACAGTCATTGCCATTGGTTCGGTAATTGTTTCTTCATTTAATACACCTCAAGAATTAGTTGCTGAAGTTACTGCAACTCCAACACCAAAACCTGCAATCACCAAAGCAGCAGAAAACTTAACAGCTAACGTTCCAGCTCCTGGTGTTGATGTTTTGATCAAAGCTGAAGGAAATAGCAGTTGGGTAAGAGCCACAGATATTAATGGTGTTGAACTTTTTGAAGGAATAATCAGAGAAGGTCAAGAACAACGTGTAGGTAGCGTTGATGGTGTGAAATTATTGCTCGGAAATGCTGGTGCAATAACTTTGACAGTTAATGGACAAGCTTTAGGAAAAGCAGGTGGCAACGGAGAAGTTGTCAGAGTTGAGTTTGGACCAGAAGGTCCAGTTCAGTAATTTCTTAAGGGACGACTCATACCTGGCGGTAGCGTCCCTTGAGTACTTTCTTTAGGCTGTAATCACAATGTCAACACGCGTAGCCATCGTTACTTTAGGTTGTGCACGTAATGAAGTTGATAGCGAAGAATTAGCCGCTCGGTTATCAAAAGACGGTATTGAATTAGTTCAAGAACCAAGTGATGCCGATGCCGTATTTGTTAACACTTGTGGATTTATTGAAGCCGCAAAAAAAGACAGCATTGACACACTTTTGGCAGCAAATGATTTAAAGCAAAACAGCAATGTCAAAGCTGTTCTAGCAGTTGGCTGCATGGCTGAAAGATATGGAAATGAATTAGAAAAAGCACTTCCTGAAGCAGATGCCATTTTAGGTTTTGATGACTATGACCAAATCACTGCCAGATTAAATGAAGTGTTAAGTGGAAATAGACCACAAGCGCCAATTCCCCAAGATCGAAGATTACTTCTCCCAATTTCACCAACTGCTCGAAGTGAAAAGAAAATAGAACAACCCTTAAACAGATTCAGACTTGATGACAAACCAACAGCACCATTAAAACTTGCTTCAGGTTGTGATCGTCGTTGCACATTTTGCGCAATTCCAAGATTTAGAGGTTCATATCTTTCCCGCAGACCTTCAGAAATATTGGAAGAAGCAGCCTGGTTGGGACAAAATGGAGTCAAAGAATTATTCCTAGTAAGTGAAAACACCACCAGCTACGGCAAAGACTTAGGCGATATTCGTCTCTTAGAAACGCTCTTGCCTGAGATTGCCAAAATTGAATCAATTGACTGGATCAGATTGTCATATTTGCAACCTGCTGAAATGAGACCATCTTTGATTGAAGCAATAGTTAAAACAGACAAAGTTGTGCCATATTTTGATCTATCTTTTCAACATGCCCATACAGATGTATTAAGAAGAATGAAACGCTTTGGTGGCACTAAAGATTTCCTCAACTTAATTAAAAGTATTAGAAAAATCAGTCCTGAAGCTGGTATTAGAAGTAATTTCATTGTTGGTTTCCCAGGAGAAACTGAAGAAGAATATGCAGAAATCAAAAATTTCTTAGAACAAGCAGAGCTAGATGCCATTGG
>JAPLAV010000089.1 GCA_026393095.1 Actinomycetota bacterium | reverse complement strand
GGTGAAAGAAGATTTAGAGCAGCAAAACTAGCTGGCTTTACAAAAATTCCTGCTCTTATTAGAGACACCCAAGACACTCATATGCTTCGTGATGCTTTGTTAGAAAACTTGCATCGAGCTCAACTAAATCCTTTAGAAGAAGCTGCTGCTTACCAACAATTATTAGAAGATTTTGGTGGCACCCAAGAAGAATTAGCGGCCAAATTAGGCAGATCTCGTCCTCAAGTAACAAACACCATGCGCTTATTGAAATTGCCTCCCATGGTGCAAAAACGTGTGGCCGCAGGAGTTTTGTCCTCAGGTCATGCCAAAGCTTTGCTTGGTTTAGCTCAAAGTGCAGATATTGAAACCCTTGCTTCAAGAATCGTGGCCGAAGGATTATCTGTCAGAGCCACAGAAGAAATAGTTTCTATTGGAGCAGTTGGCGGGCCAGCAGGAACTGCCGCAAAAAAACTTGCCCCTTTAAAAGCTCCAGGATTAAAAGATTTAGCAGATCGCTTAGGCGACAAATTAGACACAAGAGTTTCTATAACAATGGGTAAAGCTAAAGGAAAAGTTGTTATCGAGTTTTCAACTCTGGAAGACTTACGAAGAATTGTCGACGAAATAGAAAAGAACTAGTTTTTAACAGGTTCAAAGAAAGAAATAATAGCTTCGGAAATACTTGAGGCAATTAAATCTCTTATATTGGCATCAGCAAGTTTTACTGCATCATTGGTGTTACTTAAATAACCAACTTCAATTCTTACTGATGGCATTCTGGTCATTCTTAATAAATCCCAAGTTTTGGCGTGTACTCTACAATCTTTTAAACCAACTGTTTTAATGATTTCTGTTTGCACAAGATTGGCAAATCTTTGTCCCATGGAAGATTTTTGCCCTAATGCTTCATTTCCAAAATAATAAGAAGCGCAACCATTGCCTGAAGGATTTTTAATTGAATCAGTATGAATACTTACAACTAAATCAGCGTTGCTGTTATTAGCAAACACTGCTCTTTGTTGTTCATCAATTACTTGATTTGTTTTTGTCATTCTGGTTAATAAAACAGTTGTGCCAAGAGCAGCAAGTTTTCCTTCAACTTTTTGTGAAATATCAGCGGAAACAAAACTTTCAGTTAAAGAGTGCCCTGATAATCCTTGATCGTCTCCACCATGCCCTGGATCAATAATTACTACTTTGTCACTAACACCTGTTCTTCTAGGAAGATGATGTATTTCTTCGCGGTAGTGCTCAGGGGTTCCACCGACCACAACTCGATTTAGTCTTTCAATTGCTTTGAAAACTTCTGGACCACAAACTCCATCAATTGAAATGCCTACGTTTTTTTGTAATTCTTTCAAAGCATTTTCAGTATTTTTACCAAAGATGCCATCAATTCTTCCGGAATCAAAACCAAAGTCAGAAAGTTTTCTTTGCAAACTTGAAACATCATCACCATGAATTAAATGTCCTGGTGTAAAACTTAAGATTCGATCCCCTATCGACCAACGAGCTTCTTCTAATCTTCTGAAAGTTTCTGGACCAACAATGCCATCAACAGTTATGCCACGAGATTGTTGAAATTCTTTAATGGCCGCATCAACGGTTTCATCAATTACATTTGACGGTTTGGTAATTGCACCTATTCGAAGTAGACGATCACAGATTTCAGCAACAGCTGGTCCTTGATCGCCTTTTCGAAATAAAGGTCTTTTTTCGCTCACAGGCTAAGTAAACCCGTTGTGATTAAAGGAAAGCTGCGAGGTCTGCCAATAGAGCAGGTTTTGGCTTTGCTCCCACGATGGTTTTTACTATCTGGCCACCTTTGTAAATATTCATGGTTGGAATTGAAGTAATACCTAAAGCTTGAGCAGTTTTAGGATTTTCATCCACGTTTAATTTGGCGATGACAATTTTGCCTTCATTTTCTGCAGCAACCTGTTCCAAGATAGGAGCAATCATTTTGCAAGGACCGCACCATTCAGCCCAGAAATCAACCAATATCGGTGTTGTTGCATTTTTAATTTCGTCTGCAAAAGTTGCATCTGTCAAAATCTTTGTTGCCATTTTTGTTTTCCTTTTCTTATGCTGAAAAAATGCCTTGACTTGCTAAGAAGCGTTCAGCATCTAACGCTGCTTGACAACCTGTTCCTGCGGCTGTGATTGCTTGACGATAAACATGGTCAACCAAATCACCACAAGCAAATACTCCATCAATATTAGTTTTAGTTGATTCAGATTGGGTCTTTACATAACCGTTTGCATCTAAATCAATTTGCCCAATCAGTAATTCAGATCTTGGAACGTGTCCAATCGCTACAAATAAACCTGTTAATTCAAGATTTTTTTCATCTCCAGTAACAGTGTCTTTAATTCTTACACCCGTTACTTTTTCTTCACCTAAAATATCTATAACTTGGGAATTCCACACAAATTCAATCTTGGGATCATTTTGAGCCCTTTGTTGCATAATCCTGCTAGCTCTTAAATCATTTCTTCTGTGAATTAAATAAACCTTGGAAGCAAATCTAGTTAAGAAAGTTGCTTCTTCTAAAGCAGAATCTCCACCACCAACAACAGCGATTGCTTGTTCTTTAAAGAAGAATCCATCACAAGTTGCACAATAAGAAACACCACGACCACTTAAAGTTTCTTCTTTTGGTAAACCAATTTTTTTGTAACCAGAACCAGTTGCAAGAATTACTGATTTTGCAAGATAAGTGTTGCCACTTCCGTCTTGAATTGTTTTAACTTCACCTTTTAAATCAACTTTTACTGCATCATCTGTTACAAAGCGTGTGCCAAACTTTTCTGCTTGAGCACGCATTTCTTCCATTAACGCAGGACCCATGATTCCTTTTTGAAATCCTGGAAAATTTTCAACTTCAGTAGTGTTCATTAAGGCACCACCGGCAGTAACTGAGCCTTCTAAAAGTATTGGGGAAAGTTGAGCACGTGCGGCATAAATTGCTGCGGTGTAACCGGCAGGGCCACTTCCGATGATTACTACTGGTTCTACTTTGCTCACGAAAACCTAATTTTCTATATAAATATTGTTTAGGTTCTAATTCTAGTCTTTATTAATTAGCCTTCAACTTCTGACGCGCTTTAGTGATGCAGGTGCAACTCTTGGGCAAGTTTGGCATGAGCCCGGTGGCATCTACTTTTTACAGTTCCTGGGGCGCATTTAAGTTTTTGTGCAACATCAGCAATTGTCCAACCGGCGACATCAATTAATAGCACTACGTTTCTTTGATTTTCAGGTAATGATTTCAAAGCTTGCACTAAATCCAGGGATAAATCTTTAACACTAATTTCACTTGTTAGTAATGGTAAATCGTTTGGTAATTCATATAAAGGATGAGCTTTTATTGATCTAAGTTTGTCAATTGCAGCATTTGTCACAATTCGAAACAACCAAGTTGAAACAGCAGCTTCTCCTCTAAATTTATGAGCAGATCTCATTACAGAAATTAGAGCATTTTGTACAACATCTTCTGCATCTGCACTGTTCTTGGTAATTCGGTAAGCAATTGTTTTCATTTTAGAATTATGGCGTTTAAATAATTCAGACAAAGCTTCAATTTCACCGTTAATATAAAGTTTTAATAAGTCTTTGTCTTCAACTTCAATTAAATTTCGTACTGGGGAAAGTGCTGTCATTCATTAAAGATAAATGCTATTTAATTAATTTCCTATAGGTATTTGTAATTATCTCAATTTTGAATATAAAACTGAGCACAAAATAAATCAATGAACCAGATACGCCCCAAGCAATTACTGGGATTAAGGCATCAAGGAAGGAACTTTTTTCAGAGAAAAGATCTAGTTGGATACCAATGAAATATAAAGAAAGTCCCATTAATGCCGAAGCAATCACAGGCTTTAAAGCTTCTTTAACAAATTTCGAAGTCCTTAAATTGAGTTGTTTCTTGTTAAGGAAGTACCAGAGAAGAGGGGTGGTGAACATATATGAAGCAACATATCCAATAACAAGTCCAGCGACTTTATTGTTTTCTGGTAAGTAATTGAACAAATAAATTGCTGCACTTAAGTTAATAATGTTGAGCACAATATTTATATAGAAAGGAGTCTTTGTATCTTCCAATGCATAAAAACCTCTAAGTAATAAGTAAAAAATAGAAAACGGAACCAGCGCGATTGCAAAAATACTTAATAAAAATCCTGTACTTCTAGCATCAGCAACTGACGCGGCTCCTCGGGCAAAAAGCAATTGAGCTAAAGGTTGACCGATAAAGAACATGATCACAGAAATTGGCAACATCAGAGAAACTAAAGAAAGTGATGCTTTATTAATTGAATTAGATAATTTATTTATTTCTACACTATTTGCCATGTCACTAAATCGAGGCAAAAGTGCCGTAACAAGAGATACTGCAATTACTGAATGAGGAAGAATAAAAGTTAGAAAAGCATTTTGGTAAGAAGTAAAACCAATACTATTTTCTAAAGTATTAGCCCCTGCCGCCAATCTTGTAATAATTGCATAAGTTATTTGATTAACAATCACATAACCAATTGTCCAAAAAGCAAGATGTCCAGCAGTTGTTAAACCCGCTCCTTTAAATTTGGTATTTATGTTGAATTTATATTTAACGAGTCGTAACGCTGGAATTAAAGAAATTGCCTGCACCATAACTCCTAATGTGGTTCCAACACCAAGAATTGTCATTTCTTGATTTGTGAAAGAACTAGAAACTGTTACATCATGTGCAATATAAATAAATAGAATTGCAGTGGCAATCATTTGTAAAGACCATAAAAGAAAATTTGTGGCAATAACAATCTTGCAAAAAATACAGATTGATTTAAGGTTTCTGGTGACCAAGAATTTGGGGCATAAATATTAACAATTTGTGGGGCAAGGAGAACTGCGACAGCAGTTAAAGCAAAAAGAATTAACCCAACAAGAGTTAATAATTTGTTTGTATAGGAAACTCCGCCATCAGAATCATTTTTCATATGCCTTACTAATTGCGGTACAAAAACACTATTAATTGCACCACCTACTACAACTACATAAACAATTGTGGGAAGTGAATTAGCAATTGAAAAAGCATCAGCAAAAGTGCCAAAACCAATTGCTGCAATCACCGCAGCGGAACGAATTACTCCGGTAATTCTTGAAGAAATTGTGCCTAGCGCCATCCAAGTGCTATTGGCTGCAATTGATTTATTTGGCATTTTTTCTAGCCAATCTAATTCGTTTAAATATTGAAATGGCAGATAGAAGAATTAAAGCAAGAAATGCAATTCCAGTGAAGTAAGTAGCAACAGTACTGTAGGCAGCAGATCTAACAGAAATTATTTTTGGCTCACCGTATTTGACACCATCACGGGTATAAAGCTGTAATGTGACATCAACTGCTCCTGTTCCTTGCACAGAGCCAGTAAAACTTAAACTTTGCTTACTATTTGCAGGAATTGTTATTGGTTCTAATTCATCAGATTTAAATCTAAATGACGGTGTTCCTTTAGCGCTTAATTTAACAATTACAGGTTCAGCAAAATCGTTAGCAATAGTTATTGGAATTGGTCCTTTATCACTTGGAAGCACTACTGAGTTTCCAGCCAAAATTCGAACTTTATCTCTACTTAAAGTCAAAGTTTCATTAATACTGTTTATAAAATCTCTTGCCTGGCTTGGCGCATTTTGCCAATATTGAGATCCTGCTCTAAGAATTGCGGTTGCAAAATCAACACTGATTACTCCTGGTTGTTCAAAAAGCCCAGTTAATTGAGCAAGCAATGATTGACCCTTTTTAATACGAGTCATTTGGTCAGCTTTTAATTCAACATTTTTAGCAGCAATGTTGGTTAAGAAATTGTCACGTTCCACAGTTGAAACATCTTTACTTAACACATTCCAAGCTTCAACATTTTTTACCCACGGCGCTCCTGTTATAGAAGACGCAAAGACCGAGGCCCCTTCATTTGTTGGCTCCCAATAAGCATTTGGTGAAACAATAATGTTTCTTTCAACATTTGGTAGTTGCAACGCAATTAATAATGTATCGGCATAAAGTCTTTGTCTTTGAAAACTTGTTTGAGCAGCATTTTCAACCTTGTTTTCAGAGGCATTAGAAAGAAGTGAATCAGTTAAGAAAACTTTTACACGACCATTTGGAGTTTCAACTGTTGCTGTACCAGAAGGGGTAAAAGTTGTTCCTACAACTGGCGGTAATGCAGTATCTGGTAACACGATTGCATTGGTTCCTAAAGAGTTTGCTAATCCAATTACAGTTTCCGAAACAGGAAATTTATCTTGAAAAAGAAATGTGCCACCAGTGGTAAATCCAAGTTTTCTTTCGGTTGTGACTCGAGCAATCGTTACTGATTGTTCAAAAGCACTTTTCGCTTTATTTTGCTGCATCGAGGCTAAATCTGCGTTGGCATAAGTCATTGACCAACGCTCTTTAGATGCGACTGATGTTTTTAATTCATTAAACCAGGTTGCTATTTCATTAACATAAATTCCATTAATATTTTCTTTTGAGGTCTTAACAAAATAACCCTTAGAGGCTTTATCTGCTAAATCTAATAAATCAGGATCAAGCATCCAAACAACGCTATTTACTTTTCCGGCATCTAAAATATTTCTGAGTCGACCAGTTGCAGTTGTCGAAGTTGGAATTGTTTCATCCAATAAAACCCCGTCCCCATCTCTTAAAGGTGGCGCGGTTACGGGCCACAACAACGTAATTCCAAGTGGTGTTACAAAATTTCTATCTGGAAGATAAGGAATTACTGTGAAGGCTGAGCCAAGACTTTCCTCGCCACTTATTAATTGAAAGCCTGCTAAATAAGCTCCGGGGCCTTTACTTAGAAGTTGCGCCGCGTTAATACCAATTGAAAAAGGAGCAATAGCGCCTGGTTTTAAATCTGCAACTTTATAAACCTGACCTTTGGGAGTTAGCTCTGCTGGCAATGGTGAATTAAGGGCCGTGTTTAGTGCACTTCTATTTACGATGGGATCTGACAAAAGAAGTCTTAGGGATAAATTAGTTAAGTTTGCACTTGTTCTATTTCTATATGTTCCTTGGAAGAGAACCGTCTCGCTTCCAACTGGCGCATAAGGAGTGACTAACTCCAGTAGAACTTCAACAGAATCAGTAGCTGCAGCACTTGGAATTGCAATTGATGAAACTAGTAAAGGGGCAATAAATAGTGCAATTAATCGCTTCTTTATTTGTTTCACATCTTGAAGAATAGGTGACGCGCCCAAAACTTTGAGGCATCCCTTCAGGAATAACGCGTGGTTCTAGGCTCTCATGCGTGAGCATTAGCGAAAACAATTCAACAGCCTCAAATCGCATCTTGAGTGCACTGGGTGAAAGTGCTGATCTTTTAAAAGAGCTCGGTGAAATATTTTCCAAAAACGGTTTTGAAATCTCATTAGTTGGTGGACCAGTTAGAGATGCAGTGTTGGGAAAGCTTGTTAAAGATCTTGATTTAACAACAAATGCAAAACCTGAAGAAATTCAAAAGTGCTTAAAAGGTTGGGCAGATTCAATTTGGGATGTGGGAATTAAATTTGGCACAGTTGGTGCCAAAGTAAAAGACTATGTTTTTGAAATAACAACTTATAGAACAGAACAATATGAAGATACTTCGAGAAAACCAAGTGTGGAATTTGGTAAAACCTTAGAAGAAGATTTAGCAAGAAGAGATTTCACAATAAATGCAATGGCATTACGATTACCTAATTTTGAATTAGTGGATATTTATAACGGTTTAACTGATTTAAATAATAAAATTTTGAGAACTCCCCTTGATGCCCAAATTTCTTTTTCTGAAGATCCTTTAAGAATGTTGCGAGCTGCAAGATTTATGTCCAAACTTGATTTAAAACCACAAGCAGATTTAGTAGAAGCAATGAAAACATTAGCTGACAGATTAAAAATTGTTTCAATGGAAAGAATTAATGACGAATTCAATAAATTACTACTTACTGATAAGCCAAGACCCGGAATAGAATTATTAGTTGAAACTGGTGTGGCTGAACATTTCTTACCAGAGCTTCCAGCATTAAAACTAGAAATTGATGAACATCATCACCACAAAGACGTTTACCAACACAGCTTAACTGTTTTGGATCAAGTTATTGATTTAGAAAATAAACACCAACCACAAATTGAAGCTGATCTAATTTTAAGAATTGCAGCACTTTTGCATGATATTGGTAAACCTAAAACTAGAAAATTTGAAGGCGAAGGCAGAGTTTCGTTTCATCATCACGAAGTAGTTGGTGCTCGATTAGCAAAAAAACGTTTAGAGAAACTACGTTATTCAAATGAAATTATTGAACAGGTCTGTTTATTAATTGAATTACATTTAAGGTTTCATGGTTATGGAGATGGCAAATGGACAGATTCTGCGGTAAGAAGATATGTCAGAGATGCTGAAGAACAATTAATTCGCTTACATAAACTCACTAGAGCAGATTGCACAACTAGAAATGAAGCAAAAGCAGAAACGCTTCGAAATGCCTATAACGATTTAGAACAAAGAATTGTTGAATTATCTAAGCAAGAAGAACTAAAGAGTATGCGACCAGAATTAGATGGTGCTGAAATTATGAAGGTCTTAAACATTAAGCCAGGCCCAGAAGTAGGTAAGGCTTATCAATTCCTGCTTGATTTAAGACTTGATAAAGGAATCCTAGGTTTAGAGAAAGCCACTGAGGAGTTAAAAACTTGGTGGGCAAAGAACTCCTAATTAGTTTAGGATTATTGGCATGTCGACAGCTACTGAAAACCAAATCGAAGATCCTTCAATTCCGCGCGAAGTAATTAATTATGCGCTGCAAAGAAGATCATCAGTTCAGGCTTGGAAAAGCGGCAGAGTTTTAAAAACTGATTTATGTGATGCTGATCCTTATTTAAGAAAAGCCGCACTGTTTCATGGCGTAACAACAAAACGAATTTGCCCCGTGTGCGAAATTGTTAATTTGATTGAAATTTCCTATGTTTTTGGAAAAGAGCTAGGACCATTTTCGGGAAGAATAAAATCTCCACACGATTTATTACGAATGAGTAAAGAACATGGTCAAATAAAGGTATTTGTCGTAGAAGTGTGTCAAGGTTGTAGTTGGAATCATGTTTATAGTTCCTACGTTTTGGGCGATGGAAGATCTCGACGCCCGCTCAAGAAACCGGCAGATTGGTTGGATTAATTAAGTGGTAAAACGCGGTCAACCAACTCCTCGCCCACCACAAAGAAGACCAAGAAAACAATCAAAAGTTAAATGGCGTTTATTTGGCGGAATTGTCACTCTTGGACTACTCGCTGCAGTTGTTGGTGGTGCTCTTTTAGCATTTGCAGTTTCAGTTACCCAAATTCCTACACCTAAAGAAGTAGCGCGCGCCCAAACCACAATCGTGATGTGGGCAGATGGTGAAAAAGAAATTGGCAGATTTGGTGAATACAACAGAACAGATGTTGCATTAACTCAAGTTCCAATACATGTGCAAGCTGCCGTATTAGCTGCAGAAGATAGAAGTTTTTATAGCCATAAAGGATTTTCCATTCAGGGTTTTGCCAGAGCCTTATTTTCAAATATTTTTTCTGGAACCAGAGTTGGTGGATCCACCATTACTCAACAATATGCAAAATTAGCTTTCTTAACTCAAGAAAAAAGTATCATCAGAAAAGTTAAAGAATTAGTTCTAGCAATAAAGCTTGAATCTGTAGAATCAAAAGGTCAGATATTAGAAGCCTATTTAAATACGGCATATTTTGGCCGTGGTGCTTATGGAATCCAAGCTGCTGCAAGAACGTACTTTGCTCTTGATGTTTCGCAACTTTCAGTTTCACAAGGTGCCGCACTTGCTGCACTTTTACAAGCACCTTCTGCTACAGAAAAAATTGAGAACAGAGATCGTTGGACTAATCGTTGGCAGTATGTAATTAATGGCATGGCTAAATCAAAAGCAATTAGTGATTCCGATGCCAAAACTTTAACTTTCCCTGATTCAATTCCCGGATATTTGCTTTATTCAATTAGAAAAGAAATGTTAGAACGTGGATACACCGAAGATGATTTGAACTTAAGAGGTTTAAGAGTTGTTTCTACTTTTGAAGAACAAGCCCAAACTGGAATGGTTGATGGTGTAACAAAAGAGGCACCGACTACAAAAACTGAAGGTTTAAGAATTGGTATGGCTTCAATTAGACCCGGCACTGGTGAAGTAGTTGCAATGTATGGAGGCCCTGATTACGTAACTGAGCCACTAAATAATGCAACTCAAGCAATTGCTCAAGCTGGTTCTACTTTTAAACCATTTGCTTTAGCTGCAGCTTTTGAACAAGGAATTGCACTGGACACTATTTGGAATGGTGATTCACCTAGAACATTTGGTGACTACACATTAAATAATTACAGTAAAAAATCTTTTGGACAAATTACTTTGTTACAAGCAACAGAAAATAGTGTTAACACAGTTTATGTTGATCTGGCATCAACTATTGGTAAAGATAAAGTTTTTGATTCAACATTAAGAGCAGGAATTCCAGCAGATACTCCTGGAATGATTAATGACATAACTTTGGTTTTAGGAACAGCTTCCCCACACGTTCTTGATGTGGCTTCTGCTTACGCCACATTTGCAGCACGTGGAATTTATGCCAAACCAACAATGATCAAAGAAATATATGGGGCAAATGATGGATTACTTTTCCAAATAAGCCCTGAAACAAAACGCGCTTATTCCACCCAAGTTGCTGATGAAGTTTCTTTTGCTTTGCAACAAGTAATTAATGTTGGAACGGGTGTTAGAGCCAAAGCAATTGGTAGACCTGCTGCTGGCAAAACTGGGACAACAGATGGCAATAAATCTGCTTGGTTTGCTGGTTACACACCACAATTAGCAACTGCCGTAATGATGGTTAAACAAGATGCCAGTGGCAATCCAATTTCATTAGCTGGCACTGGTGGAATGAAAAGTGTTACGGGTGGATCTTTCCCAGCTTTAATGTGGACCGCTTACATGAAAGCAGCACATGTTGGTTTACCAGTTTTGGAATTTGCACCATCGCCAGGAGTAATTCCAATTAATACTGCTCCTGCAATTCCAGATCCAGATGAAACATTAATTCCTGTAGTTGTGCCAACTCTAGTTGTGACTCCAACACCAACTCCGACGGCAACAATTACCCCAACACCAACCGCAACGATAACAATTACTCCAACTCCAACTGTGACAGTGACTGTGACAGCAACACCGACGCCGTCTCCAACAACTAGTTAATTAATAACAACACAATCAAAATTAGTTGTAGTCATTCTTACTTGAGCACTAATTGTTGAACCAACTTTAGGCACAGCACTACTTGCAGGAAGTTTTAACATTGACACATTCATGTGTGGAGATTCTGCAAACCAACGTTGTTTGCCATTTATAACAAAAGGTGACAAAGAATAATCAAAAGCTTCTAAAATTCCAGAAAGTATTGCAACTAGTCTTTGCTTTAGTGTCACATTAGATCTTGGCGCTTGTAATCCAATTCCATGTGCTGTGCCACCAGAAACAATTACTAAACGGTTTTTATTAGTAATTCCTCTTTGGCGGTAACCAAAATTATGCGTAACAGGCTCGTGCACTTCTAAAACTGTAGATTTGATTTGAAAAGCTTTTAAATTGCCAATCCATAATTTGGTGCCTATTCTTAATTTGAATTTAAAATCAGAAAATTTAGATGTCAATGACTTCAATTCAGACTCTGAAACATGGCTTAGGTAAATAACTTTGTCTGCACTTGGACAATGTGTTTGATAAGCATTAATCCAATCAGAAATCTCACTAACTTTACCTTTGGCAGGATTTTCTATAGGAAGGTGTAAAGAAAGAGCATTGATGTTTAGATTTGAAACCTGGCTTAATTCATTTATTCCAAGTCCGAATCTGCTCATGCTGGTAATTCCTTCAATAACTATTGGAGTTTTCCCTACATTTTGCGCATCTTTAAGACAAGAAATAGTTAACAAGAGTGAAGATGGTTTTAAAGCTGATAGTTCTTTAAAGGCGAATTCATCTATATCTTTTATTGGATCCATGATTAAAACTTGAGAAATTCCTTGTTCTAAAACACTTTTTGCTTCAAATACAGTTCCAACGGCAACTGTTTGCATTCCTAATTCTTTAGCTTTCTTAGCTAAGTTTTGTTTCCCAATTCCATAACCATTGCCCTTAATAACTGGGGTTACTTCACTGTTGTTGATTGAAAAAGTATTCAAAACACTTTTGATGTGATTGGTCCAAAGGTTGTTATCAACGTTAAGTGACAAAGTCATAATTAACCCCTTCGCGCTAAGGCTACGCGAAATGCTTTATAAATTAAAGGCTTCAAAACAAAATCCCATTCACCCACATATTGGATTACTTTGCCACCGGTTCCAATTTTGAAGCGCAACAATCCAAATAAAGGTGATTTTTCATTCAAGGTTGCAGCAATTCCACGCATGTCATAAATGCTGGCACCTGCATCCCTGGCATCTCTCATCATTTGCCACTGGATGGCATTGCTTGGTCTTAGTTCTCGACCACTAGTTGAGGAAGCACCGTAGGTGTACCAAACATGTTTACCTACTCGAACCCATAAACAAGCTGCATGACAAATGTTTTCTTGCTCAGCAATGTAGAGGCGCATTTCCGCTAAATTATTTGAATTTTCATTAAGTGACTTCCACATTTGTTTGAAGTAATTAAGAGGACGAGGAGTGAATTTATCTCGCTTAGCAGTTTCTTTATAAAGGATATGAAAAGTTTCTAGATCGCTAAAATTTGCTTGACGTACCTTTACTTCACTTTTTTCAGCCTTCTTTATATTTCTGCGCCATTCTTGCGAGAAAGTTGCAAGAAGCTCGTCATCAGATTTTCCTTCAACATCAATTGCGAAAACAAATCTTGGTTGAACATCTCCAAAACCTTCACCATCTGTCTCTATTTGTTTGCCACCAAGATTTCTTAGTTTGGTACCAATCTCATGGCCAAATGGATTTACGCGATCTGGTTCAACATCTTTGAATTGTCTGTAAACATTGTCTGAAATTGCAGACTTAATTGTCGAGGCCGCCCAAGTATTTATTGTTACTTGTGGTCCAAGTTTTAAATTAAATGCACCAGACTCTTTTGCAAAATCTCTTAACGGGGTTAACCAATCAACCACATTTTTTGCATAATCTGGATCTAACACGGGACCTTCAGGTAAATAAAACAATGACCATTTAGTTTTGGGAATATTTCGTATAAGAATTAGTCCAACACTTACAAGCTTTCTTTCATAAAACCAGCCAACTGATTTTGACTTCCAACCACTTTTTACTTCAGCCCAGCAGGGCAATTGCAAGAACGAAAACGTTTGGTAATTCTTTAAGAATTCAACATGAGTTTCTTTATCAATTTCTTTTAAGATTAAAGACATTTAACCAACCTGCTTTAATAAGAATTTAATATCGTCTTTAACGCCTGGTTCAGCAGTTTCAATAATCACATTGCAACCCGCATCTTTAACAACTTGAGCAATTTCAGCTTGGGGAAGTAAGGATTCAGCAAAATTACTATGGCGATCGCGGGATGAATCAAATTCATCTCGAGAACCATTGGCATGAATTAAATCAATTCTTTTAGTTATTGCTTTTAATTCTTTAATTGCAGTTTTTAATTCAATTCCGGCAGCCCAACCGTGACATGTGTCAAAACAAAAACCAACATCAGTGTGACCAACACTTTTCCACAGATTTGTTAAATTCTCTTTAGTTCTAGCCATAGCGTGAGATCCACCAGCGGTGTTTTCAATTAATACCGGAACATGCATTTCAGTTTGTTCGCAAGCTTTACGCCAGTTATCAAATCCAGAGGCAGGATCATCATCTTTGGTCACATGTCCACCGTGCACGATTACACCTTTAGCATCTACTTCTGCTGCTAAATCAACTGTTTGTTGTAAAAGTTTTCTACTTGGAATTCTGATTCGATTATTAGTACTGGCAACATTTATGACATAAGCCGCATGAATGTAAATATCCATTTTTAATTCTTTTGCTTGAGCTACTAATTCTTTTGCTCCCCCTGGAAAATCAAGGGCAGGTTTCTTCCAACCTTGGGGATCGCCTGCCTGGATTTGAAAACACTGAGCTCCGATTTTTTGAGCGTGTTTCACAGGATCTGGGTCAGAACCAAAAGCGGCACCAATTAATTGAGTCATTTGTATCCAAGGCTAATGACCTCGAAACCATCACAGTTAAGCCTCACGGGTAATCTTTGAACCTCAAACATAAGTAGTCAGTATTTGAAGACTTGTGCTTGAAAAGGTAGTACGTATTTTTAGCCTCCTGTCGAAGCAAATGGCTTTGACCGAATTAGTCCAAAGGGGGAAGGCAAAAAGCATGCGTAAATATGAAGTCATGGTCATTCTTGATCCTGAACTAGAAGAAAAAACCGTAAACCCAAGTTTGGAAACTTTTCTTAACGTTGTGCGCCAAGATGGCGGACAAGTTAACAAAGTTGATATTTGGGGACGCCGCCGTTTGGCATTTGAAATCAATAAGAAAACAGAAGGAATCTACGCAATTTTAGATATCACTTCTTCAGCATTTGCTGTTTCTGAACTTGATCGTCAACTTAATCTAAATGAATCAGTAATGCGTACCAAAGTTGTGCGCCCTGAAGCAAGATCGGCTAAATAGAAATGGCACAAGGAGATATCAACGTAACCATCGTAGGTAACTTAGTTCGCGATCCTGAACTTCGTTTCACCAAAAACGGTCAAGCTGTTGCATCCTTCACTGTTGTTTCTTCATCTCGCTACATGGATAAGACAACTAATGAATGGAAAGATTCCGATCCTGTTTATATGAATTGCAACGTTTGGCGTGAACACGCAGAAAACGTAACTAATTCATTAACTAAAGGTGCTCGCGTTCTGGTAACTGGCAAATTAAAACAACGTTCTTACACAACTAAAGAAGGACAAGAAAGACAAGTTGTGGAATTAGAAGTTGAAGATGTTGGACCAGCATTGCGTTATGCAACTGCAAAAATTACCAAGATTGCTCGCGAAGGCGGCAATAGTTTTGGTGGTAATACTTCTGCACCAGCAAGTTCTGCTGCCGCTGCAAGTGAAGATCCATGGGCTACTCCAGATGCAGGTTCAGGCTGGAATGGCGCAAACGACGAAGCTCCCTTTTAAGAAAGAAGATAAATAGATGCCAAGAAAACAAGTCAAGCAATCTAGAACCGGAAAGAGTTCAGCACCAAAGAACTTAAAACCGATGAAGATGAAAGCTTGCCCATTTTGCAAGAAAGAAATTACTTACATCGATTACAAAGACATTAATTTGTTGCGTAAATACATTTCTGATCGCGGCAAAATCCGTGCCAGACGTGTAACAGGAAATTGCACCAGACACCAAAGAGACGTTGCAGCAGCAGTTAAAAATGCACGTGAAATGGCGCTGTTGCCCTACACCTCTACAACCAGATAAGGATTAAATAAAAATGAAACTTATTCTTACTCAAGTTGTTGAAGGCTTAGGAAATCCTGGCGACATTGTTTCTGTTAAAGACGGCTTTGGTCGTAACTACTTAATCCCAAGAAGATTAGGTGTTGCTTGGACCAAGGGTGGACAAAAACAAGTTGATCAAATCAAACGTGCACGTTCTGCTCGTTCTGTAAGAGATCTTGATCATGCTAAAGAAATTGCTAATGCAATTTCATCTTTGAATGTTGTCGTTAAAGCACAAGTTGGTGGAACCAATAGATTATTTGGTTCTGTCACAACTTCAGACATCGTTAAGGCTGTTCAAGATGCAGGTGGTCCAAAGTTGGATCGTCGTACTCTTACCTTGAAGCATCCAATCAAAATAGCTGGCAAGCACAGAATCCCAGTTAAATTGCACCAAAATGTTTCAACAGCAATAACAGTTAACATTGTTAATCAATAGTTAATTACTTCAACTTAATGCCCAGTGATTATTTCACTGGGCATTATTTTTTAAGCAGTGTTACTAAACCATCCGCAGCTTTTTCTAGCATGTCTAATACTTCATAAAAATCATCAATTGGTTGGCGATATGGATCTGGCACAATTAAATCTTCATCATCGTCATTTAAGTCTTTTAATTTAGGGTCAAACTTTTTCATTAATTGAATTTTGTGAGCATGCTCTTTCGGAGCAATCGCTAACATATTCTTTAAATTATCTTGATCCATAACAAGAATTAAATCTCGTTCTTCAAACCATTGTTTTTTAAACTGTCTGGCAGTATGAGCAATTTCGTAACCAGATTCACGCAATACTTTTACAGTTTTTGTATTGGCATCTTCACCTTCATGCCAATTGCCTGTGCCCGCAGAGTCAACAAAAATATCTAAACCTGCTTTATCAAGTCGATCTCGTAAAACAACTTCACCAATGGGGGATCGACAAATATTTCCAGCGCACACCACTGAAATTGATTTGATTTCTTTGAAGTTCATTAAAAATAGTTTCGCATGGTCATAGTGTGACGATAGTTGTTAGTGGTCAAAAATACTTTGAAAAAACTTTTTACCCACAACCAAATATTTATATAAGTGCTGGTCAGTGACATTTTGAGGCAGAAAAGGAATCAGTTGCTCCCCACCTTGTCCACAGCTTTTCTCCCTAATGTCCTCATTGATTCACAGTTGTCCCCCACTTGTCCACAGGCTCATCCACAAGAGACTTTGTGCTCAGGCCCCTCTTACCTCTACGTTGAAACCTTAGGGATTTTGTTCTAATAAAAAAGTCACACCTTGGTGAGATATTTATATTGAGCACATTTATGTAGAAAGAGGTGGGTAATTAATGTCAGTTTCTGAATTACCAATTCCTCATCAAGATCCAACTAGAACTCCACCACAAGATGTTGCAGCTGAACAAAGCGTTATTGGCGCAATGCTGTTATCAAAAGATGCCATCGCTGATGTTGTGGAACAAGTTAGAGAACATGACTTTTACAGACCAAATCACCAAACTTTATTTTCTACTGTTATTGATTTATATTCACGCGGTGAGCCAGCAGATGCAGTAACAGTTGCAGCAGAAT
>JAPLAV010000066.1 GCA_026393095.1 Actinomycetota bacterium | reverse complement strand
TATCAATATGTTCCAGGAGAACTTCTTCCACATAGAAGAAGAGTGACTTGGTGGAAAGAAATTTTAGATAAGTCGCAATTCAGTGTGGATCTTAGAAATTCAATGGGTTCTATTGGAACAGTTAGCAATATTTCGAAATACGCAACAGAGCTAACTGCAATTCTTGAAGGAAAGTCAGCACCAACATTAATTGCCACAGATGAAAATGTGGAAGATGCTTCCGTGTTTGCTCTAGAAAAACACTTAGAAGATTTCCTAGTTGCGAATTGGTCAAGTACCGAACTGAGTAACTTATATGACATTTATGAAGAAGGTGGAGAACTAGTCGGCCAACAATTTCCAACTGATACCGGACCAATCGATATCTTGGCAATCCGTAAAGATAGAAAAGAATTATTAGTAATTGAGCTTAAAAAGGGAAGAGTAAGTGATGTTGTGGTTGGTCAAATTCAAAGATATATGGGATTTGTTACAACTGAATTAGCGGAAGAAAACCAAAAAGTCAAAGGAATAATTATTGGTCTTGAAGATGATTTAAGACTTAAAAGAGCTTTAACGGTCACTCAAAACATTGACTTCTATAAATATCAAGTTAGTTTTAAGTTATTTAAGTCCTAAATCCCCCACTATCCTCTTATCTATGGACTTCTCCTCTTTAAACAAATCACGCCGCAGTATTCGTGATTTCAAGAAAGATCAGGTTCCTGAATCTGTGTTAAAACAAATCCTGGAAGATGCTCTGTGGTCTCCTTCCTGGAGTAACACCCATCCCTATTACCTAGCAATTGCAAAGGGTGAAGAACTAGAACTAATAAAGCAGGATTACCTTAAACTCTTTGATCAAGCTTGGCCTTTAATGAACGGTAATTGCTTTGAAAGCTGCAATTATCTTTCACTCAATATTTTTGATTGTTCAACGACTAATTAGTTCCACTAATCGTTTAATGCCAGCAAGTCGGGTGGCCATAATTGCTTTACTAATTGTGGCTTCTGGGGCAAATATTTCTGCTCCGTGATAAACCCCAGGCCACAAATGAAATTCAACTCTGACATCTGCTTCACCCAGTCTTTTCACAAAATCTAGATCTTCGTCACGAAACATATCCATTTCACCAACATCAATGTAGGCAGGTGGTAAACCTTTAAGATTTAGGGCCATTGCAGGGGAAGAATGTTGATCTGGTTTTTGTCCCCCTAAATACCAAGACCAAGCTTCTATGGAACCTGCTCTGTCCCAAATTCCCACATCAGTAATTAGCTTTGAAGAATGTGATTCATTGCGATGATCAAGCATCGGATAAATCGGCACCATAAATTTAAAATCAGGTCCACCTTCATCTCTTGCTTTAAGTGCTACCGAAATTGTTAATCCACCACCTGCACTTGCACCATAAATACCTATTTTGTTTGCATCAATTCCTAAAGATTTGGCATTAGCAAAAACCCATTTAGAAGCAGCAAAACAATCATTAGTGGCAGCAGGATGTGGATCTTCTGGTGCTTTGCGGTAATCAACACTGGCAATAGTCATTCCTAATTGATCACACATCATTTGTGCCATACCGTGCTCACCATCAATACTTCCCAAAATCATTCCCCCACCATGGATGTAAACCAAAGCAGGTCTGGGAGCAGCTACATTTTTAGGTGAATAAACTCTGACCTTTATTTCACCAGCTGGTCCTGGTGCAACATGTTCTGTAATTTCCACATTTGGATTCTTTGGAACTTCAACTGTGGCCATAATCCCTGACACAGTTGCTCTGCGAGCATTGATATCTGGAATGGCATTGAATCCCCCAGGTAAAGCTTGTAATAAACCATCTAGTGGAACAGTTGCTTCAGGATCTAATCTGGAACGATCAGTCATAAACTTCTCCCAATCCATATGTGTAAAAATTAAGTGAGACAAACCCTACGCCTGAAAATCAGTTTTGCCTAGAGGCCAGTTTTTCTCTTTTAGTGATTTTGACCAGTTAAAACTGGTTCTTTTTCTAAAATTGCCCACTCATTATCTTCAAATAACCTGGAGCGAATCATAAATCTAACTCCTTCAGGTGCTTCCACTGAAAAACCACTTCCTCGACCAGGAACAATATCCACAGTTAAATGAGTGTGTTTCCAATATTCAAATTGGGAACCAGACATATAAAAAGGAGCTCTGCATTCTTCATCTCCCACAAAACCTAAGAAAACATCTGCTTGGCCAACTTTAAAATCATTCAACGGATAACACATAGGAGAAGATCCATCACAGCAACCACCAGATTGGTGAAACATTAAAGCACCATGAATGCCTTGCATCTTTTTTAACATCAAAAGAGCTTCAGGTGAGATTTCAACTCTGTTCATTAATCAATCCTAACGGATTTTAGAAGAAATTGAGAGTCGCCTTTCAAAAGATGAAGCGACTCTCAATGTTCTTATTTTTGTTGCTGTTTAAAAGAAACCTAGTTTCTTAGGTGCATAAGAAACAAGCAGGTTCTTAGTTTGTTGGTAATGATCAAGCATCATCTTGTGGTTTTCTCGACCAATACCTGATGCTTTATAACCACCAAAGGCAGCATGAGCAGGATATGCGTGGTAACAATTTGTCCACACACGTCCAGCTTTAATGGCTCTACCTAGACGATATGAATCATGCACGCTTCTTGTCCAAACGCCAGCACCTAATCCATAAAGTGTGTCATTTGAAATAGCAATTGCTTCATCAATGTCTTTGAAGGTAGTAACAGAAACTACTGGACCAAAGATTTCTTCTTGGAAGACTCTCATTGAGTTCTTGCCTGTGAAGATTGTTGGTTCCACATAGTAACCATCTTCTAAACCGGGAACTATCTTTCTTTTGCCACCGGTAAGAATCTTGGCACCTTCTTTAACACCAATATCCATATAGCTCATGATCTTTTCTAGTTGATCATTTGAAGCTTGGGCACCAATCATGGTGTTGGTATCAAATGGGTTTCCTTGCACAATTGCTTTTGTTCTAGCTAATGCTCTTTCCATGAATTTGTCATAAATAGATTCATGAATTAAAGCACGAGAAGGACAGGTACAAACTTCACCTTGATTAAGAGCAAACATGACAAAGCCTTCAATGCACTTATCAAAGAAATCATCATCTTTGTCAGCAATATCGGCCATGAATACGTTTGGACTCTTGCCACCTAATTCCAAAGTAACCGGAATGATGTTTTCAGAGGCGTATTGCATGATTAATCTTCCAGTGGTGGTTTCTCCTGTGAAAGCAATCTTGGCAACGCGTTTGGAAGAAGCAAGTGGTTTACCAGCTTCCACACCAAAACCGTTAACAATATTTAACACCCCTGGTGGCAAAAGATCTGCCATTAATTCCATCCACACCAAGATTGACCAAGGTGTTTGTTCAGCTGGTTTTAACACAATGCAGTTTCCGGCCGCTAAAGCTGGAGCTAGTTTCCACACCGCCATCAAAATAGGAAAGTTCCACGGAATAATTTGTCCAACTACTCCAAGTGGTTCGTGAAAATGATAAGCAACTGTGTCCTCATCAAGTTCTCCTGCACTTCCTTCTTGAGCTCTTATTGCACCAGCAAAATATCTAAAATGATCAATTGCTAATGGCATATCAGCAGCTAAGGTTTCTCGAACACCTTTACCGTTGTCATAAGTTTCTGCCACAGCTAATAGTTCTAGATTTTGCTCCATGCGATCAGCAATTTTATTTAAGATAACTGCTCTTGCTGCAACGCTGGTTTTACCCCAAGCATCTTTAGCAGCATGAGCTGCATCTAGTGCTAGTTCAATATCTTCACTAGTTGATCGAGGAATTTTTGTGAAATTCTTACCATTTGTTGGTGAGACATTGTCGAAGTACTGACCCTTAACAGGTTTAACCCATTTACCACCAATGAAATTCTCATATTGTGGTTTTGCGTTAACCACTGCACCAGGTGTACCAGGAACTGAATAAATCATCTTCAATCTCCTTAGTGCCTAGTTCTTGCTGTAACTCTCGAGATTACGCCTCAAAAGTTGAGTTGCCAAGGGGGCTGTTTCCTCACGGTTGAACAAGTTTTATATCCCCCTTTTGCCCACTAACATCTATATATGGACTTTTCGGCTCTTAACAAATCTCGTCGTAGCATTCGTGATTTCAAACCAGATCAGGTTCCAGAATCTGTCTTAAAACAAATACTTGATGATGCACTCTGGTCTCCTTCCTGGAGTAACACCCATCCCTATTACCTAGCTATTGCTAAGGGAGAAACCCTTGAATTAATTAAGAATGATTACTTAAAACTCTTTGATCAAGCATGGCCTTTAATGAACGGTAATTTATTTCAAAAACTTCAACTATTAATAACCAGAAGAGGTTGGCCTGATGGTGATTTTAGAACCATCTTTAAATACCCTCCCCTTTTACAGAAAAGAAGACTAAAAACAGGCAAAGCACTATATGAATTCCTTGGTATTACTAGAGATGACAAAGAAGGCAAAGAGAAAGCTTGGAGACAAAACTTTGAATTCTTTGGTGCCCCTGTGGCTATGTTTCTCTTTGTCCACAAAGACTTAAAAGCCTATGCAGCACTAGATGCCGGTATTTTCTTACAAACCATCATGCTTTCAGCTCACTCCCAAGGTGTAGGAACTTGTGCTCAAGGAGCATTAGCCACCTGGGCAAGCCCGGTTAGAAATCATTTAGAGATCCCTAAAGATTACAAACTAATAGTTGGATTATCCCTTGGTTATCCAAGTGATAATCCAGTTAATACTTTTAATGTGGGCAGAGACGATCTAGATTTAGGGTTTT
>JAPLAV010000058.1 GCA_026393095.1 Actinomycetota bacterium | reverse complement strand
TCGCCTCGCATGATCGCGTTTACTTCCAGATTTGCTCCCAGGGATTCCACATATTTTCTTAAAGTGCTCAATTGGATGTCAGGACCATTTTCGATGGCTGAGACCCTTCGTTGCGAAATTTCCATGATTTCAGCTAATTCTGACTGAGTAAGACGTAATCTAAGTCTTAAATTCTCTAAATCTAGGTCCATTTACCCAGTATATAGAATATATATGTTCTATGGGGTAGGGGTATTTGGGGTGTCTGGGGTTAGTCTCTGCCAATATTGGTCTTCCAAGGTTAAACACCTCCCAAGCAGAAAAGAACAAATTCGTGGCCGTAAAAATTAAGTTAAAGCGTTTAGGCAAGATCCACCAACCCATGTATCGAATTGTTGTGGCTGATTCTCGTACCGCACGTAATGGTCGTGCCATTGAAGAAATTGGAATTTACCAACCAAAAGAAGATCCATCAATTATCAGAATTGATGCAGACCGCGTTGCTTATTGGTTAGGTGTAGGTGCGCAAGCTACTGAACCAGTTGTGGCACTACTAAAACTAACAGGTGACTGGCAAAAATTTAAGGGTGAAAAAGACACCACCAGCAAAGTTAGAGTTGCTCCACCAAAAGCAGATCATTTTGCAAAATATGAAAAAGCTTTGAAAGAAAACTTGGCTGAAAGAGAAGAAGAAGAAAAAAATCCAAGACCAAAACCAGTTGTGGCAGCCAAAGTTGAAGAACCAAAAGCTGAAGAAGTTGTTGCTGAAGTAAAAGAAGAAGCAGAACCAGTAGCTGAAGAAGTTAAAGCTGAAGAACCAGTTGCCGAAGTTGTTGAAACTCCAGCAGCAGAAGAAGTTCCAGCAGAAGCACCAGTTGCAGAAGAGGCTAAATCAGAATGATTGAAGACGCTTTAGAACATTTGGTTAAAGGAATTGTTGATCACCCATCTGATGTTGAAGTTGAACAAAAGACAACAAAGCGTGGTCGCACTTTAGAAGTTACAGTTAATGGCGAAGATTTGGGCCGAGTAATTGGTCGCAATGGTCGCACTGCAACTTCCATTAGAACTGTGGTTAATGCTTTACAAGGTGGCCGCAGTACTCGAATTGATTTCGTGGACGTAGACGCGCAATAAAAAGCGCAACCACTATGGACGTTGTTGTTGGCCGACTTGGCCGCCCGCACGGTGTTCATGGCGAAATAAGTGTTGAAGTTCGCACCGATGATCCGGAAAATAGATTTGCCATCGGTGCGAAAATTACAGTCAAAGAAAATAATCAAAAACTAACTGTTGCCTCCACAAGATGGCATTTATCAAGATTATTAATAAAATTCGAAGAAATTCAAGACCGCACGCAAGTTGATCAAGTTCGAGGAAAACTTTTAGTAGTTGAAGTAGATCCAGCAGAAGCTACTTTAGGAAATAATGAATTCTATGAATTCCAACTAATTGATTTAGAAGTCTTTAATACAAATAATGAAAAACTTGGGGTAGTCAAAGAAGTATTACCCGGAACTGCTCAATCTTTGATAGTTGTTAAAACCATGGATAACAAAGAAGTAATGGTTCCCTTTGTTAATCAACTAGTTCCCGAAGTTGATATCAAGAACAAACGAGTTGTGATGAATCCGCCAAGTGGTCTTTTTGATGAAGAAAATGCTGAAGATGCGCGTTGATCTAATAACGATTTTCCCCGATTATTTTGCCCCTTTAAAACTTTCTTTATTTGGCAAAGCTCAAGAGGCAGGATTAGTTGAAGTAGAAATTCATGATTTAAGAGCATTTACTCTTGATAAACATAAAACTGTTGATGATGCTCCTTATGGTGGAGGACCAGGAATGGTTATGTCACCTGTGGTGTGGGGAGATGCAATTGATTCAGTCTTAAGACAGGCAAAAACTAGACCAGTATTAGTTGTGCCAACTCCGTCGGGGAAAGTTTTCAATCAAGAAATGGCAATCAAATTAGCTTCATTTGAACACCTGGTATTTATCAATGGACGTTATGAAGGAATAGACTCACGAGTTGTTGAGCATTATCAACAAAGTGGAGAATTTAGTGAAGTATTAGAAATAAGTATTGGTGATTACGTGCTCGCAGGAGG
>JAPLAV010000040.1 GCA_026393095.1 Actinomycetota bacterium | reverse complement strand
TGCTAAATACAACCAATTGTTAAGAATTGAAAAAGAACTAGGAAGTTCTGCGGTTTATGCGGGTCGCTCCGCATTTCCACGCTTCTAACGCGGTTTATTAGAAGGCATGAAAGCAAAAGCAAAATTTAAGCGACCATCCATAAATGGTCGCTTAGTTGTTTTGCTTTCTGCCTTCATTATTTTGATTCTGATGTTGGCCTCTCCAATTAGAGATTTAGTCGCGCAAAGGGCAAGAATTGCAGCCCTTGAAATACAAGTTCAACAAAGTCAAAAACAAGTTGAACTATTAAGAGAAATTCAAGCTAAGTGGAATGATCCAAACTTTATCGCCGCTCAAGCAAGAGCTCGTTTACATTATGTGATGCCAGGAGAAATTGTTTTCTCTGTTATTGGATTAGACGGAAAACCAGAAGTTATAACTAATGCTCCTTCTGCAACTGCTTGGGCAGGAGAACCATTACCTCCGCAACCTTGGTACAAAAATCTTTATGATTCTTGGCTAGAAGCAGATAGTGGTGAAGAACTAATTAATGAAGATCAAACAACTGTTATTAGACCGAATGCACCGAAATGAGTTTTGCTCAAGCTGATATTGATGCCATAACTCTGCAATTAGGCAGAACTCCTAGAGGTGTAATTGAAGTTGCCAATAGATGTTCATGCGGCAAACCAACCGTGGTGGCAACTAAACCTGCCCTGCCAGATGGTGAACCTTTTCCTACACATTTTTATTTAACCTGTGCCAATTTAAATTCCATGATTGGAACACTAGAGGCTTCAGGATTAATGAAGGAATATGAAGAAAGACTTAACACTGATAAAGAATTTGCAGAACAATACAAAAAAGCTCACGTTGATTATTTAGATCGTAGAAATAAATATGGCTTAGTTGACGAAATAACAGAAATTTCTGCTGGAGGAATGCCTAATCGAGTTAAGTGTTTGCATGCTCTAGTCGCTCATTCGTTAGCAGTAGGACCAGGAATAAATCCTGTAGGCGATGATGCTTTAGTAAGACTTGGCAATTGGGCTACCAAAGCTTGTGTGAAGGAAAATCAATGAAAAGAGTTGCTGCCATTGATTGTGGAACCAATTCCATTCGATTATTGATTTCTGACATTGATACTTCAACTAATACAGCAACTGATGTAGTGCGAGAAATGAGAATTGTCCGACTGGGTGAAGGTGTTGATAAAACTAATGCTTTTTCACCTCGTGCTTTAGAAAGAACTTTTAAAGCAGTAGAAGAGTATGACAAATTACTACTTAAACACAACGTGGAACATGTTCGCTTTGTTGCCACAAGTGCCACAAGGGATGCCCAAAATAAAGCCATGTTTATAAAGGGTGTTATTGATCGATTAAGAATCGTGCCTGAAGTAATTGCCGGAGTTGAAGAAGCAGCTTTATCTTTTGATGGCGCAACTAGATCATTAAGACAAAAGCACAATGCTCCATTTCTGGTTATTGATTTAGGTGGAGGTTCCACCGAATTAGTAATTGGGGATAAAGAACCAACTGGTGCTTATTCCATGGATGTGGGATGTGTGCGCATGACTGAAAGACATACTCCTGGTGGAAACCCAACTAAAGAGCAAGAAGAAGCAATTAGAACTGATGTGAGAAATGCATTAAAAGTAGCTGCTACAAAAGTTGATTGGAAAATAGCTAAAACTGTCGTTGGAGTTGCCGGAACTATTACTACAGTTGCTGCTCACGTTTTAAACCTAAAAACTTATGACCCAGATGTATTACATGGTGCAAGTATTACGGCTGAACAAGTTAGCCAAACTGCACAAGATTTTATAAAGTTGACGCCTGCACAACGTGGGGCTTTGCCATACATGCATGAGGGAAGAATTGAAGTAATTACCGCAGGATCCATTGTGTTAGATGAAGTGATGAAAGGAATTGGCGCTCAAACTTTAATTGCCAGTGAAAGAGATATTTTGGATGGTGTGACTTGGTCGCAAGTCCAATAAAGAATTTAGCCCAATTAGAAGAAGCAATCTGTAATTGTAAGAAATGTCCCAGACTTGTTAAGTGGACCAAAGACGTAGCCAAAGAAAAAAGAAAATCTTATGAAAATGAAACTTATTGGGGAAAACCTGTTCCAGGATTTGGTGATAAGAAACCAAAACTATTAGTAGTGGGACTTGCCCCAGGAGCACATGGTGCCAATAGAACTGGTCGAATCTTTACAGGAGATAGAAGTGGTGAATGGCTATTTCGAGCCATGCATAAAGCTGGTTTTGCTAATCAAGCCGAATCAATAAACAAAAAAGATGGTTTGAAATTAACTGATGCTCGAGTAATAACTGCTGTGAGATGTGCACCTCCTGATAACAAACCCACAATTAAAGAACGAGATACCTGCAATAAGTGGATGGATTTAGAGTGGAAATTTATTGAAAAAGACTTAAAAGCAGTTGTGGCATTAGGAAGTTTTGCCTGGAAGGCAGCAATTGATATTTTGCTCGAACAAGGATTTCTTCCAAAGCAAAAAGTTAAGTTTTCTCATGGTGCAAAATGTGTTTATCTAAAGCAAAATCATGAAATCACACTCTTAGGTAGCTATCACCCAAGTCAGCAAAATACCTTTACTGGCAGACTTACCGAAGCGATGTTGGATCAAGTATTTGGAACCGCTCGCAAACTGATTACAACCTAAAAGTAATCTGTATCTATTGCCCTCGTAGCCCAATCGGCAGAGGCAGCAGACTTAAAATCTGCACAGTGTGGGTTCGAGTCCCACCGAGGGCACTCTTAAGCAATATAAATCTAGAACTTAGATAGTTGAAATAAACACCTAAGAGTAAAGTCGTGAACAACATGAAAATTAAATCAATCTCTATTTTGGTTTGTGCTCTATTACTAGTTGCTTGTTCTTCAAGTAATTCAAGTCGAGGATCATTTATTGAAAACGATGCCACTAACTATTTAATGCCAAAATGCCCTCAATCAGATATTGCAGCAACCGAATCAAAAAACCAAATTGCAGCAGCAGTGTTGCAATGTTTGGGACATGATCAATTAGTGAATTTGGCAGGATTGCCAAGTGATCGACCTTTAGTGATTAGTTTTTGGGCATCCTGGTGCACAGTTTGTGCTGATGATGCTGTGGCATTTAATGCAGCCTTTAAAAAACTAAATGGTCAAATAAATTTCCTTGGAATTGCTTATCAAGATAAAGAAAAAGACTCAATTGCTGCTGCCTATAAATGGCAATTACCTTTTCCTAGTGTGCAAGATCCTAGAAGTCTTTTAAGAGATTATTACTCAATAAATGGTTTACCAATAACACTATTACTTGATAAAGAGGGAAAGCTAATCGAAAGAATTATTGGACCAGTGGGAAGTCCTGAAGATTTCATAAACCGAGTTACTGGAAAGCTAATTTCTTACTAAATTACCAACGCATCTTTACTTGATTACAATTTGCATGCAATTGATCTTCTAAAGCAATAATTTGACCATTTAGATTAGCTCTCACATCTACTTGATCTGCTGGATCATAGGTTGCTGCTCTTGAGGCATAAAGATTAGACATTTGTAATAACAATTCAGAACAAACTCCGTAAGAAGATTTACTGTATTTTAAGATTTTACTTGCAGCACTAAATGATTTGCTAGCCATTTCAGGAGCACCAATTTTTCCTAGCACTCGATAGTTATGTTCATTTAAATAATGTTGATTATCAACAATGGCAAAGTTTCTTAAGGCTTGTGTATTTGCTTTTTTAGAACACTTTGTTCCATCTGCTTTACATTTTGCTTTTGAAACAAAAGCATGTGCAGGAGTAAGAATTGCAAAAGAAAGAGATAGGGAAGTTAAAATGATTAGTAACTTCTTTTTCATATCTCTCCTTTATTAGTTAAGGCCACTTCGCAATTTCTTGCGAAATGGCCTTAAACGTTTAGCCAAACAACTAAATAGCTTTAATTACCAGCTAAGTGGGTTGAATGGTGATGGTGCTGGCGCATCTACTGCTGGTGCAGCTGGTGCTGCAACCTTTGGAGCAGATTTCTTAGAAGATTTCTTCTTGGAAGATTTCTTCGCAGATTTCTTCTTTGTAGTCTTCTTTTTCTTTGCAACTTTCTTCTTAGCAACCTTTTTCTTGGAAGATTTCTTTGCAGATTTCTTCTTGGCTACTTTACGTTTTGCAACTTTTTTCTTAGAAGATTTCTTTACAGACTTCTTCTTTGATACCTTGCGCTTTGAGCTCTTCTTGCTTGAGCTTTTCTTTGACTTCTTACGTGCTGCCACTTATCCTCCGTACGGGGTGGAATTACTTCCAATATTCTTGCACTATATCCAGTCAAATATCCAATCAGTACCCACTTTTTTGCCCTCAATTTATTGTGTTTTCTGTTGCCTAAATCCACTAATCTTGAGTCACATGAATAACACAATTTCCAGGCGTGGATTAATCGCACTTATTGCTTCAATGTTGTCGTGGGGATTGGGTAATCCCTTCGCAGATATGGCAATAGATGCATTCAGCATCACTCAATTGCTGCTCTTGGAGATTTCCATTGGATTTGCATTCGTTGCTCTATATGTATTGATCAAATTTCGCAGATTAAGACTGCGCTGGAAGATTGCTTTGGCCTTGGGATTACTGGAACCAGGCTTGACCTATTTATTTGGAAATATCGGATATGCCAATGGCAGTGTTTCCACCGGATTAATAGTGATGTCCACAGAAGTGTTCTTCGTAGCCATCATTGGAGCACTCTTTTTAAAGGAAGTTATTTCTCTTCGAATTGCTTTATCGATCGTGATGGGATTTTTTGGAGTAGTAATTGCGGTGTCAAAAGTTGGAGATAGTGGAGTTGATAACTGGTTAGGTGTTTTTGCCTTTGTCGCAGCTGCTCTTTCTGCTTCTTTTTATGTAATTGTGGCAAGACTTTATGCCACTCAAAACAATGTGGTGGATTTAGTTTTTGGTCAACTTTTAGTTGGCACCATATTTGCCCTAGCAATCTTTTTTGGAACAAATTCAAACTTCAATAATGCTTCCAGTATTGAATTGAAATATTGGTTGGCTGCTCTTTTTGCCGGATTATTTGGAGTTGCCATTCCATTTCTGTTGTTTAACTACGCATCGTCTTTGGTTCCAACCAAATATTCAGCCCTTGCCCTAAATGCGATTCCAGTTGTCGGAATTGGCTTTGGCGCACTCTTGGGCAGAGGTGTGCCCACCCCACTTCAGGCGCTAGGAGGCCTGATTGTCGTGGTGAGTCTCTATATTGGCACGCGCGAAAAATAAAAACATGTTACTTTGAAAGGAGGGGAAATTAACTTTTCCTCGACTTCTAAAAGGAGAACAAAATAGACATGGAATCTAGAAACCCGGTTATCCGTCGCTATGCCGACTTTCAAAAACCAGGATCAGTACTTGGTAACAACCAAGGAACAGTAATTACTTCAACACCAGTTGAAAGTTCCACAAAAACTTTTCCAGGAACAACTCCTGCTAAACCAGGAGAACGCGTTGTAACTATGGATGACGTAGTTATGAAATCTTTCGGCATGTTTGCTCTATTGCTCGCAGGCGCATTTGTTGGTTGGAATGCACCAGGTTTGGCAATAATGGCAGCCATTGCAGGTTTAGTTTTGGGATTAGTTAACACATTCAAAAAGAATGTTTCCCCAGTACTAGTTCTTGCTTATGCCTTAATACAAGGAATATTTGTAGGAGGAATTTCCTACATCTACCAAAACGCATTTGTGGCAGATGGCACAAACATTGTGGGAAACACAATCATGTGCACCATGGTTGCTTTTGGAACAATGTTGTTCTTGTTTAAAACAGGAATCATCAAAGTAGATGCCAAGTTCACCCGCATGATGATGGTGGCAATGGTGTTGGCGGAGGTTGGGGCTTTTATGGAGTTGGCGGACTTGGAATTTTACTTGCACTATTTGGTGTAGGTCTTGCTTCATTTTCACTAATGCTTGATTTCCAATCAATTCGTCAAGCAATCTCAATGGGATTGCCTGAAAAAGAATCTTGGAGATTAGCTTTTGGTTTAACCGTAACTCTTGTTTGGTTATACCTAGAAATGTTAAGACTATTTGCAATCCTTGCAGGTCGTCGCGACTAGTTAGAGATTAAAAAATAGCCTGGTGAAAATTTACCAGGCTATTTTTATTTAAACTCCTGCGGGGAAAAATACTCCAGTTCGAGCATGACAGTCATAACCATTGGGATTCTTCTTTAAATACTTTTGGTGATAATCTTCTGCTTCAAAATAAACATGATCTGAAGCAGGAATTATCTCTGTAGTAATTGAATCAAATCCTTCGTTTTTAATTGCCTTTTCATAAATATCTTTTGTCAACAATGCTTCGCTTTTTTGCTCTTCAGTTGTGTAAAAAATTACGCTTCGATATTGGGAACCAATATCGTTTCCTTGACGGTTTCCTTGGGTTGGATCATGAATTGTCCAAAACATTTCTAATAGCTCTCTGTAACTAACAACGTTCTCATCAAAGATAACTTTCACAGCTTCCGCATGTCCTGTGGTTCCTGTGCAAACTAATTCATAACTTGGGTTTTGTTTTATTCCACCCATATAACCAACTGAAGTTTCAATTACGCCTTCTGTTTGCCAAAATCTTCTGTCAGCACCCCAAAAGCAACCAAGTGCAAAATAAGCAGTCTGAGTCATGATTAATTATCTCCTTACCTAAATTGTGGTACAAAAATCAGAATTGCGCCAATTAATTATTTAACTTCACTCTTTGGTTTTGTTTCAGGCATGATTACTGAGAAGAAAACAGCCACAAGTGAAACAGCTGCTCCTGTCATAAAGGCCCAACCAAAACCAAGTGAATCAACAAGTGAGCCAGCAACTACAGGTCCTGCAATTGAACCAAAATCAGCTGTCATTTGAAAAGCGGCAACTACTGGTCCATTCTTTTTTCCACCAGTGACATCACCAATTACTGCCGCAGGAGCAGATCCCATGAATGCAGCACCAATACCAGCGATAGCCATGGAAATTAAATAACCAGTTGGAGTTTCAAATGCCACTAAAACAATTATTGAAACAAACAAAACTGAAGTGCCAAAGATCATAGAAGGTCTTCGACCTCTATTGTCTGTTGATTTACCTGCATAAGAAAGAAGTGCAGCTTGAGTAATACTTGTTGCTAAGAAGCCAAAACCAATTAGGGAAGGACTTGATTTAAGTTCTTCCACCACAAATAACGGAATAATGGAAGATCTAATTCCAAAAGAAACAAATCCTGTTGCCAAGTTAACAGACAAAGCTGCTGAATAAGCACGATTCTTTAATGCAGTAGTAAATGATCGCAAAGACTCTGAAACTTTTGATTTTTCTTTAATTTCCATGTTTTCTTTATCGTGTGCTTTTAGGAAAAATGCTGAGGCACCTGCTGCTAACAAAAGAGTGAAAGAATAAAAGAAAAATGGTGCACGCAAAGAAATTGCTATAACAATTCCACCTATGGCAGGTCCGGCTAAGCCACCAACTAAGAATCCACCTTGGTATGCAGCAGCTGCTCTTCCTCTTTGATCTGGTGCAACAATTCGCAATAACAACGAAAAGGCAGAAACGGTAAACATCGTGCTACCTAAGCCACCAATTCCTCTAAGAACTATTAAATGATTAAAGTCTTGCGCTAATCCTGCAAAAAAACTTGATAAAGAAACAATGAGTAACCCAACAGTTAAAATAATTCTTTCACCAAAACGATTAACCCATAATCCTGAAATTGGGGCAGACGCAAATCTCATCAATGCAAAGACAGAAACGACCGAACTCGCTGCTAAAGCACTTACTCCAAATGATCTTGCAAATACCGGAATTGCAGGAGCTACGATTCCAAATCCGATAGCCACAAAAAATGCAATTAAGGAAATGACAGCAACTTCGTTAGGAAGCCCTCGTAACCAAGGATTATGTCGAATTCTTCGACCCACAAAAAATGCAATTAAGGAAATGACAGCAACTTCGTTAGGAAGCCCTCGTAACCAAGGATTATGTCGAATTCTTCGACCCAGAGTTTGCAATAACGTCACAATAAGTTCTAGCCTAAGGGGTGTTAGTAGTTTAAACTTATTCAGATAGCCAAAAGCAAAGAGAGAGTTGGAGAATCTTGATGTCAAATAAACATCCGATTTCTCTAAACGATATTCAAGAAGCGGCTAAAAGACTTAAGGGAATTATTAGACCCACAGTCATGCTCAATGCCGGATGGCTAGAAAGACAAATTGGAAGTCCGGTTTCATTAAAACCTGAAAACTTACAACGCGCAGGTTCATTTAAAATTCGTGGTGCTTATAACTTAATGAGTCAACTTTCAGATGCAGATAGAAAAAAAGGTGTGATTGCTGCCAGTGCAGGAAACCATGCACAAGGTGTTGCCTTAGCTGCACAACTTTTAGGGATTAAATCAACTGTTTATATGCCAGTTGGTGCATCAATTACAAAAGTCATGGCGACAAAAGGTTATGGCGCAGACGTTAAATTTATAGGGGATCGTTTAGATGTAGCAATTGCTGCAGCTAAAGAAGCAAGTGAACAAAACGGATCTATTTTCATTTCACCTTTTGATCATCCTCATATTGTGGCCGGACAAGGAACTGTCGGTTTAGAAATATTAGAACAAATGCCGGAAGTAAAAACTGTTTTAGTTTGTACAGGTGGCGGCGGATTACTTGCTGGAACCGCTATGGCCATCAAAGAACAGAATCCAAAAGTAAAGGTAATTGGAGTCCAAGCTGCTAATGCTGCAGCTTATCCAAATTCATTAAAAGAAGGAAAGCCAATTGCATTGGAATCGATGAACACAATTGCAGATGGTATTGCTGTTGGAAAACCTGGCGATGTTCCTTTTGGAATCATTCAAGATTATGTTGATGATGTAATTACTGTTACAGAGAATCAATTATCTATTGCAATCTTACAAACTTTAGAACGTGGAAAATTATTAGTAGAACCAGGCGGGGCTGCAGCTGCTGCTGCCTTTATTGCAAATCCAAAAGCATTTGAAGGACCAGTTGCAATTGTGTTATCTGGCGGAAATATGGATCCATTGTTATTAGAAAGAATCATGCAAACAGGACTTGCTTCAGCGGGAAGATATCTAACAGTTCGAATTCGAATTAAAGATAAACCTGGTTCTCTTGCACAATTGCTCACCGAAATCGGTGGAATTGGTGCAAACATCTTGGATGTTTTCCACTTAAGAACCGATCCAATGCTTGCTTTAGATGAAGTGGCAGTGAATATCACAATGGAAACTCGTGGCACAGAGCATGAAAAAGATGTGCTTGCTCGCATCAAGGCTTTAGGCCATGATGCACAAGTTCAATAGTTCTACTAATATTAAATTAAATAAATAACTTCAGGAGTTTTTTTGTCTATCGCAATCCAAGCTAATAACCTAGTTAAAAAATATGGCGAAGTAATCGCCCTTGATGGCTTAAGTCTAGAAGTTGAGCAAGGTACTGTTTTTGGTTTACTTGGCCCAAACGGTGCAGGAAAAACCACAGCCGTACGAGTTCTCACAACTCTATTAAGTCCAGATTCAGGAACTGCCATTGTTGATGGTGTTGATGTTTTAAAAGATCCAGTTCATGCCCGCGAA
Source organism: Actinomycetota bacterium (assembly GCA_026393095.1). Lineage (GTDB taxonomy): Bacteria > Actinomycetota > Actinomycetes > S36-B12 > UBA5976 > ATZT02. The sequence continues at coordinate 1,891 of JAPLAV010000040.1, read as the reverse complement.
ATTATGGGTTTATCAGGACAAAATGCTTCAGTAGATGAAAACTTAACCGGTATTGAAAACCTAATCATGTTAGGAAGACTATTTAGACTTCCTAAAAAAGAAGCCATAATAAGAGCTAATGATTTATTGGAACGATTTAATTTAAATGATGCAGCAAAAAGAATTGTTAAGACTTATTCAGGCGGTATGCGCAGAAGACTAGATTTAGCGGCATCGTTAATTGCCAAACCAAATATTTTGTTTCTAGATGAACCAACTACAGGTTTAGATCCACGTTCAAGACTAATGATGTGGGAAGTAATTCAAAACCTGGTAAATGAAGGCACCACTGTTTTGTTAACTACCCAATACTTAGAAGAAGCAGATCAATTAGCCAAGAAAATTGCCGTAATTGATAAAGGAAAAGTAATTGCTCAAGGAAGTGCAGATGAGCTTAAAACTCAAGTCGGTGGGGAAAGAATTGAAGTAGTTGTTTCATTAAGTCAATCTCAAGCTGCAGCCCAAGCGTTGCAATCAATGTCTAGTGGAAAAGTTGTCGTTGAAGGCGACCACGTGCAAGTTCCGGTCTCTGGCGGTGGCGTAAAAGTTGTTGAAGCTGTTAGAGCCTTGGATATAGCCAAAATTGAGATTAAAGAAATTCAATTAAGAAGACCAACACTTGATGATGTTTTCTTATCGTTAACAGGTCATCACGCTGAAGAAATAAAAGTTGAAGAAGACATTGCACCTAAGAAGGGTCGCCGATAATGAATCCACGTTCCATAACTGAGCAATATGCCAGCAAGCACGGAAAAATTTATTGGCTACTCCATGATTCTTCAGTGATTGCTTGGAGAAATTTACTGAGATTCAAACGAAATCCTGAGGTGCTTTTCTTTGATGTTGTACAACCAATTATTTTTATTTTATTGTTCGCCTACGTTTTTGGTGGAGCAATTGACGTGGGGGATAGTTCATATAGATCATTTTTGATTCCAGGAATTTTTGTGCAAACAATTGCGTTTGCTGGAGCATCAGCTGCAATTGGTTTAAATGCTGATATGAATTCAGGAATTATTGATCGCTTTAAATCATTACCAATGAATACAACTGGTGTTTTATTAGGCCAGAACTTAGCTGATTTAGTTCGAAGCGTTATAACTTTGTTCATCATGTCTCTAACTGGTTTTGCAATTGGTTGGAGAATTAGCGGCGGATTTACTAATGCAGTAATTGGATACTTACTGTTGCTAGCTTTTGGTTTTTCAATGGCTTGGATTGGTTCCACTATTGGTTTATCAGTTTCATCTCCTCAAGTTGCAAGCACTGCAGGTTTTGCTTGGTTGTTTCCATTAACGTTTTTGTCTAACGCATTCGTGCCTACTGAAACTTTGCCTACATGGTTAAGGTTCTTTGCCGAATGGAATCCAATTACATCAATTGTTGCTGCGGCAAGATATTTGTTTGGCTATCCAATGGAAGTTGCACCAGATGCACCATTCTCACTTCAACACCCAATAATTACTACCATTATTTGGTTAGTTGTAATTACTGCGATTTTTATGCCATTGGCTGCAAAGAAATTTAGAAAAGCAACCAGTCGTTAAGCCTGGTAAGTTTCAACTTTCTTAATTGCAATAGTTATTTCTTTTCCATTTGGTAATGCAAAAGAAGATTTATCGCCTTGTTTCTTTCCTATAACCGCATTGCCCAAGGGCGAATCGGGTGAATAAACATCCATAGTTGAATGCACTGCTTCTTCTCTAGAAACTAACCAAAATCTTTCAGAATCTCCATCGGCAAATTCAACTGTTACAACATGACCTATAGCAATTGTTCCGGTATCACTTGGGGGAGTTCCAATTTGTGCATTTTCTAACATTTGCTTAAGTTGGCGAACTCGTGCTTCGTT
>JAPLAV010000016.1 GCA_026393095.1 Actinomycetota bacterium | reverse complement strand
TCGCCGAATGCTTCTTCAACTCTTTCTAATACTTCTCGACCGTGCACAGTTCTTGGGTCATACATTGTTGGCAAAATACCAATGATCTTTAAATCAGGATTAATTCGGCCCTTGATCTTTTCAATTGTTTGAGTAAGTAAAGCTAATCCTCTTAGAGCAAAGTATTCGGTTTCTAATGGGACAACGCAACCTTCAGAGGCTGCTAAGGCATTTACAGTTAGCAAACCAAGAGATGGTTGGCAATCAATAATTATGTAATCGTATTCATCAACTAATGGTCGAAGTGCACTTTTCAAGACATGTTCTCGGCCTACTTCGCTGACTAATTCCAATTCAGCAGCAGATAATTCAATATTTGATGGCAACAAGTCAAGATTTGCAACTTGAGTTTTTACTAAAACATCTCGGGCAGGAATTTGTTCGCCTACTAAAACATGTCTTAGGGTTTTTTCCAGTTGGTAAACAGGAATTCCAAGGCCAACAGATAAAGCGCCTTGCGGATCAAAATCAACTAGTAAAACTTTTCTTCCGTATCCAGCTAATGCTGAACCCAAATTAATGGTGCTGGTTGTTTTTCCAACCCCACCTTTTTGGTTCACCATCGAAATGATTCGTGCAGGACCGTGCTTTGTTAAAGGTTGTGGAATAGCAAAATCTGTGGCAACTTTTTGACCTTTAGGAATTCGAGAACCGTCATCTTTTACAGAGGTACTTGCCACTTTGAAACCTTGCTTTCTGCACAGCCGACCCGGCTGGGCTTATTGGTTTAAGCCTACGCGAGAACTCTATTACCTAAAGCGTCAACTCCAATTGATTAATTGCGTGCTCGAGGATGTGTTTCGGAGAAAACTTCTCTCAATCTTTCAACAGTGATGTGAGTGTAAATCTGTGTGGTGTTTACCGAACTGTGTCCAAGTAACTCCTGTACCACGCGTACATCTGCGCCACCTTCTAATAAATGGGTCGCAAAAGCATGTCTTAATGAATGGGGTGTCAAATCTTCGATCTTGTTTTGAATAGAAACTTTGTTAACAACTTCCCAAATACTTTGACGCGTTAAGCGCCCACCTTTTGAGTTCAAGATAAGGGCATTATTTGGCTTTTTTGAATTCACTAAAGAATTTCTATTCCTGGTCAAATAGTCATTAATCGCTTTTTTTAGCGATTTACCTAGCGGCACAATTCTTTGTTTTGATCCTTTACCGAAGCGAATCTTAATTATGTTTGATTCAACATCAATATCATCTAGATCAGTATTAACCAATTCTGAAATTCTCGCTCCTGTGCCGTATAAGAATTCAAAGATAAGTTTGTCTCTAGTGGTATTTGGGTCTTCTCCCTTAATTGAGTCAATTATTCTATTCATCTGATCACTAGAAATTGTTTTAGGAAGCCGCAAAGCCTTGGAACCAACAGTTAAGTATTGAGCAGGATTGGCATCCAATATTTCTTCTTGTAGCAAGAATTTATGGAATCCTCTGATGGAAGCAATTAATCTGGTGATGGAAGCTTCAGAGTGATCAGATCTTTTAGAGTTCAAGAATTCTTGGATATCGTTTTCCTGAATGGATTTGGCAACATATTTCTGTCCAAAGTGCTCTACATATGAGCGAAGATCTCGTGCATAGGATTCAAGAGAATTTATAGCTAGATTTCTTTCAACCGATAAATGATTCAGATAAAGCTTTAACGCCTGATCTAATTTCATTATGCAGAGATTAATTTCTCCGCTGGAGTGTATTCCAAATTAAACGCATCGGCCACTGCTTTGTATGTGATCAAACCTTCATGAACATTTAGTCCCAGTCTCAAAGACTTATCATCAGCAATAGCTTTCTTCCAACCTTTATTGGCGATTGCTTTGGCATAAGGCATTGTCACATTTGTTAATGCGTAAGTTGAAGTATTTGGAACAGATCCTGGCATATTGGCAACGCAATAAAAGATTGAGTTATGAATTTTATAAGTTGGATCATCGTGTGTAGTTGCTTTGGAATCTTCGAAACATCCACCTTGATCAATTGCAATATCAACTAGAACTGAACCTGGTTTCATTCTCTTGACAAGATCATTTGATACAAGCTTTGGTGCTTTTGCTCCTGGAACCAAAACCGCACCTATTACTAGATCTGCTTCTAGAACACATCTTTCAATTTCATATGCGTTTGAAACTAAAGTTTGAACTTTTCCATCAAAAATCAAATCCAATTCTTTTAATCTCTCAACATTTAAATCTAAAATAGTGACATTTGCTTCAAATCCCAAAGCAATAGTTGCAGCATGAAGTCCTGAAACTCCCCCACCAATAATTACTACGTTTCCTTTTTTAACTCCTGGGACACCACCTAAAAGTAGTCCCCGACCACCTTGAAATTTCAATAGTGAATGTGCCCCAACTTGTGGTGCAAGTCTTCCTGCAACTTCAGACATTGGAGCCAGTAGTGGCAATGCTCTATTTTCGGTTTCTACAGTTTCATAGGCAATAGCAGTTGTACCAGATTTGATTAATGCATCAGTACATTCTTTCGAAGCTGCTAAATGCAAATAGGTGAATAGGATCTGACCTTTACGCATTTTGGGATATTCCACTGCAATTGGTTCTTTAACTTTCAAAATTAGATCGGCTTGCGCCCAGATTTCATCAGCGGTGCCTAGAATTTTGGCCCCTGATTTCTCATATTCGCTATCAGATAAAGCAGAACCGATACCGGCATTTTTTTCAACAATTACTTGATGACCATTTTTGATAAGTTCTACAACTCCAGCAGGAGTAATTGCAACACGATATTCGTGATTCTTAATTTCCTTAGGTACGCCTACTAACAATTAATGGTCTCCTTTAATTTTCCTACCAACAAACTATATTACGGCTTATTTGGCTAAATCCAAATTTATCGTGAATTAAGCACGGCTTTGACTAATCCTTCGAATAAAGGATGAGCTTTTGTCGGTCTTGATTTAAATTCAGGATGGGCTTGGGTTGCGACATAGTAAGGATGATCCTTTTTATCAAGTTCAATAAATTCAACAAGTTTTCCATCAGGAGATAATCCTGAGAAAATCAAACCTTGTTCCGATAACTTGTCGCGGTATTCATTATTAACTTCATATCTGTGACGATGTCTTTCATTAATAACACTTGCTCCGTAAACTTCATGAACGATTGAATTTGGTTTTAAATGTGCTGCAAAACTTCCTAAGCGCATGGATCCGCCCATATCTTTTTTGCCATTAACAATCTCAACTTGATCAGCCATTGTGGCAATTACGGGATAAGCAGTGTCTGCATCAAATTCCAAAGATGAGGCTCCTGGCATTGATGCTACTTCTCGAGCAAATTCAATAACCATGCATTGCAAACCTAAGCAAATTCCTAAAGTTGGAATCTTATTTTTGCGAGTGTAAGTTAAAGCGCCAAGTTTTCCTTCGATTCCTCTTACTCCAAAACCACCTGGAACCAAAACT
>JAPLAV010000028.1 GCA_026393095.1 Actinomycetota bacterium | reverse complement strand
CTTTAGCTGAAAGAACTAATGAAGTAAATGCTGAAGCATTGCTCGACGAGGTTCTAGCTTCCTAAAGATTTATTTGTGAGCGCCCCCGCTAACGTCTGTGTCGTAATTCCAGCTGCAGGCTTGGGTGAGCGTCTTGGTTTAGATCAACCAAAAGCCTTTGTCTCTGTTAACAACTGGTCATTACTTTCCCTAACCATCAGAAGAGTTCTAGATATTGCTCGAGTTGGTCATTTAATAGTTGCAGTTCCTGCTGATTTCAAAACAGAAGCACTTGAACAAATAGATAGAGCCATGCGTGATGCCAATAAGAAGATTCCCTTTGATGTTGTAGTCGGGGGAGAACCCAGAACTCAATCGGTAAAAAACTCACTACTTGCTTTGGACCAGTTGGACTCTTTTGTTTTGGTTCACGATGCAGCTAGACCATTTGTTCCACAATCTGTGTTTGAAAGCGTAATTGGCAAACTTGATAGTGGTGCAAAAGTTGTCATTCCAGTAATTCCAGTCTCTGACACCATAAAAACAGTTAACGAAAAATCTGAGGTTGTTAATACATTGGACCGCACACAGCTTCGAGCAGTTCAAACACCACAAGGTTTTGCTCGCGAAGTGCTTTCGGAAATTTATGCCACAACAGATTTAAAGCCGACCACAGATGATGCAGGTTTGGCCGAAATTGCGGGAATCAATGTTTCAACAGTTGCTGGATCTGTGGAATCATTCAAGATAACAACACCATTTGATTTAAAAATGGCCACCAACTTTATGAATAGGAAATAAAATGACAAACAGAGTTGGAATTGGTGTTGATGTTCATCCCTTTGAAAATGGACGTGAATTAAATTTAGCGGGAATTAATTGGCCCAATGAAACAGGTTTAGCAGGACATTCAGATGGCGATGTTGTGGCGCATGCTTGCGCAGATGCACTTTTATCAGCAGCTGGTTTAGGAGATTTAGGTTCAAACTTTGGCACAGATAAACCTGAATGGAAAGGTGCTAGCGGCACAAAATTATTAGCAGCAGCTGCAAAAATTGTTAAAGATGCTGGTTGGAAAATAGATAATGTTGCGGTCCAACTTATTGGCAACAAACCAAAAATTGGTGCAAGAAGAACCGAAGCTGAAAAAGCATTAAGTGATGCAGTTGGATCTCCTGTTTCATTAGGAGCAACCACCACTGATGGTTTAGGACTAACTGGTCGAGGCGAAGGCCTAGCAGCGATTGCTCACGCTCTAATTAATCGTTAACTATTTACACAATTTTAAACAAAAAACCAATCGAATAGAATAAAACAACTTATGCGCCTCTATGACACTGCTACTAGAACAATTAGAGAATTCACTCCGATTAAAAAGGGTGAAGTTGGCATGTATCTATGTGGTGCCACAGTGCAGGGATCTCCACACATTGGTCACATCAGATCAAGCATGGTCTTTGACGTGTTACGAAGATACTTTGAATTCAATAAATACAAAGTAATTTTAGTTCGAAATGTCACTGATATAGATGACAAAATAATTCATAATGCAGGCCACGATGATATTACTTGGTGGGAATTAGCCTCACGTTATGAAAAAGAATTCACTTGGGCTCATGAAGAATTAGGAAATTTGTCACCCACAATTGAACCAAGAGCAACAGGGCATATCACTCAGATGATTGAAATAATCCAAACCTTAATTGAAAAAAACCATGCCTATGTCGCAGAAGGTTCGGTTTGGTTTTCAGTTAGATCATTTAAAGAATATGGATCTTTATCAGGACAAAAAATTGATGAAATGTTAACTGCGCAAGATCCCGACAAAGGTAAAAAAGATCCACACGATTTTGCACTGTGGAAAGCAGCTAAGAAAGATGAACCACATTGGAACACTCCGTGGGGTCCAGGTAGACCTGGTTGGCACATCGAATGTTCAGCAATGGCGCAGGCTTATTTAGGAAATCAATTTGATATTCACGGTGGAGGATTAGATTTAGCTTTTCCACATCATGAAAATGAAGTTGCGCAATCAAAAGGTGCAGGACAACAATTTGCAAACTTTTGGTTACATAATTACTGGGTAACTCAAAGTGGCGAAAAAATGAGTAAGTCTCTTGGTAACACTATGAAGGTAAGTGAAATACTTTCTCGATTCAGAGCAATTGATGTTCGCTTCTATTTGTTATCTGCTCATTACCGAAGCAACTTAGAATTTTCTGATCAAGCATTAAGTGATGCCGCAACTGCATTCGCAAGAATTGAACAATTCGTAATTAGGGCAAGTGAGAAAGTTGGCGAAGTTAGTCTTGTCCAAGATTTACCAAAATCATTCCAAGAAGCAATGGATGAAGACATAGCTACCCCAAGTGCATTTGCGGTAATTCACGAATTTGTAACTAATGGAAATACATCACTTGCTAATAATGACAAAGATTTGAAAGATATTTATGTAAAAGTTAGAACCATGCTGGATGTTTTAGGACTTGATCCTTTGAATAAGCAATGGCAGAAAGAAACCAGTCAAGATGCAACAAATGCCCTAGATTCTCTTATCCAATCGATGCTTAAGCAAAGAAATGATGCACGGGCTTCCAAGAATTTTGAAGTGGCCGATAGTGTTCGGGATGCACTAAATAGTGCAGGAATTTTGATTGAAGATACACCTCAAGGTTCACGCTGGTCTATTAATAAAGAAACGAAGTAATTAAATGGCTTTTAAAAATGCTCGTAAACCAGGTGGCAAAAAAACTGTTGGTTCAGGTGGGAAAAACCGAAAAGCCTTAAAAGGTAAAGGACCAACTCCTAAAGCAAAAGATCGTCCAGCGCATGTTAAATATCATGATAAAAAAGAAAGAAATCCCAAAAATACTCGTAGCGCTCAATTCACCAAAGAACCTAGAAGATCATTTGGTAATAACGAAAAACGCTCGGCTTCTGATTTCATTTTAGGTAGAAACCCAGTATTAGAAGCATTAAAAGAAAACGTTGATGCTGCAGTCTTAAGAATTGCTAACGGTGTTGATGTTGATGACAGATTAAGACAAATTTTGACTCTAGCTAGTGATAAAAACTTGCCCGTTATGGAAGTTGAAAGAAGAGAATTAGATCGCTTAACTAATAACACTAATCATCAAGGTGTCGCTCTAGCTGTTTCTCCTTATAAATATCCAGATCTTAAAGAAATATTGGCTCATACAAAAACCACACCATTACTAGTAATTCTTGATGGCGTAACTGATCCTCGAAACTTAGGCGCAGTAATTAGATCTGCAGCAGGTTTTTATGCCAATGCAGTAGTAGTGGCAGAAAGAAGAAGTGCTGGAGTAACCGGAGCTGTTTGGAAAACAGCAGCAGGAGCACTTTCTCATGTGCCAGTTTGCCAAGTTGTAAACATCACTAGAACGATTACTGATTTACAAGAAAAAGGATTCTTTGCAGTTGCCTTAGATGGCGATGGAGATATGAATCTTGAACAAGTAGATCCAGATTTAGCTAATCGCCCGTTGATTTTGGTTATTGGTGCTGAAGGTCGCGGGGTTTCTAGATTGGTAGCCCAAACATGTGACCTAAGAGTGCAAATTCCGATGAGTAAGAAAATCGAATCGTTAAATGCTGCGGTAGCAACAGGTGTGGCCCTCGATGCAATTACACGGTCGCGTAAACTCGATTAGTCAAAAGATTTAAATAAATACCTGCCGACGTGGCGCAACTGGTAGCGCACCCGACTTGTAATCGGGCGGTTAGTGGTTCAAGTCCCCTCGTCGGCTCCATAAAGAATTAAAACTTATTCCTTGTACTAAAGCCACTCCACATAAAATTAAAACTGCACCACTTGGTTGATACCAATGCAAACCTTCTTTTAAGATAACCACTCCTGCAATTGTTG
>JAPLAV010000051.1 GCA_026393095.1 Actinomycetota bacterium | reverse complement strand
GATTTGTTTGGATCTTTACCAGTAAGTTTTTTAACCAAATCAGTTACTTGTGGCATACGAGTTGATCCGCCAACCATAACTACTTGATTAATTTTTTCTTTAGCAATACCAGCATCTTTAATTACTTGTTCAACAGGTTTTTTAGTTCTGTCTAGTAAGTCAGCTGTCATTGATTCAAATTGTGCACGAGTTAGTGTTTCATCTAAATGCAATGGTCCAGCAGCTGATGCAGTTATGTATGGCAAGTTAATGTTTGTTGAAGTTGATGCAGATAATTCAATCTTTGCTTTTTCTGCAGCTTCTCTCAAACGTTGTACAGCCATATTATCTTTTGATAGATCTACACCGTTTTTGTTTTTAAATTCGGTGACCATCCAGTTGATAACTTTTTCATCCCAGTCATCGCCACCTAATTTGTTATCTCCAGCTGTTGCTTTAACTTCTACAACACCATCGCCGATTTCTAATAGTGAAACGTCAAATGTTCCACCACCAAGATCGTAAACAAGAATTAGTTCTTCTTTGTTAGCTTTATCTAAACCATAAGCTAGAGCTGCTGCTGTTGGTTCGTTAATAATTCTTAAAACATTTAAACCAGCAATTTCGCCAGCTTCTTTTGTGGCTTGACGTTGTGCGTCATTGAAATAAGCAGGAACAGTAATAACTGCATCTGTTACTGATTCACCTAAATAAGATTCTGCATCTCTTTTTAATTTCATTAAAGTTCTGGCAGAAATTTCTTGGGGGGTGTATTTCTTGCCATCAATGTCTTGTGACCAAGAAGTTCCCATGTGTCTTTTCACTGAACGAATAGTTCGATCAGGATTTGTCACAGCTTGTCTTTTTGCTACCTCTCCAACGAGTACTTCACCGTTTTTGGCGAATGCCACTACAGAGGGAGTAGTTCTGGATCCTTCGGCGTTAGCGATAACTGTTGGCTCTCCGCCTTCAAGGACCGTAACCACTGAGTTGGTGGTTCCAAGGTCAATACCGACCGCACGTGCCATTTTTTCTCCTTCAAGTTGATACTTTTAAGCCATTTATTGGCTGTTGTATCCATAGTGAACCTATGGGACTCAAGATGCAACTTTTGTTAGCCCTGTCGACTCAACTCTCTTGAGTCTAGTGCACTAAAGAAATGGGTATTTACCCAGGAATTACTTACTTAATGTCGGTTTTATGAAAGTTTAAATAGGCCTTTGAAGGTGTTGGTCCTCGTTGGCCTTGATAGCGAGAGCCATAAACCGCTGAGCCATATGGATGTTCTGCTGGGCTTTCGAGGCGGAAAAGACATAGTTGGCCGATTTTCATGCCTGGCCAAAGCTTGATGGGAAGAGTTGCCACGTTACTTAATTCCAAGGTCACGTGTCCTGAGAAACCTGGATCAATGAAACCTGCGGTGGAGTGAGTCAAAAGTCCTAAGCGGCCCAAAGAAGATTTTCCTTCCAGGCGACCTGCGATGTCATCTGGCAGCGTAATTACTTCATATGTGCTTCCTAAAACAAATTCACCTGGATGAAGGATGAATGGTTCATTGCCTTCCACCCCAACTTCGCGTGTTAGTTCTGGTTGGTTTTCAGCAGGATCAATATGGGCATATTTGTGGTTTTCAAAAGTTCTAAATAAACGATCCAAGCGTACATCCACACTGGATGGCTGAATCATGTTTACGTCGTAAGGCTCAAGGACAACTCGTCCTTTATCAATCTCAGACTTAATGTCTCTATCGGAAAGAAGCATGGGATTGAGCCTATCGTCTCTTAGTCATTTTATTAAATACCCCGTGGACTTCTTTTTACTTAATTACTCGATCAGCTAGTACCGGAAGTTTTTCTCTTGCCTGATTAACGCTTTGTAAATCTATTTCTACATTAATTACTTGTTCTATTGTTGTTGGTTCATTCAATACTTTGCCCCAAGCATCAACAACCACACTGTTACCACCAAGTGTTGTATTTCCATTTGTGCCCACACCATTGCAAGCGATAAAAATAGATTGGTTTTCAATAGCCCGAGCCTTTGTTAAAACATTCCAATGTTCAATTCTTGGTACCGGCCACCCTGAAGTCATCAAAATACTTGTAGCACCTTTTTCATTTAGTTTTCTAAATAGTTCAGGAAATCTCAAGTCATAACAAGTTGTTAAGGCAGTCATCCCTAAAGGTGTTGCAACACAAACTAATTCATCCCCATTTATTAAATGTTTTGATTCACCTTCGCTAAAGCCAAACAAATGTATTTTCTTATAAGTTGCTGCAATGTGACCTTGTCCATCAACCAATAGAGAAGTATTAAAAAACGAACCATTTATGTTTTCAACAAAGGATCCTGCATGAATCCATACATCGTTAGTTGAGGCAATGTCACAAATGTCATCTGAAATTGGTCCAGGAAAAGTTGTGGCAAGTGAAACACTTTGTTCAATATTAAAAGCACCACCATGCCAAAACTCAGGGAGCATTATTAAATCTGGTTTTTTTCCATCTGATCCTTGTGCAATTGCAGATAATTGATCAATTACACGTTGATATCTGGCTTGAGGAGATTCAGAATCATCGGTCTTAACTTGTATTAAAGAAACTAAGGCTGTGCTCATTTAATTAATAAACTTTTGAGCAGTTTCAATTAATCGATCATTTGCAGTTTTTTCTGCAATTGTTACTCGTACTCCATCATTAGCAAACATGCGCACACTTAATCCGACTTCATCACATTTAGCAGCAAAGTCCGCGGCTTTTTCTTTCAAATCTAGCCAAATAAAGTTTCCATCAGCCGTTGGGATTTTCCAACCTTGTTTGGTTAATTCATTTACAACTCTGGTTCGCTCTTCTACCAAAGTATTTATTCTTTCCATTAATTCTGCTTCATGATCAAGAGCAGCAAGGCCCGCTTCTTCAGCTAAATTAGTTACCCCGAAAGTTAAAGCAACTTTGTTTAAAGTTTCAATAACGTGAGGTTGAGCAATGCAAAAACCAACACGTAATCCAGCCATTCCATAAGCTTTTGAAAAAGTTCTC
>JAPLAV010000006.1 GCA_026393095.1 Actinomycetota bacterium | reverse complement strand
TCAAGTTGAAGTAATTTCTGGAGATGCTTTAAATATTTCAGACGTTAATCGCGCAATGCAAAATGTGGATGTCGCTTATTACCTATTGCATGCATTAAACCAAGGCCCAGAATTTGTTGATATTGAAACAAAAATGGCGCAGCTTTTTGCTGAATCTGCAAAAAATAACAATATTCAAAAAATTATTTACTTGGGTGGATTAATTCCAAAACAAGTACTTTCTCAACATTTAGAGTCAAGAAAAGTAACGGGTGAAATTTTAAGAAATTCAGGAGTTCCAACAATTGAATTAAGGGCCGGTGTTGTTATCGGTTCTGGTTCTGCCTCTTTTGAAATGCTTCGCTATTTAACTGAACGCCTACCAATAATGATTACCCCTAAATGGGTTAAAACCAAAATTCAACCAATTGCAGTACGCGATGTTTTGTATTACCTAGTTGGAGCAGCTTCAATAAGTAATGATGTAAATAGAGCATTTGATATCGGTGGAAATGATATTTTCACATACAAAGAAATGATGGAACACTACGCCAGAGTTGCTGATTTAAGAAAAAGAATAATTATTCCAGTTCCACTATTAACTCCTAGACTTTCTAGTTTGTGGGTGGGACTTGTAACACCAGTTCCCGGTTCAATTGCTAAACCTTTAGTTCGAAGTTTGATTAATGAAGTAATTTGTCAAGAAAGTGACATTAAGAAATATTTACCAGATCCAAGTGAAGGTTTAACGACTTTTGATAAAGCAGTAGATCTTGCATTGATTCGAGTAAGGGATGCTCAAGTTTCTACTCGTTGGTCCAGTGCATCAATTCCTGGTGTGCCATCAGAACCAATGCCAAGTGATCCTGAATGGTCTGGCGGATCTTTATATCAAGATGTTAGAACAGCTGAAGTTGAGACAAGTAATCATGAAGTTTGGAAAGTTGTTGAAGCAATTGGTGGTGAACATGGATATTTCTCACTTGATTGGGCTTGGGAAATAAGAGGCTTAATGGATAGAGCAGTTGGTGGTGTTGGTTTAAGAAGAGGCAGAAGAGATCCAAACACTTTGCATGTTGGAGAAACTCTAGATTTTTGGAGAGTGGAAGAAAGAATTCCAGATAATTTATTAATACTTCGTGCTGAAATGAAAATGCCAGGAAAAGCTTGGTTGGAATTTAAAATTGAAAAGATAAATGAAAATAAATGTAAGTTAACTCAAAGAGCAATTTTTTATCCTAAAGGTTTAGCAGGTCATGCATACTGGTGGTCAATTATTCCATTCCACGGATTAGTTTTTCCAGGAATGTGTCGAAACATTGCTAAAGTAGCTATGAAAAATAAGCATGGCAACTGATTACGATAATTTTGGTGGCAAGGACTTCTTCACAAGTTTAGTTAAAGACTTTTACCAGGAAATAATTAATGATCCAATCCTTAAACCCATGTATCCAGAAGATGATTTAGACGGAGCAATTGAACGTTTAACTTTATTTTTGATGCAATATTGGGGCGGACCTGGAACTTATTCTGAACTTCGCGGTCATCCCCGTTTAAGAATGCGCCATGCTGCATTTCCAATTGATTTTGCAGCCAGAGATTCATGGCTAAAAAATATGACTATTGCGTTGGATAAACAACAAATTACAGATGAAAACAGAACTAAATTGTGGAACTATTTACAAATGGCTGCAGATTCAATGGTTAACACTAGAACTGATGGAGTTATTTAACTACTGAAAGTAAAGTTCTTACCGCTTTTTGAGGTCTAACAAATACTTGACCACTTGGGGTTACAAATCTTTTCCAACCTTGACAAGTTGCAGCATTTATTCGAGCACCAGGAAAAGCTAACATTCCTATTGCTGCGGCCACATTTAATGCACCAAAAGGAATTCCTCCCCATAGGTTTTCATTCCAAGCAGCTTCGGTGACAGCATCTTTTGTGGTTTCGCTAGCTAACATTTCTAATGGTTCAACTTGGGCTTTTAATTTTTCTAATCTTTCTTTCACAACAGGTAAAAGATCTCCTGCCATTCCCTTCTCCCCTGGCATCCACGGTCCACTTGGTGGCAGTAATGCAAGTTCAGGTGCTGGTTTATTGGAATCAATCAGATCTATTTCGGTAACGTTTTCTTCCTTTAGTTGCTTAACAAGTTCTGCGGCATTCATTACCAAATCAATTTCTGCATAATTTTTACTTAAAGGAAGAGCTAAAAATGCTAAACAGTTAAATGGAGTTGATCCAAAAATTCCTAAATTATTATTTTTAATTTGCAATCTGACTATTGCTCGGTAATCCCAAAAACTTAATTTTTCAACTAAAACTTTAAGTGATCTAACTTCATCTGGGCCCAGCACTACTTTTGTGGTCAAAGTTTTAGTTTCGGGTCAATTTTCTATAAGTTGCACGATGAGGTCGAGCAGCTTCGGCACCTAAGCGCTCAACTTTATTCTTTTCATAAGAATCAAAGTTTCCTTCAAACCAGAACCACTGAGAGTCACCTTCGTAGGCCAACATATGAGTTGCAATCTTGTCTAGAAAC
>JAPLAV010000021.1 GCA_026393095.1 Actinomycetota bacterium | reverse complement strand
GTTAAATTGACTTTTGGTGAATCAGTTATTGCTGAAGGAACTTTTGCCTCAATTACAACAGCTACTGGTTCAGTTGAAACAACTGTCAGAGTTGAAGCAGCAGATGTTTATGTAGCAATTCCTGCTGATCTTGTTGGACCTGATGTGACAATTTCTTGGAAAACAGTAGCTGCTGATGGTCACCCATTAGATGGTGAAACTGTTTACAAACTTGCTGAAAATAGAGGCGAAGCAACACCAGAAGTAACAACCATGGAAGAACCCGTTGCAATTAGCGCACCTGTTGAAGAAAATTCATCAAATATTAGTTGGTTGCAATGGTCAGCACTTGGTGCCTCAATTGGAATTGCTATTACTTTCTTCATGAAAATGCGCAAAAAATAAGAGACGTTCAAATTAATTGAACGCCTCTTAAATTAATTAAATTATTTAGTGACTGTGTCCACCTGGACCGTGGCTATGACCATTTCCGCTATCTACTTGGTCAGCTTTCTTTTCCACGATCAAAACATCGGTAGTCAAAAGCATTGCTGCAATTGATGCTGCGTTTTGTAAGGCAGATCTTGTAACTTTCACAGGATCAACAATTCCAGCTTTCAAAAGATTTCCGAATTCACCGGTGGCTGCGTTATAGCCTTCACCAGTTTTCATTTCGGCAACTTTAGCTGTTACAACGTAACCTTCAGCTCCAGCGTTTTGTGCAATCCAACGCAATGGTTCAACACTTGCGATACGGATAATTTCAACACCTGCTGCTTCATCACCAGTTTTGTTTAATTTATCTTTCAATACTGTTACTGCTTGAGTTAATGCAGATCCACCACCGGCCACAATTCCTTCTTCAATTGCAGCACGTGTTGCAGAAATAGCATCTTCTACACGAAACTTTGTTTCTTTCAATTCAACTTCAGTTGCGCCACCGACTTGAATAACAGCAACTCCACCTGAAATTTTTGCCAGGCGTTCTTGAAGTTTTTCTTTGTCCCATGATGAATCAGTGCGATCCATTTCGGCACGAATTTGGTTAACTCGAGCATCAACTGCCTTCTTGTCGCCTGCTCCACCAATTACTGTGGTGTTGTCTTTTGTGACAACTACACGCTTGGCTTTACCTAATACTTCTAGACCAACTTGATCAAGTTTCAAACCAACTTCTGGAGAAACAACTTGAGCAGCAGTCAAAATTGCAAGATCTTCCAACATTGCTTTACGACGATCACCAAATGCTGGAGCCTTTACTGCAACTGAGGTGAAAGTACCTTTGATTTTGTTAACAATCATCGCACTTAAAGCATCGCCTTCAACATCTTCTGCGATAACAATAAGTGGCTTTCCAGCTTGAACTACTTTTTCCATTAAAGGAAGAAGTTCATTAATTGAGGCAATTTTGTTTTGTACTAGAAGTACAAACACATCTTCCAAAACTGTTTCCATGCGTTCAGCATCGGTTACAAAATATGGAGAGATATAGCCTTTATCAAATTGCATACCTTCGGTGTATTCAAGAGCTACATCCATGGTTGAAGATTCTTCAACAGTAATAACTCCGTCGCGACCCACTTTGTCAAAAGCTTGAGCGATTAAGTCGCCAAGTTTTGGATCTTGGGCAGAAATTGTTGCAACTTGTGCAATTTCTTCTTTGCCATTAACTGGTTTTGCAAGACGATGTAATTCTTCGGTAACAGCAGCAACTGCTGCATCCATACCCCGTTTAATTCCCATTGGGTTGGCACCTGCAGCTACTTGACGCAAACCTTCATGCACCATGGCTTGAGCTAATACTGTTGCAGTGGTTGTTCCGTCTCCTGCAATGTCGTTTGTCTTTGTGGCAACTTCTTTTACAAGTTGAGCACCTAAGTTTTCAAATGCATCTTCTAATTCGATTTCTTTAGCAATGGTTACACCGTCATTAGTGATTGTTGGTGCACCCCATTTTTTGCCAATAACAACGTTACGACCCTTTGGTCCAAGTGTTACTCGAACAGTGTTGGCCAAAATGTCAACGCCGTTTTCTAATTTGTGACGGGCTTCTTGATTGAAGTCCAGAATCTTTGCCATTTGTTTTTATTTCCTCTTCAGCTATTTAACTTTTATTTGCTCCGGAAAAAGTTCTTTTCCCGGAGCTTTTAATAATTAGGGTTTCTTATTTTGAAACGATTGCGAGCACGTCGCGTGCTGATAACAACAAATAATCTTTGCCGTCATAGCTAACTTCAGTTCCGCCGTATTTTGAGAAAACTACGGTGTCGCCAGTTTTGATATCCATAGGAATTCGTTTTTCGCCATCTTCATCAAAACGACCTGGACCAACTGCAATAACTTTTCCTTCTTGTGGTTTTTCTTTTGCAGTATCAGGAATTACTAAGCCTGACGCAGTTTTTGTTTCAGCGTCTAGTACTTCAACGAGGATTCGATCCTCGAGTGGTTTAATTTGGACCGCCACGGTCTACTCCCCTTCATGGGATTATTACTCGGAATTTTTTCTCACCCAACTTCTTAAAAGCTCGGAAAGACTTAAGTACTAACTTACCAAGGCCTTAGCACTCTCTCAAGTTGAGTGCCAGATGCTGGTGAACTCTCGAGGAATTTAAGGAGCTTTTACCTGGGTGATGGGAAAGATTGGATCTACTTCAAAGTTGATCTGACTTGGCTCAATTCCAGCACTAAATAAATGAGAACCTAATGCTGCAACCATGGCGCCATTATCTGTGCAAAGACCTGGACGAGGAATTCTTATTGTTACGCCAACTTTTTCTGCTTCACTTACAGCCATACTTCTCAATCTTGAATTAGCAGCAACTCCACCACCAATTACTACAGTATTAATCCCTGTTTGTTTAGCTGCCAATAAAGTTTTCTTGACTAATACTTCAACTACTGCTTCTTGAAAAGATGCTGCAACATTGTTAACAGGAATTTTCTCTCCTGTTTTTTCCCACGCTTGCACCCATCTGGCAACTGCTGTTTTTAATCCAGAGAATGAAAAATCAAAGGTGTGATCAACTAAATCTTCTTTACTCATTAAACCTTTAGGAAAATCAATTCTTAAAGCATCGCCATCTTTAGCAGCCTTATCAATCCATGGACCTCCTGGAAATGGTAAACCAAGTACTCGAGCAACTTTGTCAAAAGCTTCACCAGCTGCATCATCAAGAGTTTTACCTAAAGATTCAATTTGGTAAGTAATGTTATTTACTTTCAAAAGAGAAGAATGCCCACCACTTACTAATAAAGCTAATGTTGGTTCAGGAAGTTTTCCATTTTCTAAAGTGTCAACTGCAATATGTGATGCTAAATGATTAACTCCATAAATTGGTTTATTTAAAGCAACTGCCAAGGCTTTAGCTGCTGCTACTCCAACAACTAAGGCACCTGCTAAACCTGGTCCACTAGTTACCGCAATAGCATCAATTTGATTAAGACTTATTCCTGCTGCTGTTACTGATTTCTTAATAGTTGGAATCATTGCTTCCACATGTGCTCTTGAAGCAACTTCGGGAACAACACCACCAAATCTTGCTTGTTCTTCTACAGAAGAAGCCAAAGTGTCAGCTAATAATTCTGTTCCTCTAACAATGCCAATTCCGGTTTCATCACAAGAAGTTTCAATACCTAAAATTAATGGACTTGTCATTTGCTTCTCAAATCAAGTTGCATAATTACTGCATCAGATCCGTCTGGATAGTAATTAGATCTTTTAGCGATCTGCTCAAATTTTCGAGATAAGTACAAAGAAATTGCTGGCTTATTTTCAGCTACTACTTCTAAGAAAACTCTTTTAGAGTTATTTTCATGAACTTTTTCTAGTAAAGCATCTAGTAGTTGTTTACCGTAACCTTTTTTCTGAAATTCAGGTTTAATCACCATGGTTTGGATATCGGCATCTGCCCCATTAAAAGCAATGCCACCAAATCCCATAATTTCTTTCTTCTCATCAACTAGAGCTAAGTAATATCTATTTCTTTGTGTTAATTCAGACCAAAAAGTTGATAAAGACACTCATGAGCTTTAACAACATGCCACCAAGAAAATTCAGTTAAATTTAAAGTCATGCGCGCTCTGCCAAAGTTAAGGCATCTGGTTTTCTCAAATACAAAGGAATCGGTGGAAGTAATACTTGATTAGGTAGTGCCACAACAGCACCATCACCTTGTGCTGAATCTGTGGTAAAAGATTTAATTTCTACTCTTTTTTCAGTTCTATTCATTGCTTCAATTGCCACATTTGCTAAAGAAACTGGATCTAGCGGTTGATGTAATATTTTTACACCTTTATTTGATACTTCTTCTAGCTTAGAAACAATAGGAGTTGTAATTCTTTTGATTCCTTGATATCTAGTCCAGTAAACTTCTTTTCTTCTCGCATCTGTGATTACAGTGACATCTTGATTAGGATTTTTTTGGGCATATTCAAATGCAATTGCATCATGGCTGCAAATTCCAAAAACTGGAATATTTAATGCATAACCAATACTTTGAGCGCTAACAATTCCAACTCGTAAACCCGTAAATGGGCCAGGTCCAATTCCACAAACAATTCCACCAAGTTCTTGCAACATTAGCCCTGAATCCTTAATCACTTGTTGGATTAGTGCTGTTGCGTATTCGGCATGACGAAGTCCATCATCTTTAATGGCCACCACTGGTGGTTTTCCAAATTGCAATAGCGCCACCGCAATTCTGTTGGTGGAGGTATCAATTGCCAATATGTTGGTAGGACCTTTCATGAAAGTCCTTTAATAATTAATTCAGGGGCATTAATGGTAAATTCTCTTTTATTTTCATCAATATTATCGTGATCTATTTTGATGTGAATTGGTTCAGCAACTAAATCGTTCACTAAACCTTTACCCCATTCCACAACTAAAATTGCTTTTTCAATATCAGTGACTAAATCAAGATGTGAAATTTCGGCCAACGTACTCAATCTATATGCATCAACATGAACAAGATTGGGCCCATCTGTTAAAGATTTATGCTCTCGAGCAATCACAAAAGTTGGACTTGTCACATCACCTCTTATTTTCAAAGCACTGGCTAATCCTTGAGTAAATGTAGTTTTTCCTGCACCAAGTTCACCGTCTAATAAAACACAATCACCAGCTTTAAGCATTAAGCCTAATTTTTTGCCTAAGGCTTTTGTTTCTTCAGCATTTGAGGTAATGATGTTTAGAGACATAAAGAAGTGATTCCTAAATTTCGTTTAAATAGATGCGAGGAACTCTTGGTCCAAGCCTTGTCACAATTTCATATCCAATACTTTGAGAAGCTTTAGCCCACTCTTCAACATCTGGTTCATTCTTTGCAGGATCTCCAAATAAAACAACTTCATCTCCTGTGGAGAAATCTAAATCTCCAATATCAATAACAAATTGATCCATACAAACTCTTCCTGCAACATTAAATTTTTTACCGTTTGCAAGAACTGGTCCTTTGTTTCCAGCAATTCTTGGAACGCCATCTGCATAACCCAGTGGAATCAAAGCAATCTTGGTATCAGTTTTTGTAACATATTCAGCACCATAAGAAATGCCATGTCCTGCAGGAACTTCTTTTACTACTGCTGCATTTGCTTTCAAACTCATTGCTGGTCTTAATCCATATTCACTTGCCTTACCAACTTCTCCACCAGGAGTAATTCCATAAACTGCAATTCCAGGTCTCACTAAATCAAAGTGAGCATTGGGTGCAGTTAAGGTTGCAGCACTGTTTGCTGCATGCTTCATTAAATTCTTAAATCCTCTGGATTCAACAAACTTAAAACTTTGATCCAATACTTCTAATTGTTTAGCAATTGTTGGACTACTTGGAGCATCAGCTAGAGCAAAATGTGTCCAAACGGCTACCACATTAATTTGTCCTGCAGCTTTTGCTTCTTCAAGTACACTTGT
>JAPLAV010000062.1 GCA_026393095.1 Actinomycetota bacterium | reverse complement strand
TCGTGTTCTTCAAATAATGATGCTTCCCAAAGAGCTGATTCCACTAATGCATCAGGAGTTGCTTTGCCATATTTTTCTAACAATCTTTTATCTAAAGATCCAGCATTTACACCGATTCTGATTGGAATACCTGCGTCTTTAGCGGCTTTGGCAATTTCTCCAACACGATCATCAAATTGTTTAATGTTTCCTGGATTTACTCTAACTGCAGCACATCCTGCATCAATTGCTGCAAAAACATATTTTGGTTGAAAATGAATATCAGCAATTACTGGAATTGGAGATTTTCTGGCAATTGCAGCTAAAGCATCTGCATCATCTTGACTAGGAACGGCAACTCGTACTGCTTGGCAACCTGCTGCGTTTAATTCTGCAATTTGTTGCAAAGTTGCATTTACATCTGCAGTAAGTGTTGTACACATTGATTGCACAGAAATTGGTGCATCGCCGCCAACTTCCAGTGGGTGAGAATGATGTTTCAAAGTAATTTTGCGAGTTTTACGACGTGGGGCCAATACTGGTGGTGGTCCTTCTGGAATTCCCAAGTTAATCGCGGTCATAATTTAATCCTATCCCCCAAGTCGAACTGGGTTAACAACATCAACGTAAAGAAGCAGCATGGATAAACCTATTAACAATATTGCCACGGAATAAGCAAAGGGCAACATCTTTGAAGTATCAGCCGGACCTGGATCTGGCAATCTGCGCAATTTTGCAAATTGTCGTCTCAAGCCTTCATAAATTGCACCTGCTGCATGGCCACCATCCAGTGGTAGCAGAGGTAACAAGTTAAACAAAAACAAAGCCATATTTAATCCACCAGCAAGATTCAACAAAGTGGCAACTCTCCATATAACTGGAATATCAGCTGCTGCAATTTCTCCACCAACTCTTGTCACCCCAACTATTCCCACTAAACCTTCAGGATCTCTTTGCTCACCTAAAAATGCAGCACCAAATAATTGACCCACTCTGTTTGGCAAATTCCACAACACTTTTCCTGTACCAACTGTGATTTCTCCCAAAGTTTGAAAGACACTACTTATTGGTTGTTTCTCCATAATTATTTGTGGGGCAATTCCTAAATATGGAGCTGGCTTATTTTCAACAGTCGCATTTGCAGATTGAGGTCTAACAGCATTAACAATTTCAGCATTCAAATCAACAATTTTTCCTTCTCGTAAAACTGAAATTGCTACAGATTCAGCACGACTATTTTGAATTGCTGAGGCTAATTCTTCCCAATTTGTAATTTCGTTACCTGAGAACTTAACAATTTCATCACCTGCTTTGATACCAGCAGCAAGTGCTGGAGAGGGGGTGGTTCCAACTAAACAATCACCTAAAACATCAACATCACTTGGTAAACATGAAACGACTTGTTTGACTTGATTAGTAGCAGCAGGAAAGCCTATGGCTGAAAAAGAAATTGCAAAAAATACGAAAGCAAGAACAAGATTCATAAACGGTCCACCAACCATGACCGTAAGTTTTTTTGGCACACTTAATTTATAGAAGACTTTATTTTCATCTCCTGGTTCAATTTCTTCCATACTTTGTTTTCTAGCTGAGTTCACAATTTCAGCAAAAGGACCTGTGGCATCTTTGCCATCTCTGGCAGGTGGAACCATGCCAATCATTCGAATGTAGCCACCAAGTGGAATTGCTTTTAGTCCATACTCTGTATCGCCTTTTTTCTTTGACCAAATTGTTGGACCAAAACCAATCATGTATTGAGTTACTTTTACCCCAAATTTCTTTGCAGGAGCTAAGTGCCCTATTTCATGTAAACCACTAGAAAGCATTACTACAAAAACTAAAAATAGAATCCCAAGAATTTCCACTTACTTTGAAACCTCACTAATTAATTGCTTAGTATCAACTCTGGCTTGTTTGTCAGCTGCAAATAACTTATCAAGAGTTAGATCACTATTTGAAATAAATTGACCACTGGAAATATGTTTTTCCAAAATTTTATTCACAATTTCTACTATAGACAGGAATGAAAGCTTTCGCTCGATGAAAGAAGCAACACATTCTTCATTTGCAGCATTCATCACAGCCGGAGCACTTCCTGCTGCTTGCCCAGCTTTTCTTGCAACATTTAAGGCTGAAAAGACTTCTTCGTCAACTTGTTCGAAATTCCAATTAGAAGAATTAGTCCAATCAATTGCTGGAGAAATGTTCTCAAGTCGATCTGGCCAACTTAAGGCAAGAGCTATTGGAACTTTCATATT
>JAPLAV010000048.1 GCA_026393095.1 Actinomycetota bacterium | reverse complement strand
TTGTCGTTAACGATTATTACTAATGGGCGATGTGTTTGTGAAGCAATATTATTTAGGGCTTCCCAGCTCATGCCACCTGTTAAAGAACCATCTCCTACAACTGCCACAACATGGCGATCCTTTAACTCGCCTGTTTGCTCATAAGCTCGGGCAATTCCATCAGCCCAAGATAAAGCAGTTGATGCATGGGAATTTTCCACAATGTCATGATCTGATTCACTTCTTGCAGGATAACCAGAAATTCCATCTTTCTTTCTTAATTCACTAAATTGATCAAGTCTTCCGGTAAACATTTTGTGAACGTATGACTGATGTCCGGTGTCCCAAACAATTGAATCTTTTGGGGAATCAAAAACTCTATGAATGGCAATAGTTAATTCCACGACTCCAAGGTTTGGACCAAGATGTCCACCAGTTTTAGAAACTCGATCAATCAAAAATTCGCGTACTTCTTTAGCTAAAGCTGGAATTTGGGCAGCAGGGATTTTCTTTAGATCAGTTGGCGATTTAATGGATTGCAAAATTCCCATAAATCTCCACCTTCCTCATCTGCTCTCGTGCCTGTTTAATTCTAGAACGATTCTCGTTGACCGCACTTTCCCCTAAATGCTACTTAAAGACGCGTGACTTCCCATTTCACGCTTGCCTCGAGTGGCTTTCCAGGAGAAACAATGTGTCGGGGGTGATTAACCGCATCAGGAGGCCCAGTCTGGGGCTCGATACAAAAAACGTCTTCTGGTTCGTCATAAATTACAAACGTATCCACATCAGAAGAAAAATCAATTCTTAATGCATCAGGCCACTCGATGAATCCTTTGCCAGTTGGGACATCAAATGCGTCATCAAAAGGTGGAATTCCTATCTGCTTAGTTTTATTAAGAGTAAAGAAACTTTCATCTTTTACATATTGAGATATTGCTTCTATTCCAAATTTGGCAGGTTTACCTTTTTCAAGTTGTCTCTTAAACCATGGATGCCAACCAATCTCAGCTGGAAATTCTCCACTTGCAGATGAAACAGTAACTTGGCATTTAACGAAATTATTTGTGATTGACCATTTTTGAACGATATCCATTTTTACCGGCCATTTATCGTTTGTTTCGTGAACTATTTCAACTGAAGTTTCACTTTGATTGCGAATTTGTCCTTCACTAAACAAAACCGTTCCATGAATTGCCCAGTTTTGAAAATTTACCTCTTGTGGATAATTATTTCCTTTATAAACAACTTGATTATCTCTAATGCGTCCAGCCCATGGGGCCATCAAATACCAACCACCTATTAAAGGGTGATCTCCTTTTGGTCCAAGAATTTGTAAATCATCGACAAACCACTGGGTAGCACGACCACCGGCAATAGAGTCAATTACTAATTTATGTTTACCACTTGCAATTTCAATAATCATTTCAAATCCTTAAGGTTTGAAAAGAAAATAAGCTAACTCGTTCGTGATTTCCGACTCGTAATTGCATCAGCTGTTGCAGCAAGTAACAAAACTCCACCTGTGATTGCCAGGTTTAATCCTGAAGCCAAACCAATAAGTCCTAGACCGTTGTCAATTACCGCGATTACAAAACCACCAATTACTGCATCACTTAATCTGCCACGTCCGCCAAACAAACTCACTCCACCAACAACTGCTGCTGCAATTGCGTTTAACACAATTGATCTTCCAGCTGCAGCATCAACTGATGCTTGGCGAGAAGCCATAAGAATTCCAGCAATGCCTGCAAAAGTTGAAGAAATCATAAAGACTGTGATTCGAACTCGACTTACTTGAATTCCGGCACGTCTGGCAGCTTCTGCGTTTCCACCAACTGCATAAACGTGTCTACCAAATTTAGTTCTGTTTAACACAAATGTTCCAACAGCTAACAAAATCAAAACAATTGGCACAACATAAGGAACACCTTTTAATGAAGTAACAGCTGGATTTGCGCCGCGTTCTACGTTAAGAAAACTTACAAAACCAGCTCCAACAACTAAAATTGTTGCGGATCTAAAAATTAATATTCCTAGAGGTTTGTTTTGTTGACCTGAAGATGTTCTTTGTCGACGTGAATAAATTGAAGTTCCTAGATAAGACAAGAAAACAATCGCCAATAAAATCCATCCAAAAGCCAATGGCATTGGGGTGTTCATGATGGCAAGAATTGGTGGAGCATCAATTCCAATTAATCCACCTTTACCAACAACAACTAATTGCAAACCTTGAAATGCTAAGAAGGCTGCCAGCGTTACGACGAACGAGGGTATTCCTACTTTTGCAACTAAGAGTCCTATCAGAAAACCAATAAGCATTCCCATTGAAATCGCAATAACAGCAGCAATCGGCCAAGCAACTCCGTATTCAGACATTGTTATCGCTAAAAATGCTGCAGATAATCCTGCTGTCACACCTGCTGATAAATCAATTTCACCTAAAAGTAAAACGAAAGTTAATCCCATTGCAAGTGTTGTAACAGTTGCTGTTTGGGTTAATAAGTTAGCGAAGTTAATTGGTTTTAAGAAGATTGGATTTGCCACAGCAAAAATAGTGGCAAGAATTACCAAACCAAGTAAAGCTGGTAAAGATCCGGTTTCGCCACCTTTTACTCGAGCGATGTAATTTCGACCAGCATCTAGGAAAGAACCTTCGTTACCAGTTTGAATTGCGTTTTGATTACTCACTTAGGCACCTACTTCTTGTGTTTTTGCACCAGTAATGTAGCCCACTACATCTGCTTGGTTAGTTTCTGATTTCTTAACAGCGGCTGTCATTTTGCCCAAATAAAGAACATAAATACGATCTGCTACTGCAAAAACGTCTTGTAAGTTGTGGGAAATAATAATTACGGCTTTTCCAGCATCTGCCAGTCTTCTAACTAGTTGCAAAACTTGTTCAGTTTGGGCAACACCTAACGCTGCAGTTGGTTCATCCAAGATAACAACTTTGTTATTCCATAAAACTGCTCTAGCAATAGCCACGGTTTGTCTTTGTCCACCGGAAAGTCGAGCAACTTTTTGTCTCACTGATTTAACAGTCTTTACTGAAAGTGAAGTCAAAGTGTTTGCTGCTTCTGATTCCATGTGGCCTTCATCAAGCACGCCAGTGTGTGCTGCTTCTCGACCTAAAAACATATTGTGCACGATGTCTAAGTTGTCGCAAAGTGCTAAATCTTGATAAACAACATCAATGCCTAAGTCAGCTGATTGCCTTGGACTGTGTAGTTCAACTGGTTTGCCTTCAAAAAGAATTGTTCCTGCGTCATATGGCTGGATTCCTGCTAAACCTTTAATAAGAGTTGATTTGCCTGCACCGTTATCTCCAACAAGAGCGGTTACTTCACCGGCACGAACTGAAAAGTTTACGTCCTTTAATACTTCAACTGGACCAAAGCTTTTCTTAACACTTTTTAATTCAATTACTGGAGTATCACTTGACAAGAAAATCCCCTTTTTCGTCAAAATGCTCGTAATACATATTTGGTCTTGACACCCTATTACAGGTGCCAAGACCAAATATAACTATCTATAAATCAGATCTTAGGAAAGACCGATTTCTGTACACTTTGCTGCTGCGGCGCCGGTGCAAACATCTGCTGCGGTTAGACCACTGCGATCAAGTGCTTGTTTGAAACCATCAAGTGATGCTGCATCTGCATACAACGCTTGTGGATCTGCTGCTTGGAAAGGTGTTCCGTCAGCCAATTGTTTATTGGTTGTTGGGGTTTCACCCTTCAAGATTGCGATTGCCAATTCAGCAGCTGTTTTTGCTTCAACTAAGTAATCTTTGAAGACAGTCATACATTGCTTGCCTGACAATACGTTGTTCATTCCTTCTTTAGAAGCATCTTGACCTGAAACTGGAACGGTCAATTTGTTCTTATCAAGGATTGCGATTGCAGATGCTGCGTTGGTGTCGTTTGCTGACACAACTGCGTCAACTTTTCCACCATTTGCAGTAAGTGCTTGTTCGAAGTTGGTACCAGCTTTGGCACCATCCCATGAACCGTCTGGACGCTTTGCGCCAAGTTTTGCTTTGTCAACTTCAACACCAGCAGCTTTTAATGCTGTGTCATAGCCTTCAGCAAACATTGCAGCGTTACCGTCTGTTGGGTCTCCATCAAGGAAGATCAATTCAGCGGTCTTTGGATCTTTTCCAGCGTCAGCAAGACACTTCAAGATTCCTTCGCCTTGAAGAGTTCCAACTGTTACGTTGTCAAATGAAACGTAGTAGTCAACACCTTCGATTGGACGATCGTAAGCAATGGTTGGTACACCTTGTGCCTTGGATTTGGCAGCAACTTGTGCGCCAGCACCTTGGTAATCGGTGATAATCATTACGTTGCAACCTGATGCAAGCATTTGATCACCAATGGTGAGCATCTTTGCAGTGTCGCCTTCAGCATTTTGAATGTCGGTTGTGAAACCGGCTGCTTCTAAAGCTTCTTTAAGTGCTGGACGATCTCCATTTTCCCAACGTGGGGAAGATGCAGAGTCTGGCAAAATTACACAAGCTAGACCACTTGCAGCAGCTGCTGCTGTGTCTTCGCTTGCAGCGGTATCGCTACCACTTGAACATGCTGCTAATAAAAGAGCTGCTGCAGCGGTAACTGCGGCTACTCCGAAAGAGCGTTTTAACACTCAGTTCTCCTTTGTTTTGTTGGATCATGATTTAAAACAAATAAAGCTTTTGGCTCTATTTATTTCAAACCAAGTATGTGGTCAATCGCTAGCTGATCGAGTCTCTCGTTAAAGTAACCACGTTCAGCCAGTTTGTCGGCGTCAAACACCTCCTGCTTCAACTTGTTAGCTGAATCTGAGGAATAACCTCCGACAGTTTTTTGTGATAGTGAATCATGTCCTGAAATTTTATGTGCAGCTTGAACATCAGGATCTGCATCATAAGCACGTGCTTTTTCAGCAAGTGCTAAATAGTTTTTCATGGAGTTCTTGGCAAATTCCCAAATTCCATCGCCATGTTCATTTCTATATGGACGCGAATCAAAATGTTTTGGACCTGCATAACCAGTCTTTTCTAACAATCTCACCAAGAAGAAGTTATCTTTAATTCCTTCTGATCCAAAACGAAGATCTTGGTCATAGCGACCAATCTTTTGATCGTTTAAGTCAATATGGAATAACTTCTCTTGCCAAATTGCTTGAGCAACACCTTGGTAGAAAGAAAGACCAGCCATAGTTTCGTGTGCAACTTCTGGATTAATTCCAACCATGCTTGGGTCATCAAGGGATTCAATAAATGCCATGGCATGACCAATTGTTGGTAAGAATGTGTCGCCTCGTGGTTCATTTGGTTTTGGTTCAAGTGCCATACGCATCTTGTAACCTTTGTCCTTGATGTAACCAATAAAGAAGTTCATTGCTTCTCTATATCTCTCTAATGCATCAAGAGGATATTTAGAACCAGCTGCTTCAACACCTTCACGTCCACCCCAGAAAACGGCAGTTGGTGCACCAAATTCTGCTCCGACATCAAGAGCGTTCAATACTTTTTGAATTGCATACTTTCTAATTTGTGGATCATTTGAAGTAAATGCCCCATCTTTGAAAACTGGGTGAGTAAATAAGTTTGTCGTTGCCATGGAAACAATTACACCTGAATCATCAAGTGCTTTTCTAAAATCTTTTTTAATTTTATCTTGTTCAGCTAGTGTTGATTTGTAAGGAAGTAAGTCATCATCATGAAATGAAACTCCCCAAACATTTAATTCTCCGAGTTTTCTAACAAAATCAGCGGGATAAATTGGAGGTCTTGTTGCGGTACCAAATGGATCTGTTCCTAAATGACCAATTGTCCAAAGTCCAAAAGCAAACTTGTCTTCTCTTTTTGGAGTCAAAGCATTTCCCATTTGAACCTCTTTCGTATTTGCGAACATCTTGCGAATTAGAGCAACTATGTCAACTTACTCTGTGAGGCCCTGGCTGGGCTACCTGAGGTGATTGCTTTTTGAGCACAATCGGGTTACTTTTCCATAACTTTTTGTCCCACAAATTAACAAATCAGACATAGCTCTCTTGGAAGGCTTCTCGGTAAGCCTTTCGCACAGATTCTTGATAGTTGACTTGCTTTGCAACACTTCCCTTAATCTCCCAATTTGGTGGATTTTTTGATCCACTCAATGCCCATGAAGCTTGTCTGGCTGCACCATCTGCCACGTATTCAGCAGCAGGTGGAATATGAACTGGAACATTAAATAGTGTGGCAGCAATTTCTTGCACCGCTTTTGAAGCTGCAGCTCCACCAATTAATACAACTCGATTTGGTTTTGTTCCTTGACCAAAATTAGTAATCACATCACTTGCTTCGGCAAGAGAACAAAGCATTCCCTCAATACATGCTCGAGCAAAATTTGCAGGAGTTAAATTACTTCTAGTTAAACCGTGCATTGATCCTTTAGCGTTTGGCAAATTTGGAGTTCTTTCTCCATCCAAGAAAGGTAATAGAACTAATCCATCTGCGCCAGGTTTAGCAGTTAGCGCTAAATCTGCAAATTGATCAAGTGAAACGTTTAATACTGCAGCTCCTGCATTAATTACTCTTGCTGCATTCAATGTGCAAGCTAAAGGTAAATAATTTCCAGTTGCATCGGCAAATCCAGCAATAATTCCACTGGCATCATTTGTGGGATTTGCTGAAACTGTGTAAGCAGTTCCTGAAGTTCCAAGAGAAATAACAATGTCTCCAGTTGCAGCTCCTAATCCAAGGGCTGCTGCCATGTTGTCACCTGTTCCTGGTGCAACAGAAATTCCAGTTGTGGTTTGACCAATGATTTCATTTGGAGAAGCAACTCTGGGAAGTTGTACTTCTTTTCCTAAAGCTAGTTTTAATAAATCTTTTCTATATTCATTAGTTTGTGGTGACCAATAACCAGTTCCTGAAGCATCTCCCCTATCAGTGACATATTCATTAGGTGTTCCCATTAACTGCCAAGTTAGCCAATCATGGGGAAGCATTACTCCACTTACTTTTTTAGCATTTTCTGGTTCATTAGTTGCAAGCCAGCGCAATTTTGTAACCGTAAAAGATGCCACGGGAACTGAACCAACTGCATCAGCCCATTTATTTGGTCCACCTAATTCATTAATTAAGTCAGTTGCTGCTTGTGCTGATCGAGTGTCATTCCATAACAATGCATCTCTGACAACTTGCTTGTTGTCATCAATTACCACCATGCCGTGTTGTTGAGCACCAATTGATATGGCTTCGACATCGTCTAACAAACCTTTAGTTGAATTAGTTAATTCACTCAACCATTTACTAGGAGAAATTTCTGTTGCATCAGGATGAGTTCCTCGAGCTTCGCGAACTAACTCGCCAGTTTCAGCATCTCGAACAACAATTTTTACAGATTGTGTTGATGAATCAACACCTGCTACTAATTTTCTAGTCATGTTTTTGTTTTAAGAAGCTGCGAGTTGTCGTAACACGTAAGGCAAAATTCCACCATGGCGGAAATAATCAGCTTCTCCTGGTGTATCAATTCTTACTTTGGCGGTGAAAGTTTTTGTTCCGTTTTTTCCAGTTGCAATTACTTCAACATTTTGTGGAATCTTCCCGTTATTTAATTCTTCAATTCCTTTGATATCAAAAGTTTCTGAACCATCTAGCCCAAGTTTTTCTGCATTTTCGTTGTTATTAAATTGCAGCGGTAATACTCCCATGCCAACTAAATTACTTCTGTGGATTCTTTCGTATGACTCTGCAATTACGGCTTTTACTCCAAGTAATGCTGTTCCTTTTGCTGCCCAATCTCGAGATGATCCTGAACCATATTCAACACCAGCAATTATTATTAAAGGAGTTTTGTCATTTATGTAATCAACACTTGCGTCATAAATAGTGTCTTGTTGATTCTTTTTAAAGTTAAAGGTAAATCCACCTTCAACATCTTTGAGTAATTTATTCTTTAATCTGATATTGGCAAATGTTCCACGAATCATCACTTCGTGATTTCCACGGCGGGAACCATATGAGTTGAAATCTTTCTTATCAATTCCGTTTTGTGTTAGATATTTACCAGCGGGAGAATCGGCTTTGATACTTCCGGCAGGTGAAATGTGATCTGTTGTTACAGAATCACCTAACCAAGCAAGCAC
>JAPLAV010000064.1 GCA_026393095.1 Actinomycetota bacterium | reverse complement strand
TGGACGATACTCGCTTCTAAGTTCGGTAGGAATCTCAATTGCACTGGGGTATGGATCAGATGTATTCACTAGTATTCAAAAGGGCGCTTCAAAGATAGATGAGAACTTACAAAAAATTGATTTCAAAACAAATCCAATATTTATACATGCAGCTGTAAGTTTGTGGAATCTCAATGTTATGAAATTTGAATCATTAGCAGTAATCCCTTATGCAAGTGCACTTTCTAGATTTCCTGCTTTCCTTCAACAATTATGGATGGAAAGTAACGGCAAGTCTGTGGATAAAGATGGTAATAAAATTAAATTGAGCACTTGTCCTATAATTTTCGGTGAACCAGGAACTAATTCACAACACTCATTTTTCCAAATGCTTCACCAAGGAACCGAGGTTATTCCTGTTGACTTCATAGTTGTCAAAAGCGGAATGGGGCAAGACCGTAATTTTCAAGATTCACTTCTTGCTAACGCGTTAGCCCAAGCCTCAGTATTGGCATTTGGAAAATCGAAGGCAGAAATAAAGTCGGAAAATGTTGATCAAGAACTGATTAATCATAAAGTTATGCCTGGAAATAGACCATCAATGATTTTATCCTTAACGAAATTAGATCCTTCAACTCTTGGCCAACTCGTGGCCTTTTATGAATCTAGTGTTATTTTGCAAGGCTTAATGCTAAACATCAATTCATTTGATCAATGGGGCGTCGAACTAGGCAAGAAAACTGCGGTGAACGTCTTACAAAGCATCAAGAATATAGATGAATCTAAATTTGACTCTTCAACAACCAATCAAATAGCAACGTATCGGAAACTTAATCCCTAGTTCTTCTTTTTAAGTATCGTTCAAATTCGCGAGCAATTGCCTCACCACTTGCTTCTGGTAAATCTGAAGCATCCACTGTTGATTCAAGTCTTGTTACATATTCACTTATTTCTTCATCTTCAGCAGCAAGTTCATCCACACCGTCTTGCCAAGCTCTAGATTCATCAACCAAATCATCTAAAGGAATTGAAATATCTAATAAATCTTCTAGTTTAGAAATCAATGCGAGTGTTCCTTTTGGATTTGGGGGAGAAGAAACATAGTGAGGAATTGCAGCCCATAGGGAAATACTTGCGATATCTCTATCAGTTGCTCCATCTTGTATGACACCAATTATTCCTGTCGGACCTTCGTAGGCAGAAGGTTCAAAATCTAAAATGTCGCTCAATTCAGGAGTAGAAGCAACAGTTGTCACCGGAACTGGTCTGGTGTGCGGAGCATCAGCTAAAAGTGCACCACATGAAATAACAAGGGATGTTTCGTAGTCGTCGAAAATATCTAATAACTCAGCAACGTATGATCGCCATTTCATATTTGGTTCAATACCTTGCACTAATAAAATTGGATTTTGAGAACCTGGAGGTTCGGCTAAAAAGATTTTGGTGGTAGGCCAATCGATAACTCGATTGCCATCATCGGTCAAGCGAACTCTTGGTCGAGCTACTTGATAGTCGTAATAACTATCAGGATCCAGACTGCCAATTTCAGTTGCATCCCAAACTTCAATTAAATGATCTACAACATTGGATGCAGTTTCACCCGCGTCATTCCAACCCAGGAACGCGCAAATTGCCACAGGG
>JAPLAV010000026.1 GCA_026393095.1 Actinomycetota bacterium | reverse complement strand
GACTCAATGTTTCTTAAAGTTTTCTTTTTTCTAGTACAGGAAGATTTTCTCTTGCCTGGTTAACGCTTTGTAAATCTATTTCTACATTAATTACTTGTTCTATTGTTGTTGGTTCATTCAAGACTTTGCCCCAAGCATCAATAACCACACTATTACCACCAAGTGTTGTATCTCCATTTGTGCCAACACCATTGCAAGCTATAAATATTGATTGGTTTTCAATAGCGCGAGCTTTTGTTAAAACATTCCAATGTTCAATTCTTGGCACTGGCCAACCTGAAGTCATCAAAATACTTGTAGCACCTGTTTCGTTTAGCTTTCTAAACAATTCAGGAAATCTCAAGTCGTAACAAGTTGTTAAAGCAGTCATACCTAAAGGTGTAGCAACACAAACTAATTCATCGCCATTTGTTAAATGTTTAGATTCACCTTCACTAAAACCAAACAAGTGTATTTTTTTATAAGTTGTAGCAATGTGGCCTTGTCCATCAACCAGCAGAGAAGTATTGAACAACGAACCATTTATGTTTTCAACAAAAGAACCAGCGTGAATCCATACATCATGAGTTGAAGCAATGTCACAAATATCATCTGAAATTGATCCAGGAAAAGTCGTGGCAAGTGAAACACTTTGTTCAATATTGAAAGCACCACCATGCCAAAACTCTGGAAGCATTATTAAATCTGGTTTTTTACCATCTGTTCCTTGTGCAATTGTTGCTAATTGATCAATTACACGTTGGTATCTATCACTTGGTGATTCTGAATCATCAGTTCTAATTTGTAATAACGACACAAGTGCGGTGCTCATTTGATGAAATCTAGCATCAATAGTGCGTAGGCTAAAAGGTGATGAGAAGCCGATTAGTTTTACCCCATTCAACAGCAAGCACTTTCTCCGTCATGGTTTCTCTTGGCATCATCTACTTTGTCTGGGCGTCAACCTATGTGGGAACAGCTTTTGTGGTTGAAGAAATAGACCCTTATACCGGATCTGGCTTTAGATTTATGACTGCAGGAATGTTAATTATTTTGTTCGTAATTATAACTAAGGGTACACGTGCATTAAAAATTAATAAAAAACAAATAATTAATGCCATGTTTATTGGATTTATTCTGATTGGTTTAGCTAGTCCCTTACTTGGAGTTTCTGCTCAACACATTTCAAGTGGGCTAATAGCGCTTTTGGTAGCTATGACGCCCATTTTTATTGCTATTTTGCGATTTATATTTGGTGATATTCCCAGTTTAAAAACAATTATTGGAATCGTGGTTGGATTTGGTGGCGTAATTATTGTCCTAGTAATCCCAACAGTTGAAAATAATTTGTTTATAATTATTTGTTTAATTTCTAATGTCATCTGGGCGATTGGTTCATTTTGGTCACAAAGAATCGAGTTGCCAGAATCACCTTTAGTAACAGCGGCTATTCAAACATTTTTTGGTGGAATATGTGCAATCCTCATTGGAATATTTAGGGGTGAAGATACCTCAACATTTTTTAATGCCAGTGAAAGTGAAACGTGGATTGCGTTCTTATATATCTCTGTCATGGGAGCAATTGCCTACAGTGCCTATGCATTCTTACTTGTTAATACACCTATTTCACTTGTTGCCACTCATGCATTTGTAAATCCAATAGTTGCACTTTTTCTGGGAAACCTATTGAGAAATGAGAAAATAAGTACCTCCATAATTGTTAGTGGAACAGTTGTTGTTTGTGGAATTGCGTTAGTGGTATTGGGAGAAAAGAGAAAAGAACTAATTAGTCCTGAAAATTAGCGCAAACCTCTAAGAAACGATCGTTAGCAGCTTTTTCAGCAATAGTTATTCGAACTCCATCGTTTGCAAAAACTCTTACACTTAATCCAACTTCTTCACATTTCAAAGCAAATTCTGTTGCTTTTTCTTTCAAATTAAGCCAAACAAAGTTTCCATCAGCTACTGGAAAATTCCAACCTTGTTTAGTTAATTCATTTACAACTCTGATTCTTTCTTCAACTAGTAAATCGATTCTTGCTAACAATTCTTTCTCGTTATCTAGTGCAGCAAGGCCAGCTTCTTCAGCTAAATTAGTTACCCCGAAAGTTAAAGCAACTTTGTTTAAAGTTTCAATAACGTGAGGTTGTGCGATACAAAAACCAACTCGTAATCCTGCCATCCCATAAGCTTTTGAAAATGTTCTTAAAATTGCTACGTTTTTCTTTCCCCAGGCATCACGCAATCCTTCAACTGCTGCTTCATCTCTAACAAATTCTGTGTAAGCCTCGTCCAAAACAACAAGGACTGTTTCTGGAATTTGATTTATAAATTTTAAAAATGCTTCCTTTTTTATTGCAGGACCTGTTGGATTATTTGGACTGCATAAGAGGATGCAACTCGTTTTACTTGTAACAGCTTTTGCCATTGCATCTAAATCGTGTTCAAAAGTATTTGTTAAAGGAATAATTACTGGAGTGGCCCCTGCAACTTTGGTAATAATTGGGTAGGCCTCAAAGGAACGCCAAGCAAAAATAACTTCATTTCCAACAGTTGATGATGCTTGAATCAATTGTGTTAATACTGCAACTGAACCGGTTCCGACTTGAATATTTTCAATTCCTACTTTGTATTTATTAGCTAA
Organism: Actinomycetota bacterium; assembly: GCA_026393095.1. Taxonomy (GTDB): domain Bacteria; phylum Actinomycetota; class Actinomycetes; order S36-B12; family UBA5976; genus ATZT02. The sequence continues at coordinate 4,860 of JAPLAV010000026.1, read as the reverse complement.
TTTTGTTCTTAAACGAATTGATGCAGGATCGGGATAGCGTTGCACACTTTGAGCAGCTTTAGTAATTGCATCAACAATTGCAGGAATTGGTGCATAAGGATTTTCGTTCGCAGAAACTTTAAAAGTTTCAACACCGGATTTTGCTTTTGGAGTAGCACCAGCCTTATAAGCGGGCATGCTGGCTAAGTCGTCGCGCAGGTGTGGCGTAGTCATGAGTAAAGATTAGGCGTTAGACCTTGCACTACTCTCAAGTGAGTAAATAGAGCACGAATAAGGAGTTAGTCCTTTGCGTTTACGAAAGATTCTTCCCATAGCCCTTGCCGCAATTAGTGCCTTTATTGCACTTTCTGTTTGGGCCTTTGCTTCTCCTCCAGGATCTGCTCCTGACGATGATTTTCATTTACCAGCTATTTGGTGTTCCCATGGTGCTGTTGAAGGAATTTGTGATCCTGAAGTTGCTGGAGATGGTTATGGAAAAACTCCTACTCCTTTATCTCCTTCAGCTATTTGTTTTGCATTTAATTCTGAAAACAGTGCAGCGTGTCAGGCAAAACAATTTGATTGGAACAACAAAGAATTAGCAGGATCAAGAACCAATGAAGTCGGAAGATTTCCAAATGGTTTCTATTGGACCATGAATTTACTTATTGGAGATAACACACTTCAATCAGCAATGCTGATGAGAGTATTTAACTCATTTCTTGCAATCTTGCTCTTAACAATTACTGCAATTTATGCAACTCCATTTATTAGATTTGCCCTTCTTGGTACTTGGGTTTCTGTTGTAACACCTCTTGCCTTATTTACAATTCCTTCCACAAATCCAAGTAGCTGGTCAATTATTGGTCTTGGAATTTATTGGGCGGCACTGCTTTCTTTTCTGCAATCTAAAGAAAAGAAATATTTAATAATTAATGGCGCTCTTACCTTTACAACTGGTGTGATGGCCGTTAATTCCAGATCTGAAGCTAGCCCTTATTTAATCCTTGTTACATTGATAATTATTTTTATTCATGCACCAATAAAGAGTTTGATTAAATTAGATTTCAAATATTCACTTCCAATATTTGTCGGCCTTATTGCACTTTATGAATTCTTAACAACACCTTCAACGCTTGGTTGGTCATCAGGATTGCAAGGTGGAGATCCAAATAGAACAAAAGGTGAATTGTGGTTTAGAAATATAAGTCAGTGGCCAAGATTAATTGATGGTTCCGTGGGTGGTTGGCCTTTAGGTTGGTTTGATACTCCGATGCCACCAATGACTAGCTTCTTTAGTTTCTTAACTTTAATTGGTTTCTTCTTTATTGGATTAAGAGTTACTACTTGGCAAAAAAATATAAGTTTAATTCTGATAATGGGGGCCATATTTTATTTGCCCCTCAGAATTCTTTACCTAGGTTTTAACTTTATTGGCGAAGGCGTGCAACCTAGATATTTCCTTCCTTTATTGATGGTTTTCATGGGAATTGCCTTATTAACGCTTAACAACGAGCCAATAACTTTTACCTTCTCACAAGCTTTTGTTCTATTTGGATCTGTTGTAGTGGCTCATGCTTTTGCTCTGCATTACACAATGCGCAGATACATAACTGGAGTTAGCAGTGGCTTTACTGGAACTGATAAAACTGATTGGAATTTAAATAAAGACGTTGAATGGTGGTGGAGTTTCTTACCTAATCCATTAACAACTTGGGCTCTTGGATCTCTTGCTTTTGCAATTGCGGTTTTCTTTGTAATAAATTATTTGAGAAAACCAATTAGATTATCGAATTAACTGCTTCTCTAAATATTTCGGTGTGACGATCAACATCTGATTCTTTTGTCACTGGACACATTAATGCCATATTGTGAAACGGTGTCATCAAAATATCTCTATTGATTGTGTAGAGATGCATGTATTCATCTAATTCATCATCACTTGCCTCTGCTGAATCACTGCCATTTACTGGAGCAGGGTTAGCAAATCTATATTCAGCTCTTGCTCCTAATTGACTAATTGACCAATCAAGTTTTGTTTCGTCTAAAACTTGTTGCACTTCATTGGTAAATTTTGTTGCTAGTTTAATCATGTGGGAAAAGTTTTCTTCGGTTAAAACCTTTTCTAAGGTTGCTCTCATCGCAGCAATTGATAAAGCGTTTCCCGATAATGTGCCACCGACTCCTCCGACATCAACTAAGTCAGCACCAGTGTTTTTTGTTGCTTTGTCTGCCAATTCTTTTGAGATGCCATAGGCACCAGATGGAATTCCTCCACCAATTGATTTACCAATTGTGACAATGTCAGGATTTAGATTATTAGCTTTTGTCATTCCACCAATTCCTGCAGAAAAAGTATGAGTCTCATCAATCAATAACAAGGATCCATACTTTGTTGCTAATTCTCTTAAACCTTCTAAAAATCCTGGTTCTGGAAGGACAATTCCAATATTTGTTAAAGCAGGTTCAGTAATAATTACTGCCACATCGCCATTTGCTAAGGCTTTTTCCACACTGTCTAAATCATTAAATTCAGCAACTCTTGTTGTGTCATTTATATTTCCAGGAGCACCCACATTTCCGGGACGCAATGTTGTTTCGCCATTTGGTCCACTAACCACAAATGTTTCATCCACCGTGCCGTGATAACCGTAGGAAAAAGCTAAAACTTTTGATCTGCCAGTAACCATTCGAGCAAGTCTTAATGCCCATCTATTGGCATCGGTTGCAGAAAGAGAAAAAGACCACAGCGGAACTTTAAATCTTTTTGCCAATTCATGAGAAACCCATTGCGCATCTTGAGTTGGCAACATTGTTGTTGCGCCACCTAATTTGGTGTAGCGATTATTTATGGCTTCACTTACTGCATCTGGAGAATGACCTGCCATTGCTGCAGTATCTCCAAGTGCAAAATCAATATAGGTATGTCCATCAACTGAAGTAATTCGGTTGCCTTTGGCGTGATCTAAATAAATTGGAAATCCGCCAGCCCATTTATTCATCCAAGTCATTGGTACTTGACCAAATAGATTTGTGGCTGAATTAAATAGTGCTAAAGATTTTGGATTTCTTTGTAAATAAAGTTCGCGTTCTTTTACAAGATTTGAACTTAACTTGTTTCTATCAACCTTCATTTGGTGGATTTTGTGGCGCAATAGGTGTGTTGTAATTGTGTTGCATTTCAGTGAAGCGTGAGTAGTGCCCTTGGAATGAAACCGTAATAGTTGCAGTTGGACCGTTTCGATGTTTTGCCACAATTAAATCTGCTTCACCAGGTCTTGCATCTTTATCGTAATGTTCTTCGCGGTGAATCAAAATAACAACGTCTGAGTCTTGTTCCAAAGAACCTGATTCTCTTAAATCTGAAAGCATCGGACGCTTATCTGTTCTTTGTTCAGGACCTCGATTTAGCTGAGAAATTGCTACTACTGGCACATCTAATTCTTTAGCCAGAAGTTTTAAAGATCTAGAAAATTCAGAAACTTCTTGTTGACGAGATTCCACACGTTTACCACTTGTCATCAACTGCAAATAATCAACCACAACAAGTTTTAAGTCATGGCGTTGTTTTAATCTTCTGCACTTTGCTCTAATTTCAGTAATAGTTAAATTAGGTGAATCGTCAATAAACAATGGCGCGCTAGAAACATTACTCATTTTACGTGCAAGTTTTTGCCAATCAGCTTCATTCATTTTTCCACTTCGCATTGCAGTTAAACCAATACTTGATTCAGAAGAAAGTAAACGCATCACGATTTCGTTTCGTCCCATTTCCAGAGAGAACACTGCTGCAGTAGCATTATTTTTAATTGATGCTGCTCTTGCAAAATCTAGGCCTAAAGTTGATTTACCCATACCAGGTCTTGCCGCCAACATAATTAATTGTCCAGGTTGTAAACCATTTAATAATCTATCCATTTCAGCAAACCCGGTTGGAATACCAACAAGTTTGTCACCGTGTTGTGCGATGGCATTCATTTCTTCTAAAGCTTGATTCATTAACTTATCTAGTTTTTGGTAATCATCTGATGTTCTTCTATCGGTGACATCATAAATTTCTGCTTGGGCGCGATCAACTAAATTGTCAACTTCACCAGCTTCGTTATAACTCATTTGCACAATGCGAGTGCCAGCTTCAACTAGTCTTCTTAAAATTGCTTTCTCTTTAACAATGCGCGCGTAATATCCAGCATTAGCTGCAGTTGGCACAGATGCAACAAGAGTGTGCAAATAAGCAGCGCCACCAATTTTTGCTAATTCGCCACTGCGAGTCAATTCTGCTGCAACTGTTACTGCATCTGCTGGCTCACCGCGTGAATATAAATCAATAACAGTAGAAAATAAAGTTTGGTGATTTGGTCTGTAAAAGTCATGTTCTCTAACTTGTTCCACAACATCTGCGATGGCATCTTTTGATAACAGCATTGCGCCAATAACGCTTTGTTCAGCTGCAACATCTTGTGGTGGGGTTCTAGTTGGATCTTGATGAGGAATAGGTAATTCAGAAACTGACATTTTTTACCCACCTCTTTCTTCATAAACCTGCTCAATATAAATATCTCACCAAGGTGTGACTTTTTTATTAGAACAAAATCCCTAAGGTTTCAACGTAGAGGTAAGGGGGGCCTGAGCACAAAGTCTCTTGTGGATGAGCCTGTGGACAAGTCGGGGACAACTGTGAATCAATGAGGGCAATCGGAATAAAAGCTGTGGACAAGGTGGGGAGCAACTGATTCCTTTTTTGCCTCAAAATGTCACTGACCAGCACTTATATAAATATTTGGTTGTGGGTAAAAAGTTTTTTCAAACTATTTTTGACCACTAACAACTATCGTCACACTATGACCATGCGAAACTATTTTTAATGAACTTCAAAGAAAT
>JAPLAV010000083.1 GCA_026393095.1 Actinomycetota bacterium | reverse complement strand
TGCATGGCTGTCGTCAGCTCGTGTCGTGAGATGTTGGGTTAAGTCCCGCAACGAGCGCAACCCTCGTCTTGTGTTGCCAACAGGTAATGCTGGGAACTCACAAGAGACTGCCGGGGTCAACTCGGAGGAAGGTGGGGACGACGTCAAGTCATCATGCCCCTTATGTCTAGGGCTGCACGCATGCTACAATGGCCGATACAAAGGGCTGCGATACCGCAAGGTGGAGCGAATCCCATAAAGTCGGTCTCAGTTCGGATTGAGGTCTGCAACTCGACCTCATGAAGTTGGAGTTGCTAGTAATCGCGGATCAGCAACGCCGCGGTGAATACGTTCCCGGGCCTTGTACACACCGCCCGTCACGTCACGAAAGTCGGTAACACCCAAAACCAGTGGTCCAACCGTAAGGGGGAAGCTGTCTAAGGTGGGATCGGTGATTGGGACGAAGTCGTAACAAGGTAGCCGTACCGGAAGGTGCGGCTGGATCACCTCCTTTCTAAGGAGCACATAAGAACCATTCTGGTTCGTATGAATAAACATAACTCTCTACATAACGTTTAGGGTTATAGTTTGCTCAAAAAAGTGGAAAATTGAACTTTCTCTGGCACGCTGTTGGGTCCTGAAGCGGCAGTCGCTAAACGCGATTAGCAACTTCAATTGGACCGTAAAAAGTCCGATTACGGACTTAGTTTCTTCAAACTGATCATCAAATGACGATTAAGTGAGGGCTAAAAACTAAGGACCGATCGTAACTTGAGAACTGCATAGAGGACGCGAGCATCTTTCTTTAACAAGGTTTTAAATATTTAGATCGTGACAACAAGCTACTAAGAGCGCACGGCGAATGCCTTGGCACTAAGAGCCGATGAAGGACGTAGGAATCTGCGATAAGCCCCGGGGAGCTGATAACCAAGCTGTAATCCGAGGATTTCCGAATGGGGGAACCCGACTGGAGTTATGTCCAGTTACCACTGTTTGAACACATAAAACAGATGGAGGACACGTGGGGAAGTGAAACATCTCAGTACCCACAGGAAGAGAAAACAAATAGTGATTCCGTTAGTAGTGGCGAGCGAAAGCGGATGAGCCTAAACCAAAATTGCTTGATAGCTAACAGGCGTTGCAGTTTTGGGGTCGTGGGACTCGATAGCAGGATCTGTTAATCCTGCAAGAAGTAAGAAACTCGATAAATAGACGAAGAACGTGGGAAAGTTCGGGAGACAAGGTAAAACCCCTGTAGTCGAAATTTATCGAACTTCTTTTGAGTATCCCAAGTAATACGGGGCCCGTGAAATCCCGTATGAATCTGTCAGGACCACCTGATAAGGCTAAATACTACTTAGTGACCGATAGTGAATCAGTACCGTGAGGGAATGGTGAAAAGAACCCCGGGAGGGGAGTGAAATAGAACCTGAAACCGTGTGCTTACAAGCCGTTGGAGCTACACCACGTAAGTGGAAGTGACAGCGTGCCTTTTGAAGAATGAGTCTGCGAGTTAGTGGTATGTGGCGAGGTTAACCCGTGAGGGGAAGCCGTAGCGAAAGCGAGTTCGAATAGAGCGAATTAGTCGCATGCCCTAGACCCGAAGCGAGGTGATCTAACCATGAGCAGGTTGAAGCGCGGGTAAGACCGCGTGGAGGACCGAACCCACCAATGTTGAAAAATTGGGGGATGACTTGTGGTTAGGGGTGAAAGGCCAATCAAACTTCGTTATAGCTGGTTCTCTCCGAAATGCATTTAGGTGCAGCGTCGCGTATTTCTTGGTGGAGGTAGAGCACTGAATTGCCGAGGGGCCCGAAAGGGTTACCAACGTAAATCAAACTCCGAATGCCATTAAGTAAAGCGCGGCAGTGAGACTGTGGGGGATAAGCTTCATAGTCGAGAGGGAGACAACCCAGATCAACAACTAAGGTCCCAAAGAGTGTGCTAAGTGGTAAAGGATGTGGAGTCGCATAGACAACCAGGATGTTGGCTTAGAAGCAGCCACCATTAAAAGAGTGCGTAATAGCTCACTGGTCAAGTAATTCCGCGCCGACAATTTAACGGGGCTCAAGCACATCACCGAAGTTATGGCATCAAATCATGTATCAGGCCTTCGTGGTCCAGATGATTTGTTGGGTAGGAGAGCGTCGTGTGGCTAGCGAAGCGGCGGTGTAAACCAGCCGTGGAAGCCACACGAGTGAAAATGCAGACATGAGTAGCGAATGACGGGTGAGAAACCCGTCCGCCGAATGACCAAGGGTTCCAGAGTCAAGCTAATCTGCTCTGGGTAAGTCGGGCCCTAAGGCGAGGCCGACAGGCGTAGTCGATGGACAACGGGTTGATATTCCCGTACCGGTTTTGTTGCGCCAATATTGAACCCAATAATGCTAAGTGTTTGAACCTGGGAGCAATCTCAGCGGATGGCACGACCCAGTTTGGTAGTAGATAAGCAAAGGAGTGACGCAGGAAGGTAGCCCATCCCGGGCGATGGTTGTCCCGGGGTAAGGATGTAGGTGGGTGTGTAGGCAAATCCGCACACTAATACTGAGATCTGACGCCGAGGCGTAAGCCGAAGTGGGTAATCCTATGCTGCCAAGAAAAGCTTCTAGCAAGTGACAAATCCGCCCGTACCCCAAACCAACACAGGTGGTCAAGTAGAGAATACTAAGGCGATCGAGCAAACCGTAGTTAAGGAACTCGGCAAAATGCCCCCGTAACTTCGGGAGAAGGGGGGCCTTGAATTGTGTAGGGATTTACTCCCGTAGCAGTTCATGGCCGCAGAAACAAGGCCCAAGCGACTGTTTAACAAAAACACAGGTCCGTGCGAAGTAGTAACACGATGTATACGGACTGACGCCTGCCCGGTGCTGGAAGGTCAAGGGGACGGGTTAAGGAGTAATCCTGAAGCTCAGAACTTAAGCCCCAGTAAACGGCGGTGGTAACTATAACCATCCTAAGGTAGCGAAATTCCTTGTCGGGTAAGTTCCGACCTGCACGAATGGCGTAACGACTTGGGCGCTGTCTCAACTATGGACTCGGCGAAATTGCAGTACGAGTAAAGATGCTCGTTACGCGTGGAAGGACGGAAAGACCCCGGGACCTTTACTATAACTTGGTATTGGCGGTCGATTCGGATTGTGTAGCATAGGTGGGAGACTTTGAAGCAGGGACGCCAGTTCTTGTGGAGTCGAAAATTGAAATACCACTCTGTTCGTATTGGCTGTCTAACCTCGATCCATAATCTGGATTAGGGACAGTGCCTGGCGGGTAGTTTAACTGGGGCGGTTGCCTCCCAAAAAGTAACGGAGGCGCTCAAAGGTTCCCTCAGCCTGGTTGGTAATCAGGTGTTGAGTGTAAGTGCACAAGGGAGCTTGACTGCGAGACCGACGGGTCGAGCAGGGACGAAAGTCGGAACTAGTGATCCGGCACCGGCAAGTGGAAGCGGTGTCGCTCAACGGATAAAAGGTACCCCGGGGATAACAGGCTGATCTTGCCCAAGAGTCCATATCGACGGCAAGGTTTGGCACCTCGATGTCGGCTCGTCGCATCCTGGGGCTGGAGTAGGTCCCAAGGGTTGGGCTGTTCGCCCATTAAAGCGGTACGCGAGCTGGGTTCAGAACGTCGTGAGACAGTTCGGTCCCTATCCTCCACGCGCGAAAGAGTTTTGAGAGGACCTGTCTCTAGTACGAGAGGACCGAGATGGACGAACCTCTGGTGTGCCAGTTGTCCTGCCAAGGGCATGGCTGGTTGGCCACGTTCGGACGAGATAACCGCTGAAAGCATCTAAGCGGGAAGCTCACCTCAAGATGAGAACTCTCACAGGGTTAACCTGGTAAGACCCCCAGAAGATGACTGGGTTGATAGGCCGGATGTGGAAGCGCAGCAATGCGTGGAGCTGACCGGTACTAATAGGTCGAGGGCTTGTTTTCACAAACTTCTAATTATGTATTTCCTTTTAAAGGAAGTACTCGCGTCCTCTATGCGGTTTTCGAGTTATGTATTGGTTATTTTCGATACACAACTCAATAAAGTTACGGTGATCATGGCGAGAGGGAAACGCCCAGCTCCATTCCGAACCTGGAAGCTAAGCCTCTCAGCGCCGATGGTACTTCTCGGGAGACCGGGTGGGAGAGTAGGACGTTGCCGGACATATAAAAATATCCACCTGTAAAAAGGTGGATATTTTGTTTTATAAACCTGCTTAGATTGTTTTAACACATACAGAGATAAGGATGTAATTTCTTCATGGATGAATTGAAAGTTCCAGATGAAATTACTGGTAAAGAATTAGCACCTGAAATTAAAGCTGAATTAAGAACTTTGCCTGAAGGTTTAGCACTTTTTGTTTCCAGACATTTAGTAGCAGCTGGAGAATATGTTGATTCAGATCCTGAATTAGCACTTAAACATGCCAAGGAAGCAAATGTTGCAGCAGCTTCTCGTTTAGCAATTGTCAGAGAAGCAGTTGGTGTAACTGCTTACCATGCTGGGGATTTCAAACTTGCATTATCAGAATTGCGTACTGCGCGAAGAATTAGTGGTCGTCCTGATTCATTAGCAATGATTGCAGATTGTGAAAGAGCACTGGGCAGACCAGAAAAATCTGTCGAATGCGGTAATGAAAAAGACTTACACAAGATGGATAGAGCTGATTATCACGAACTAATGCTTGTTATAGCTGGTGCTAGACAAGATTTAGGTCAAGTTGATGCGGGCCTGGCATTGGCGAAAATTCCTGAATTTAATACTGGAAAACCAGCAGAATCTGTGGCAAGACTTAGATTTGTATATGCCAAAACACTAAAAGATTTAGGCAGAGAAGAAGAATCTCAAACTTGGTTTCAGAAAACCTTTGAGATAGATCCTGATGATTTGACTGGCGCTAGTGAATTTTTGGCTAAATAATGGCACTTATTGATTCCTATGATTGTGTGCTACTGGATCTTGATGGGGTTGTTTACTTAGGTAAAACTCCTATAGAGAATGCAGTTAAAACGATTAAGGAATTACAGTCACGAAAAGTAAATATTGCGGTCATCACAAATAATGGTTCAGTTACCGCAAAAAGTGTTAGTAAGTGGATGAAAGATTTTGGTTTAGATTTAAAGGCGTCTTCTATCGTGACTAGTTCTCAAACTCTATGTTGGTATCTCAAAGAAAAATATCCTAAATCAAGCAAGGTTTTAGTTGTGGGCAGTGAAGGATTGAAAGAATCTGTCACAGATGCAGGATTCAAAGTTGTCACAAAAGCTGATAAAGAACCGGTAGTTGTGGTTAATGGAATTGACGCTGATATTGCTCAAAAAGATTTAGCTGAAATGTGTTATGCCATCAGCAAAGGTGTGCCTTGGGTATCTACCAATGGTGATTACACCTTTCCTACTGAAAAAGGTTTAGCTCCTGGAAATGGTGCTTTCAATGCTTTGATTACTTCAATTACTGGAAAGAGTCCATTGCTAATGGGCAAACCAGAACCTCACATGTTCAAACAAGCAGCAGAATTATTTGCTAGCAAGAACCCGATTGTGGTGGGAGATCGTCTAGACACTGATATTCAAGGAGCAAACAAGGCAGGATTTAAGTCCATGTGTGTTTTGACTGGAGTAAGCGATATGGCCCAAATCCAACAAGCACCTTTGTCCACAGCCCCGACTTATGTCGGAAAAGACTTGAGCGCTCTCATTGATAACAACTATTTAGTAAGTTGGTAGACATGGAAAACACATTTGAACCTGAAGTAGCCCAAAATCACCAATCAGAATTATCTCTTGGTGCCCTTAAACCAATCATTCCAAGTGGTGATGGTCGAGTAGATGGCGCAACTGAAAGATTAAATGAATTAACAAATTTGCCTGCTATTGAACACGTAGCAGTTTATGAAGATGTGCATCGTCGTTTGCATGATGCCTTAACCGATAACTCAGAGTGACTCTTAACAGATTAGATCAAGAATTAGTCAGGCGAGGTTTAGCTAGATCTCGCGAAGTTGCCATTGAATTAATTAATTCAGGTTCCGTTTTAGTAGACCATGTTCCAGCTCTAAAACCAGATAGAAGAGTAAATAATGAAGTATCAATTGTTATTGAAACTGAAGTAGATCACTACGTCAGTCGTGGAGCACACAAATTAATCAGTGCACTAGATGAATGGTCGGAAGTTAATGTTGAGAATCAAGTCTGTTTGGATGCAGGATCTTCCACAGGGGGTTTTAGCCAGGTCCTTTTAGAACGGAAAGCTGCGAAAGTTTTTTGTGTTGATGTTGGATATGGCCAACTTGCATGGGAAGTAAGAAATCATCCTCAAGTAGTTGTTATGGAAAGAACAAATATTCGAAATATGCCAGCAGAAACTTTGCAACCTGTGCCAAGCATCGTGGTCGCTGATTTATCTTTCATTTCACTTTCCCAAGTTCTTCCAGCTTTAATTGCTAATGCTGCATTAGATGCAGATTTTCTATTAATGGTTAAACCTCAATTTGAAGTAGGCAAAGATTCTTTAGGTGCTGGGGGAGTTGTTAGAGATCCAGAATTGCGAAGAGATGCCATTAGAAAAGTAGTCGATTCAGGTGCACAACTTGGATTAGGCTGTAACGGAGTTGTGGCTTCTGCTCTTCCAGGACCAAAGGGCAATGTTGAATACTTTGTGTGGTTGAAAAAAGGTGGAGCAACAATTAGTGATAAAGAAATAGAAGATGCCATTGCCAAAGGACCTCAATCGTGAGTAACAAACCAATCGTTTTAATTCTTTTACACAATGATTCTGTTGAGGCCAATAAAATTGCAGCTCAAGTCTGTCAGCAATTAAATGAAGCTCAAGTTTCAATTTGTGCTCTCGCCAGCGATAAAAAATTAGTTCAAACTCAAGGCTTTGAAATTGATGAATTCATCGAAGGTAAAAGTGCTAATCCAAATCTTGCGTTAGTTTTTGGTGGAGACGGAACAATTCTTCGAGCCGTTGAAGTTACTAGAAAATCCAATATTCCAGTTTTGGGCATAAATCTTGGCCACGTTGGCTTTCTAGCTGAAGCTGAAGTTGAACACATTGAAGATGTTGTTAAGGCAATTGTTGAGCATAAATGGGTGGAAGAACAAAGACTTGCCATTGAAGTTGTCGTTACCAAGGATAATGAAATAGTTTTTGAATCATTTGCGCTAAATGATGTTGCAATTGAAAAATCTGAACCCGGTCACATGTTTGATTTGATTTTAGAAATTGATGGCAAACCTGTTTCTAGATTATGGGGAGATGGCATTGTTTTGGCCACCCCAACCGGATCAACTGCTTATGCCTTTAGTGCTGGAGGTCCAGTTATTTGGCCAAGTGTTGAAGCTTTAGTTGTTGTTCCCATAAGTGCTCATGCTTTATTTGCAAAACCTTTAGTTGTTGATACAAAATCTGTTATTGCCATTGAAGTTCCCCAAGATGGAGCAAATGGTCATTTAACAGCTGATGGCAGAAGAGCATTTGATTTATCTCCGGGAATGCGAATTGAAGTTAAGAAATCAAATATTTATGTGCATTTAGCAAGATTAGGAAATGAATCTTTTTCACAGCGTTTAGTTAAAAAGTTTCAATTACCCGTTGAGGGCTGGCGCGGAACTAATAAGCGTAAATGATTAATGATCTGCGGATTCAAAATATTGGTGTAATTGAAGACGTCTCACTAGAGATGTCAAAAGGTTTCACAGTATTAACTGGTGAAACCGGTGCAGGTAAAACAATGATCCTCACCGCTTTTCAAATGGTAATTGGTGAAAAAGTTGATAGCAATTTAGTTCGAGCAAGTGAAAAATCCGCAATTGTTGAAGCATTTATTCAAGTTCCCGATGACAAAGAGATTAGAGATCGTTTAGAAGAGCTAGATATTGCTATTGAATATGGCGGAACTCAATTGAGTAGAACTATTGCTCGTGAGGGTAGGGGAAAGATAATTCTGGGTGGAAGATCAATACCTAATTCAGCACTAGAAGAAATCACACAAAGTTCAATCACAATTCATGGTCAAGGTGATCAAGTTTTGTTGAATAAATCTTCTTACCAACGTGAATTGATTGATCAGTTTGCAGGTGAAAAGCATCAGAATCAACTAATTTCATATCAGGCAGAATTTATTAAATTTACCGCTCTCAAAAAGAAATTAGAGGAATTAAAGAAGGCTGGGACCCAGAATGCACTTCGTATCTCTCAACTTCAGGAATCGGTCAAAGAATTAACTGAAGCAAATCTAGAAATCGACGAAGAAATTACCATTACCGAACGAATAAATTTGATAAACAACAGTGAAGACATCTTTGAGTCACTCGCTTTGGCAGATAAATTGCTCAATGGTGGGGAAGATTCAGCTGGTTCAATAACTAACTCAATTAATCAGGCCCGCAAATCTTTAGATTCAGCAGCAGCTAAAAGTGAGCGAATTGCATCTTTAAGAGATCAGATAGGAAACCTTGAAATTGAAATTTCTACAGTTGCAAGAGATGTGAACCGGGATTTGGCCTCATTAGATAGAGATCCAGCCACAATAGACAAATTAGAGTCCAGAAGAGCACTCATTAAGAAACTCTTAGTTAAATACGGCCCAACATCTAAAGAAGCAATAGAAAAAATTGCAGTCTTCAACAGTGAACTAGCAGAGAATGAAGATCTTCCTGCCGCAATATCAAAGGTTGAAAAAGAATTAGTTTCAGTGATTAAAGATTTATCTTCAATTGGTCAATCGCTTCATGATAATCGTGTGAAGGCAGCAACCGATATATCCAAATCTATAGAGAAAGAATTGAATTCTCTATCCATTCCAAATGCTCGTTTTCAGGTTGGGATTGAAACCAGTGAGGATCCCCAAGGATTGAATGTAAAACTTGATGGAAAAAACCAAACTTTGCATTTTGATAACTACGGTGTTGATCAGATTACATTCGAATTTTCTGCTAACCCAGGCCAGCCGCTTCGCCCTATCTCGAAAGTGGCAAGTGGGGGAGAAATGTCTCGCATTATGTTAGCTATTGAATTGGTTTTCTCACAAAGTGTTGCTGCAAAAACTATGATCTTTGATGAAGTTGATGCCGGCATTGGTGGAGCAGCCGCAATTGAAGTTGGCAAACGTTTACAAGCTCTAGCAAAGCATCATCAGATTGTCGTTGTCACACATCTTCCTCAAGTTGCTGCTTTTGCTGATAAACATTTGAAGGTTGAAAAATCTGCCTCAGGAAATGTCACAACATCAAGTGTTACCGAACTTGACCAGAAGGCACGAGTCACAGAAATTGCTCGGATGATGGCAGGAATCGAAGACTCAACCTCAGCACTAGAACACGCACGCGAACTCCTGGAGATGTCTAACAGCAAGTCGTTATAGGATGTAATCCCGTGGGGTTAAGGTTTCTTAACTTTCATAAAAATTCTTACCACGGGAGTCAAATTGTCAGCCGGAACTGTAAAACATATCTTCGTTACCGGTGGTGTCGCTTCCTCTTTAGGTAAAGGTCTTACTGCTTCTTCATTAGGAAACTTATTAGTTTCTCGTGGCTTAAAAGTAACAATGCAAAAACTTGATCCTTATTTAAATGTTGATCCAGGAACAATGAATCCATTTCAACACGGTGAAGTGTTTGTTACCGAAGATGGTGGCGAAACAGATTTAGATGTTGGTCATTATGAAAGATTTCTAGACGTTGAATTATCAAAATCAGCAAACGTTACAACTGGTCAAGTTTATTCAAGTGTTATTGCCAGAGAAAGACGTGGAGAATATTTAGGAGATACCGTCCAAGTTATTCCTCACATTACAAATGAAATTAAAGGTCGAATTAGAGGAATGGCGTCAGCTGATGTTGATGTTGTCATCACTGAAATTGGTGGCACTGTTGGAGATATTGAATCATTACCGTTTTTAGAAGCGGTCAGACAAATTCGTCATGAAATAGGTCGAGAAAATACTTTTTTCTTACACGTAAGTTTATTGCCTTATATCGGTCCATCTGGAGAACAAAAAACTAAACCAACTCAACACAGTGTTGCCTCAATGAGAAGTATTGGTTTACAACCTGATGCAATTGTGCTTCGTTCAGATCGTGAAGTTCCAGATCATATAAAGAAAAAGATTTCGATGATGTGTGACGTTGATCAAGAAGGTGTTGTGGCAGCAGTTGATGCACCAAGTATTTATGACATTCCTCGAGTGCTACATCGTGAAGGATTAGACGCATTTGTAATTAGAAGATTGGGTTTGCCCTTTAGAGATGTTAATTGGAAGAGTTGGGATGCACTTCTAGAACGAGTTCACAAACCAGCTCACGAAGTAACAGTTGGTTTAGTTGGAAAATATATAGATCTTCCGGATGCATATTTGTCAGTTTCCGAAGCTTTACGTGCTGGTGGTTTTGCAAACAATGCACGAGTAACTATCAAATGGGTTGCCTCAGATGATTGCGAAACTCCTGAAGGTGCTGCAAAAGTTTTAAAAGATGTTGATGCAGTTTTGGTTCCAGGTGGTTTTGGAGTAAGAGGAATCGAAGGAAAACTTGGCGCTTTAACTTACACTCGCAAAAATAAGATTCCAACTTTAGGAATTTGCTTAGGTTTGCAATGCATGGTTATTGAATTTGCTCGAGAAGT
>JAPLAV010000070.1:8856-53421 GCA_026393095.1 Actinomycetota bacterium | reverse complement strand
TTAAACTGTGAGTTCCAAGCCACTTGATCAACCAGGCAATACTTAAATAACCGACAACAAAAGACACAGCTGCGGCAAATATCGTTTGACCCCAACCAGATTCATTGCTATTTGTTATCCCTATTGCTTCATATAAGCCAGATAGCACAATCGCAGGAACTGACAACAGGAATGAGAATCTGGCAGCATCTGCTCTATTTATGCCAAAAAATCTAGCAGCAGTAATTGTTACCCCTGATCGACTAAAACCTGGTATCAAGGCAAGTGATTGCGCGAAACCAAGTATCAAAATTTTGAATCTAGACAGTTTATTAATGTCAGTATCAAATTTAGAATACTTATCAATAAAAAACATCACAAATGAAAAAATAAGCATTACATAGGCAACTAAGTACAAATCTCTAGCACCATTTTTAATAAAGTCTTGGCCAAAAAAGCCTAAGAATATAATTGGCAATGTAGCCAAAATAATTGATAAACCCATCTTAAATTCTTTATCTCTTTGATTTTTCCTAAATATTCCAATTATCGTTGCTTTTGAAATTGAGACAAGATCGTTTTTGAAATAAATGAGGACAGAAAATATGGTTCCAATTTGAATTACAGCTGTAAAGGAAGCTCCAGGATCTTTTTGGCCAACAAGTGCTGGCAGGATTCTTAAATGTGCACTTGAGGAAATTGGTAGGAATTCGGTAACCCCTTGCACCACACCCATTGCAGCAGCCAGCCACCAAGACAAGGATTTTCTCCTAACACTTAGCAAAAAATCAATCAAAAGAGTTGATTCTTTCAATTATTGCAATAACCTCACAATATGCGCATGAGACTGCTGGGAAACTCCGGACACGAGGTTTCAACAATGGCCCTTGGAACTATGACTTGGGGTCGAGACACAGATGAACCCGAAGCACGTTCCCAATATAAAGCTTTTATCGAAGCCGGTGGAAATTTCCTTGACACTGCAGATACTTATGCAAAAGGTGTATCTGAAGAACTAGTTGGACAAATAATTGCCGAAATTGGAAATAGGGATTCAATATTTATTGCTACAAAAGCTGTGAAAGTTGAATTGCCTCGAATGTATAACGCAAGTGCAATTCACATAACTGATGCTCTTGATGCATCGCTAAATCGCTTGGGAGTAGATCACGTTGATTTATGGCAAATGCATGGATGGGATTCGATAACACCAATCGATGAAACTTTGAGGGCGGTGTCAAATCTCTATTCTCAAGGCAAATTTAGATATTTTGGTATATCTAATTATGCTGCCTGGCAAACAGCCCTTGTTATTTCTGAATGTAAAAATTTAAATATTCCATTTATTTCAGCTCAACATGAGTACTCTTTACTTGCTCGTGGCGTGGAAAGAGAATTAATTCCTCTACTTGAAAATCAAGACAAGGCTCTACTTCCTTGGTCACCACTTGGGCGAGGTGTTTTAACAGCGAAATATCGTTTCGGGACACCTGTTGATTCAAGAGCAGCATCAAAACATTTTTCAAGCTTCATTCAAGAACATCTCACAGAAGACAAAGCAAGAATTGTTGATGCATTAGTCACTGCTGCTGAAGGAATTGGTAGAACTCCTGTTGAAACTGCTATTGCGTGGTTGCGAGATCGACCAGGGGTTGGAACAGTCATTTTAGGTGCCAGAAATCTTGCTCAACTAAATATCCTCTTAAGTTCCGACAATTTGGAACTTCCTCAAGAATTGAATAACGCTTTATCCGACGTTTCTGCACCACATTCCTCTTATCCTGAGTCAGGATGGGCTCAACTTCCAAAGGATCGAGGTAATTGATTTGTACAGTTCCTGGGAAATAAGAGAAGTTCCATTGCCAAAGAAAGTTACAAGACGAGAAGCAAAACAACTTCTTACTGAATTAGCTGAATATGGTCGTTGGGAATTAGTAAGAACCAGAATTTACCCAAATGGTGTTAAAAGAATGTGGGTTAAGAAACGCATACATAAAGTGGAGAGAACTTAAAGAGCCTTAATAAATCTGTGCATTGTTCTTGCTCCGAATTTGAGCGAAGAAATTGGAACTCTTTCATCGTGTCCATGAAACAAACTTGTGAAATCTAAATCATTAGGAAGTAAAAGTGGTGTAAACCCATAACCTTTTATGCCAAATTTAGATAAAGCTTTCGCGTCAGTTCCGCCTGAAAGCATGTAAGGAACAACTCGTGCAGCAGGATCTTCTGCGGCTAAGGATTCAGTCATCAAATGAACGATATTGGTATCAAAAGGGGCTTCTAGGGCAACGTCAAATGTTTCTGCTTCAACTTTTATATCTTCACCCACGATATTTCTGATGTCTTCCAGAAATGTTTCTGCGTTTCCGGGCAAGAATCGACCGTCAACATGTGCGGATGCTTCACCAGGAATGACGTTGACTTTGTAGCCAGCATTAAGCATGGTGGGATTAGCTGTGTTGGTCAGCGTTGCTGAAACTAATTTCGTCAATGTTCCCAATAGAGCAACTATTTTTTCTGGATCTTTCTCATCAAACTTGGTGCCATGAGCTGAAGCTGTTTCTTCAAGAAGTGATCTGACTGAATCCTTAATCGTAATAGGAAACTTATGATTACTTAAATTCGTTATTGCTTTTGATAGTTTTGCAATCGCATTTTCGTTATTTATCATTGAGCCATGACCGGCATTACCCGTGGCAGATAACTTCATCCAGGCAATACCTTTTTGAGCAGTCTCAATTAAATAAAGTCGCACACCGTTGCTGAGAGTATGAGAAAATCCCCCGACTTCCCCAACGGCTTCAGTGCAATTCTGGAAATATTCTGGGTAATTCTTTGTAACAAAATGACTGCCTAAAGCACCACCAGCTTCTTCATCAGCAAAAAAGACAAGAGTAATTGATCTCTTTGGACGCCAACCGGACTTTATAAGTTCAAAAAGACTCGCCAAAATCATGGCGTTACCGTTTTTCATATCAACGGCTCCACGACCCCAAATCATTTCTTGATCTATTAATGCCTCGAAAGCAGGTTTACTCCATTTATCTTTTTCTACTGGAACAACGTCCAAGTGTCCATGCAAAACAATTCCAGGTAAAGATTTATCAGTTCCTAGCAATCTTGCAATTATTGAAGATCTTTTTGCATCAGGTCCAACTATTTGATATTCAATGTTTAAGGTTTTAAAGATCTCGGCGATATATTCTGCAGCTTTTGTTTCGCCATTACTTTCATTATTTCCAAAATTAGTGGTATCAATGCGGATCAAATCTTGACAGTATTTAACAACTCTTTCCTCAAGATTTGTCGCGTTATTCATAGTGAAACCATCTTGCCGAGGCGATGGCCTTGAACTTGAGTTAGGTGTCGATTGTTATCGTATGAATCTGATAAGTCCGGATGGCGGAATTGGTAGACGCGCTAGCTTGAGGTGTTAGTCCCTTTACGGGGATGGGGGTTCAAGTCCCCCTTCGGACACTTAAATTACAAATTGCAATGTTACTGCAGCACCTACGACTATGAACCAAGCCAAAGTCAAAAATCCTGTGAAAGGCACCAGAAGTTTTAGTGTTGAATTTCTGGAATTCTTAAATAAGTCCCTTGTAGTTAAGAAGAAAATTGGAACTGTCATAGCCCAAACAACAATGCAATAAGGACATAAAATCTCAATTGTATAAATACTTTGAAACGCTAACCAAGAGACAAACAAGGTAGCCAAACCACTCACCAAAGCAATAATTTGTAACATCCATCTAGGGATAAATACATCTAACAAGATTAAGACACCAATTAGTACCAAGATTGGGAAACTGCTAACTCCAATAATGCTGTTGGGGAATCCAAATACTGATGCCTGGGCAGTCTTAACCACGTTTCCACAAGCTAATACCGAATTAACATTACAACTTGAAATATAATTTGGGTTTTCCAGTAGCTTAATTTTGTCAATTGTTAATATAAATGAAGAAATCCATCCAACAACTCCGCCAACACTAAGTAACCAGCCCAAATTCTTACTTGCAGTTTTGTTGTTCATTATTCGATGACCCCCATATGAGCAAGAGCAAGTTTTAACAATTTAGCTTGACCACCTGTCATCTCATCCAAAACTTTCTTACTTTGCGATTCTTGCGGACTTAGCCATGCTAAATCAAGCGCATTTTGACTTGGGCGACAATCGCCTTTAACTACAACCACAAAAGCAAGACTCACAGCATGTTGTCTTGGATCATGAAATCCAGAAACACTTGGGTCTGGAAAATATTCAACAATTGTAAAAGGAGTTGGGCTTGGAGCTAATTGTGGAAGTGCAGTTGCGCCAAGATCTTTTTCTAAATGTCTAAGTAAGGCTCCCCTAATTCTTTCGCCATATAAAACTCGACCTGAAACCATTGCTCGGCTAATGCTTCCATCAGGCATTCCGCGTAACAACAAACCAATTTGTGTGACGTTTCCTAATTCGTCGACTCTTACCGGAATTGCATCAATGTATAAAATTGGAAGGCGGTCTCGAACAAATTCAATTTGTTCGTCATTTAACCAAGAACCACGATTTTCAGTTTCGTTAATCATGCTCATGTTGACGCCTCCTCTTCCAGTCTATGCAATAAAAGCGAATTCGCCAGTTTCTGACTTCCTTGCCCACTAGATAATCAAGAAGATAAATATTGGGCTATCGATTAAGTTAAGCATCATGCCGGGTCAAATGTTTCAAAATGTACCAACCAGTATCTCCTTGGCCATATGGGCAACAGCCTTCATGCAAGGTCGAGAAACTCTGGAGCGAAGCGTTGATTGCATCTCTGAATCTCCTCGACATGTTTCGACACTTTTAAACAATGAGTCCCTTGCCCTATTTATTGCAGGTTTAAGAAACTCAGGAACTAATGCTTTGCGTTGCCATTTCCCAGTTACCGGAAATATGGATGCAATTATTGGCGCCGATGAATTCGTTGACATCGCTATTGAATTAGGACACGTAATCACCACTAGAGGTGGTGAGCCCTTAGGAATTCACGAAGAAGCAAACTCTTGGGTTGCAACTAAACGATTAAAAGAACCTGTTGCCCTATCTACAAATTGGCAAGATATGGATAAGCAACTTTCAAATTTGTTGCATGAAACAAGTGATGAGATTGAAGCATTTGATCTTGTCGCGGGAAATCAAGACGCCCACGACTTTTTAATTGATTTAGAACACGACATTTCTATTCAAACTTATCCAGATGATCAGCCACCTAGAGTTACTTTTTTATTAGGAAGACTATTACGAGTTTTAGCCATTACTGAATTTGCTCTTGAAAATGAAATTAATTCATTTAGTGCCACAAAACAATCTATGTGGTCAACACCAATTTCAGATTTAAATAGAACTTGTCGACAGGGACTTTCTGCTGTCGTTAATTACGCTTTAGAAAAAACGAATTAAGCACCCATGGAGTGATATCCACCATCAACGTGGATTATTTCTCCAGATGTAGCAGGAAACCAATCGGAAAGTAATGCCACAACGGCTTTTGCAGACGGCACTGGATCTGAAATCTTCCAACCCAAGGGTGATCTGGCGGCCCATGCTTCTTCGAATTTCTCAAAACCAGGAATATGTTTTGCTGCAACAGTATTGATTGGTCCTGCAGCAATCAAATTAACTCGAATATTTTTTGGTCCCAAATGTCGAGCTAAATAGCGAGAAGTTGATTCCAATGCAGCTTTTGCAACACCCATCCAGTCATATTGTGGCCAGGAAACTGTTGCGTCAAAATCAAGTCCAACAATGCTGCCACCATTTGGCATTAATTCAACACATGCCATGGAAAGTGATTTCAATGAGTAAGCAGAAACATGAACAGCTGTTGCAACATCTGGCCATTCTGTACTTAAGAAATTTCCACCTAAAGCCGATTGTGGTGCAAAACCAATTGCGTGTACGACTCCATCAATAGTTGGAGTGTGTTTCCTAATCTCGCTTGCTAAATTAGCAAGGTTTTCTTCATTTGTAACATCTAATTCTAAAATTGTGGCAGGTTTTGGTAAGCGACCATTCGCTCTTTCGGTTGCTCCCATTGCTCGCCCGAAAGAAGTTAAAATTGGAGTGCCGCCTTCATCTTGAATAAGTTTTGCAACAGAAAAAGCAATTGAGTGATCAGTGAGAACACCTGTTACTAAAATTGTCTTTCCCTGCATTATTCCCATTGTTTAGTGTCCCATTCCTAATCCTCCATCAACAGGAATCACTGCACCCGTAATGTAGGAAGCATCTTCTGATGCCAAAAATCTAACAACTCCAGCAATTTCACTAGCACTAGCTGTTCTGCCAAGCGGTGTACTAGAAGTGATCATATCTTTTCTTGCTTCATCAAGATCGTTTGTCATATCAGTGTCGACATATCCTGGGGCTACAACGTTTACTGTAACTCCTCTGCTTCCAACTTCACGAGCTAAAGATCGTGCAGCTCCAATTAATCCAGCCTTAGTGCTCGCATAAACCATTTGCCCAGGTGAACCCAACATTCCAACAACTGAACCGATAAAAATAATTCTTCCCTTGCGATTCTTAATCATTGACTTAACACTTCGTCTGGCAACTCTTATTGATCCCATCAAATTAGTGTTGATGATGTTTTCCATATCGCTATCTTCTAAGCGCATGGCTAGTGCATCTTTATTGGTTCCAGCATTAATAACAACTACTTCTAATGGCCCAAGATTCTTCTCAATTTCGTCAATCGCAGCATCAATGCTTTTACTATCAGTGACATCTGCTTTGACCATGTAAAAATCATCAGCAGGCTTTTGTTCGCGATATGAAATAGCAACCTTAAAACCATCCTGGGCAAATCTTTGAGCAATGGCTAGACCAATGCCTCTATTGCCACCAGTTACAAAAACAACTCCATTTGAAGACATACCTTGTAACTTACCTCGTAGATGTCAAATAATTGGTCTCTAGCCCGCTAGATACCCTTTTTGAATCGCGAAAATCTAGATTTTGCCGTAGCGTTGAGAGTCAGAGGAAGGGAGAAACGCTAGATGAGCAATCAAGAACAACCATCTGTCTATGCAATTACCTCTGCCTCCACCGGTTTGAGTTTCGATCAAGCAGGTAGAAAACGTCGATACTTAATTTCTATGAGTTTAAGAACAATTTGTTTTGTGGGAGCTGTATTTGCCAGCGGAAATCTACGTTGGGCGTTAATTTTTGGAGCAATTTTTCTTCCTTATATCGCAGTTGTGATTGCAAACGCAGGGCGAGAGAATTTCTTCTATAACGGCAACGAAGTTGAATCACCAACAAGAAAAATTGAATCAGGCCCTAGTCAATAAACTTGGTTCAAGTAGTCTTACATCAGGATTATGTTCAAAAATCTAATTAAACCTCGCTGGATTGCTCTAACTCTTATTCTCTTGTTCTTAATCTATTTGTTCATAAGACTCTCTGATTGGCAGTTCGACCGATATGACCAAAGAATTAACAGAAATGAATCAACAAATACAGCGCTATCTTTGGCTCCTAAAAAGATTGATTCAATCTCTCAATTATCGAACCTGAAACAATGGGAAAAGATAGAATTGACAGGTAATTATTTGAATGATCAATCAAAATTGGTACGTAAACAATATTTAGAAAATAGCTTGGGATTTTGGGTTATAACCCCCTTGAAAATTGAAAATGGCGAGAATATTTTAGTTAATCGTGGATGGATTCCAATTGGAACATCTGCTTCAACAAATCAAATCATTCCTCCTGCCCCAGTTGGAATTGTAAATCTCGAGGGATACCTTCAACCCTTCAATGAATCAATTGCTCAACCTAAAGATTTGCCTTTGAACCAAGTCAACACAATCGATTATAAATATTTTGGAATAGATGTAGCTAGTGATTTCTATGTACAGTTAGAGAAATCATCTCCTATGGAGAATCAGGTGGCAATAATTCCATTGCCAGAATTAACTAATGGTCCCCATTTAAGCTATGCAATCCAGTGGATTTTGTTTGCTCTTTTATTACCTATTGGCTGGTATGTGTTACTAAAGAATGAATCTAAATAGATCTAAACTGCGAATTGTTGATTGTACAAGTCGGAATAAACACCATTGTCTTTAAGTAAGTCTGTATGACTTCCAATTGCAATTAGGTGTCCTTCTTTTATAACAGCAATCTGTTCTGCATTAATAATGGTTGATAATCTATGAGCAATAACTACTGAAGTTCTATTCTCTAAAACTGTAGCAAGGGCAACTTGTACGGCTGCTTCATTTTCGTTATCTAGGTGAGCCGTAGCTTCATCAAGAATTACAATTCGTGGTTGTTTTAGAAAGACTCGAGCAATTGCAATTCTTTGTTTTTCCCCACCACTGAGACGATATCCTCGATCTCCAACAATGGTGTCTAATTTGTCTGGAAGAGATTTTACAAAATCAGAAATTTGAGCACTTTCTAACGCACTCCACATTTCAGAATCCGAAGCATCTTCTTTGGCATAAATTAAGTTATTTTTTATTGAGTCGTGAAAAAGGTGCGAATCCTGTGTTACTACCCCAACATTTTTTCTTATTTCGTCTCTAGATACTTCTTTAATATCTACGTTTCCAACTGTAACTTTTCCGTTAGTAGGGTCATAAAGACGAGCGATTAGTTGAGAAATAGTAGTTTTTCCACTTCCACTTGGGCCAACTAATGCCAACATGGTTCCAGGTTTAACTTTGAAGGAAACATTATTTAGAACTAAATTGTTTGTATCATTTTCAATTTTTCCATCAGTTGCTAGTTCTAGGGTCTCAAGTCCAACGTCAGCTCTTGTTGGATACGAAAATGAAACGTTATTGAATTCAATATCAAGGGGTCCTTGAGGTAGATTTTGAGGATTTTTTGAATCTTTGACTAAAGGTTCTAAATCTAATACTTCGAAAACTCTTTCAAAAGAAACTAATGCGGTCATAATGTCGACTCGTACATTGGAAAGTGCCGTTAATGGTCCATAAAGTCGAGCTAACAAGGCAGTTAACGCTAGCAATGTTCCTAAAGTTAAAACTCCAGAGACAACGAGACTTCCACCAAAACCGTAAACAATTGCAGTTGCAATTGTTGCCACCGTAGTCAATGCCACAAAGAAAACAGTGTTAGTCATCGCGATTCGAACGCCTATGTCTTTTACTCGAGCCGCCTTTTTAAAGAAGCTATTTCCTTCATTTTTTGGATCCCCAAATAGTTTTACTAACAATGCTCCAGAGACGTTGAATCTTTCAGTCATTGTCTGACTCATCTCAGAATTTAAGTTCATTTGTTCTCTCGACAAGGCTTGCACTCTTTTGCCCATAAATTTTGCAGGAATAAGGAAAACTGGAAGAAGTATTAATGAAGTGAGTGTTATTTGCCAAGACAAAATCAGCATTGTACTTAAAACTATTACCAAGCTAATTCCATTGGAAATGATTCCACTTAGTGTGGATGTGAATGCTTGCTGTGCACCAATTACGTCTCCGTTGACTCTTGAAATTAAAGAACCTGTTTGAGTTCTAGTGAAAAATGCGATTGGTTGAGATTGAACGTGATTGAAGACTTGTGTGCGTAGGGTAAGAATTAATCCTTCACCGATTCTTGAACTATAAAGTCTGCTAATGATTGTTAGTCCAGCGGAAAAGATTGCTAAAACTCCCACCAATATGGAAGTCGTTATAACGACATTCCTATTTCCCGCTGAGATTCCTTCATCAATAATTCGCTTAAAAAGTAAGGGTTGAGATACCACAAGAAATGCATCTATTACGACAACAACTATAAGAAGAGTTATATCTACTTTTAGTGGGGTTGCATAACCTAAAACTCTATTGATTGTTCCGTTTTTAATTCCTCGTTTTTTGACACTGCCATCACGAGTAAGAGATCTATAGGTTTCCCAGATTTGCATTTGACTCATTTGATAATGAGTCTAGTCTTGCTTTATTAATGGATTAAAGGTTGAATCCCAATGCCCTGAGCATTTGACGACCTTCATCTGTAATTTTGTCTGGCCCCCAAGGTGGCATCCAAACCCAATTGATTTTAAATTCAGTAACAATTCCATTTAATGCGGCTTTAGTTTGATCCTCAATAACATCAGTTAATGGACAAGCTGCAGAAGTTAAAGTCATATCAATAATTGCAGAACCATCATCTTTTACTTCAACACCATAAATTAAACCTAGATCTACTACGTTAATTCCCAATTCAGGATCAACAACATCATGTAAAGCTTCGAATACGTTTTCAGATGATGCTTTGGTATCAGTACTCATTATTTATCTCCATTTGCTCTAATAATTGCATCTTTGGCTGCCATCCATGACAACAGGGCACACTTTATTCTTGCTGGATATTGCGCTACCCCGATCATAGAAATTCCATCTCCTAAAAGATCTTCATTTGGTTCAAAATTTCCTTTGCTTTGCATCATGGCCAGGAATTCATCACTTGACTTATTAAAGTCATCAAGAGATTTACCGTCAACTTGCTCAAACATAATGCTTGCTGATGCCTGGCTTATTGAACAACCGGTGGAATCATAGGAAATCTTTTTGATGAACTTGCCATCATCGCTTAGTAAAACTCTTACAGTTATTTCATCACCACAGGTGGGATTAACATGATGGGCTTCTCCCCCGAATGGACTTTGTAAGCCTTTTCCTCGCGGAGTTTTATAGTGGTCAAGAATAACTTCTTGATACATATTAGATAATTGCATTATTTTGTTCCAAAGAATCTAAAAACTTCATCTATTCCTTCTAATAAAGCTTGGATATCTGAATCATCATTATAGATGTAAGTGCTTGCTCTGGTAGTTGATTGCACTTTTAACTTATCCATAATTGGTCTAGCACAATGATTTCCTACTCGTACAGCAATTCCCATATCGTCTAACACTTGGCCAACATCATGTGGATGCAGTCCATTTAGAGCAAAAGAAACAGTGCTTCCTCGATCTTGATCATCTGTTGGTCCATAGATAGTTACACCTTCAATATTTTTTAATCCATCAACCATTAATTTGGTTAGATGCCTTTCATGATTGTGAACGTTTTGCATACCGATTTTTTGTAAGTATTCAACTGCAGCTCCCAGCCCTACTGCTTCTGCTGCTGGAGGAGTTCCTGCTTCAAATTTTTTGGGTGCTTTTGTAAAAGTTGATTTCTGCATTGAAACTGTTTCGATCATTGACCCACCACTTATGAAAGGCGGCATTATTTCTAACAATTCATCTGTTGCTGCTAATAAACCAATTCCCAATGGGCCCAACATTTTGTGACCTGACCAAGCAATGGCGTCAGCTCCTAATTTAGAAAAATCAACGGGCATATGAGGAACTGATTGGCATGCATCGATAAAGAAAAAGGCTCCAACAGATTTTGCAGCTTTTCCAACTAATTCAAGATCGGTAATTGAACCAAGGACATTACTCATATGTGAGATAGAAACAATTTTTGTTTTAGGGCTAATCAGTGATTCGATCTTTGAATAATCAAGTAAACCTTGATCCGTGATAGGAATCCACTTTAAAACTGCACCAGTCTTTAAACAAAGTTCTTGCCAAGGCACAAGATTTGCATGATGTTCTAATTCTGAAACAAGAATTTCATCTCCTGGATTTAAGATTAACCTTTTATCCACAACTGATCCAAATTTTGTCTTCATCGTGGCATTTAAGAATGAATACGACAACAAATTCAGAGATTCAGTTGCATTTTTGGTGAATACCAATTGTTCTGGTTTTATGTTTACAAAAGCAGCAATTGTTTCTCTGGCATGCTCATGAGCATCAGTTGCCAATTCGGCCAAATAATATGCCCCACGATGAACACCAGAATTTATGGTTTCATAAAAATTATTCTGGGCATCAATTACTACTTGAGGTTTTTGAGATGTAGCAGCACTATCTAAGTAAATTAATTTACGATGGTTTCTAACTTCTCGAGACAGGATTGGAAAATCAAGTTGGATCTTTTTTATGTCCAACTTGATTTTTGAATCCGTATTTGTCATGCCCCTGCTGTCGCTTTTGAGAACTTAACGTAACCGTTTGCTTCTAGTTCTTCAGCTAATTCTTGACCACCTGTTGCCACAACACGTCCGTCAACAAAGACGCTTACTTTGTCAGGTTTTACGTAGCGAAGAATTCTGGTGTAATGCGTAATTAATAACACACCAGTGTTGTTTCTTTCTACAGTTCTGTTGATTCCTTCTGAAACGATCCTCAACGCATCAACATCAAGACCTGAATCTGTTTCATCCAAAATGGCAATTTTTGGTTTCATTAGTTCTAGTTGCAAGATTTCATGGCGTTTCTTTTCTCCACCAGAGAAGCCTTCGTTAACATTTCTTTCAGAAAATGTAGGGTCCATGCCGATTTCTTTCATGGCTTCATTCATTTCCTTGATCCACTCGCGAAGTTTTGGTGCTTCTCCTCGCAATGCTGTTAGAGATGAACGTAAGAAGTTACTTACTGATACTCCAGGAATTTCAACTGGATATTGCATTGCTAAAAACAAACCTGCTTTAGCTCTTTCATCAACTGACATATCCAAAACGTCAGCTCCATCTAGTGTTACTGAACCTGAAGGAATTGTGTATTTAGGATGACCTGCTACTGCATAAGCCAAGGTTGATTTGCCTGAACCATTTGGTCCCATGATCGCGTGAGTTTGACCTGAGGTGATTGTTAAATCAACACCGCGCAAAATTTCTTTTGTTCCATCGTCTGTTTCAACGGTTACGTGTAAATCTTTGATGACTAATTCAGACATATTTTCCTCTTCTTTATATTCCGACTGAGACAACGGCATTGTCGCCATCGCCTGTTACTTGCACTTCAAAAACATCAATTGAACTTATTGCTGGTGGTGTTTTTGGCACACCAGTTTCTAGATTGAATTCAGAACCATGAAGAAAACATTCAATGCCATCTTCTGTGACAGTTCCTTCGCTCAACGAAACAGCACCATGTGAGCATGCATCCGTTACTGCATGAAACCCTTTGTTATTTCTGACCAAGCAAATGGTTTCACCGTTTAAATCAATGGCTTTTGCACTTCCAACTTGAAAATCAGAAACCTTGCCAACGGGAGTCCAGGTTGTCATTTATGTGATCTTTCTATGGCTGCGTTTAATCTTTCGTTTAATCTTTCCTTTAATTCAGGATGGGTAAATTCTCCGAAAATGCCTGAAAAGAATCCCTCGATCACAAGTTGTCTAGCTGTTGGCTCATCGATTCCTCTGGACATTAAATAAAACAGTTGGTCATCATCTAGTCGACCGGTAACGCTGGCATGACCTGCTTTTTCAACTTCGCCTGTTTCAATTTCAAGATTAGGAACAGAGTCTGCTCTTGCTCCATCATCAAGTAATAGATTTCGGTTCATTTCGTAAGTATTTGTTCCTGTGGCAATTTTTCTGATTAATACATCGCCAACCCAAACAGTGTGGCTTCCTTCTCCTTGCGCGCCACCTCGATACAAAACGTTACTTTTGCAATCCTTCATGTTGTGATCAACGAAAACTCTATTTTCGAAAAATTGACCGTTGGTGGCAAGAAAAACTCCTAAGAGTTCAACTGCTCCATGGTTTCCAGAAAATTTTGCTCTTGGTACATAGCGCACAACGTCTCCGCCAAGTTGTACCACTAAAGACCGAATGTTTGCATCCTTATTGATTACAAATTGATGTTCGCTAACTATTACGCCTTTTCGAGCCAAATCGTAAACTGTAATGAAATCGATATTTGAGTTAACATCAGCAATAATTTCGCAATTAACACCTGCAATACCTTCGCCAACATGCTCCAAGATAATTGTGGCTTTGCTGTGAGCTTTTGCGTTGATGATTATGTGACCGTATTGAACGCCACTTTTGATATCAGTTTTTATCCAGGTTAAATCTTTTGTTTCTAATTCTTGTGGAATATCGATTACTAAAGCTTTATTCCATAAAGATTGAGTTCTTGAACTTATGCGATCAGTTGCTAAGAATTTGGTCTTTACTTCATCGCGACTAAGGATTGAGTGGGTAATTCCACCTGCTGCAACAATTTCGTAATTAATGTCTTGTTCAGCTTTAGCGTCATTATGTAGATTTCCCACACGTTTTAACGGTGTGTAACGCCATTCTTCCTCACGACCATTTGGCACCAAGAAATCATCAGGATTGCTTGATGCAATGCGATCTGGTCTGGCGTCAGTACTCTTAAATAGAATTTCTTTTTCTTGTAAGGCAGAACTCATCCAACTGCGCCTTCCATTTGCAATTCAATCAATCGATTCAATTCAATTGCATATTCCATTGGCAATTCTCGAGCAATTGGTTCTACGAATCCGCGCACGATCATGGCTGCTGCTTCATCTTCGTTAAGACCTCTTTGCATCAAATAGAACAGTTGGTCTTCACTAATTCGAGAAACTGTTGCTTCATGTCCCATTGATACATCGTCTTCACGACAATCAATGTATGGATATGTATCTGATCTGGAAATATCATCGATCAGCAATGCGTCACATTTAACTGTAGTTTTGGCGTTGTATGCACCTTCATTAACTTGGATTAATCCACGGTAAGAAGTTCTACCACCACCACGAGCTACTGATTTAGAAATAATTGTTGAAGAAGTGTTTGGTGCAGCGTGAACCATTTTGGCTCCTGCATCTTGATGTTGACCTTCTCCTGCAAATGCCACAGACATGGTTTCACCTTTGGCATGTTCTCCGACTAACCAAACAGCTGGATATTTCATGGTTACTTTTGAACCGATGTTGCCATCAATCCATTCCATGGTTGCGCCTTGTTGGGCAACTGCTCTTTTGGTTACCAAGTTATAAACGTTGTTAGACCAGTTTTGAATTGTTGTGTATCGACAACGAGCATTTTTCTTAACGATAATTTCAACAACCGCACTGTGTAGGGAATCACTTGAATAAATGGGTGCAGTACATCCTTCAACATAATGAACGTATGCATCCTCATCAACGATGATCAAAGTTCTTTCGAATTGACCCATGTTTTCAGTATTGATACGGAAATATGCTTGCAACGGAATATCAATTTTTACACCTTTTGGTACATAGATAAATGATCCACCAGACCAAACAGCAGTGTTAAGCGCTGAGAATTTATTATCACCTGAAGGAATAACGGAACCGAAATACTCTTTGAAAACATCTTCATGTTCTCTTAAGGCAGTATCGGTATCAAGAAATAGCACGCCTTCTTTTTCAAGATCTTCTCTGATTTGGTGATAAACAACTTCACTTTCGTATTGAGCTGCAACTCCGGCAATTAATCTTTTCTTTTCAGCTTCTGGAATTCCTAGACGGTCATAGGTGTTCTTAATTTCGTCTGGTAATTCTTCCCATGAGGTTGCTTGTTTTTCAGTTGAGCGAACAAAATATTTAATATTATCAAAATCGATATCTCCAAGGTAAGCACCCCAATTTGGCAATGGCTTCTTTTGAAACATTGCAAGTGCTTTTAATCTGGTCTCTAACATCCAAGCTGGTTCATTTTTCTTGGCACTGATGTCGCGCACAACATCTTCTGTTAGGCCACGTTTAGCATTCTTGCCAGCATCATTCTTATCGTGCCAACCGAATTCGTATGTACCTATTCCATCTAATTCTGGGCGAGCTATTGTCATTTTTTCTCCTTGTGTTGGCTTGCGGATGAGACTGCTGTTTTTGGCAAAGTGCTAACTAATGAGGTACAAATGTTTCCACCATTTGCGATTGTGGAAAGTCGAGTTACGTTCACACCCAGTAATTCACTGAATGCATCTAATTCGGCTTCGCAAAATTCTGGATGTTGTTCAGCAACGTGTGCAATTGGACAATTGTGTTGACAAAGTTGAATCGTGTGAGTTGGTCCTGATCCTTTATCAGCTGTTGCGGCAAAACCGTCTTTAGTTAAAAAGTTTGACAAGACTTCTACTTTTTCTTCAACGTTTTTTGCTTCGTTTAAGGTTTCAGAATATTTAGCAAGCATTTCGTTTGCTCTACTTAAGGCAAAGGCCTTGACTGCATTGTCACCAAAGGTTGTTGCTAAATAAGTTACGGCGTCTTGAGCTAAAGCTTGATATTGATTCTCGAAAAAATCTCTACCTTGTGAAGTTAAGGAAAAAACACGAGCAGGTCTTCCTCTACCTTTTGGTTTGGAGGGACCAAACGGTGCAATTTCGTGAGATTCAACTAAGGATTTTTCACTCATGTCATCAAGATGTTTACGTACGTGATGGGACCTAATTTGAGCAATTCGCGAGCCAGGCGATCTCTACCCACTGTTTTGAATTCCATAACCCTAGTGTTGCCTATTTCCCTGCAGTATGCAACTCTGGGAGACACCTAGACTCAGAGAAGATCATGAAAACAACCACTAAATCTAAATTTGGTCGAAGAATTAGCTTGGCTAATTTGATAGCTCAGTCCGGAATCATCGTTACTGGAGCAATCGTTCGATTAACAGGTTCTGGTTTGGGTTGTCCTACTTGGCCAGATTGCGCACCAGGATCTCTGATTCCTGTTGCAGGACAAGTTGAAGGTTTTCATAAATACATTGAATTTGGCAATAGAACTTTAACTTTCTTAGTTCTCGCAATATCTATTGCTTTACTTGTGTTCTCTTTACTAAACGAAAAACGAAACATTATTGTTTGGTCATTTTTACCTTTGATTGGAACATTGCTGCAGGCGGTATTAGGTGGCATAACCGTGCTAACCGGACTAAATCCTGGAACAGTTATGGCCCATTTTCTTCTTTCGATAGTTCTTGTAGGAATATCAGTCAAAATCTACGACTATTTCAATAATGAAAGAACTTCTAATGTATTACCAAAAATTGTCGATAGCTATGTAAAAGTCGTGACCTTAGTTGGTTTAGCAGTAATAATTCTTGGCACCATTACAACAGGATCAGGACCTCATTCCGGTGATGAAGTAGCTGCAAGATTTAATCTTGATATAAGAGTCATTGCCTGGCTTCATGCAGACTCAGTTCTACTGTTTGTTGGATTAATTGTTGGACTTCTTGTGATATCGAGAATTAACAAAGAATCAAAACAAATTTACAGAATAACAAGAACACTCTCTATTATTTGTTTAGTTCAAGGATTTATTGGGTACGTTCAATGGTTTAACGGGTTGCCTTGGATACTGGTTTCATTTCACGTTATTGGAGCAGTTATCACTTGGATAGCAATTACTAATTTAGCTCTTTTCTCAAGCAATACGTTGCTTAAGCGCTTTAAATAAATCTATTCCTGCTGCCGGTCGAAATTGCATAAAAAGCCAAGGCTCAGTTAGTTCTAGTTCCATTAGTACTAATTTCTCATCCATTCTCACAACATCGACTCGAGCAAAAAGTAGATCGTTCCATTCACTTACCGAGTTTGAAATAGTTTTTACAATCCCTCTTACTTCATTTGTTATTACTAGTTGACCAGCAGCATCTCCATGGCCACCTTTGGTGAGAGCTGGCACCTTCTTAGCCACATGACTAATTTCACCATTAATGACAATAATTGCCTTCTCCCCTTCATCATCAACACTTGAAATATAAGGTTGGATGATTACGGCTCTATTGGCTTCAAGAATTTTTTTTACAAATTCAATAGCTTCATCTTTTGTTGTCGCTTTTCCAGCTAAACGCGCACCAGCTCCAACTGTTGGTTTAATTGCTATGGCATCTGCTTTTTCAAAAGCCCAACTTATGGCATGCAAAGCTTCATCGATGCTGCTGGCAAATTTTGTAGGAATAATTGGAACCCCTTTACCCTCCAGCACGGATAGATATTTTTTGTCGGTGTTCCATCGCATTACATCGTAGGAATTAAAAAGTTTTGTTTTGGTTTCTACTGTTTTAGCAAATTGTAAGAATTCATCTCTGACTGGAACATAATCCCAAGTAGATCTAATAACGGCTGCATCAAAGGATTCCCAGGCAATACTTTTATCGTTCCAATTGGCAAAAACCAAATCGATTTCTAGTTGAGCGGCAGCCTCTGTGGCAAAAGGAATATCTAAATCTGGATCTGGATCAGTGGGGTTGTCATTTCCAACAACATAAGCAATTTTCATTTAGCTGAAATTCAGCAAAGGATCTAGTCCGATGAGAAAGAAAAGAAGTGCAAGCCATGTGATTGACCAATGAAATAGCTTCATTGGGTTGATGTCTAGAGCATCACTCTTTGCTCGATTTTTCAATGCATACACTTCGCGCATAAATATTACATTTAGAATAATTGCACCAACTATATAAACAATCGAAAGTTCACTTACTAAAGGCAAAACCAAAGTGGTGGCGACCATGATCCAGGAATAAATCGTTATTTGACTAGCAACTTTTTCTCGATCGGCAACCACTGGAAGCATTGGAATTCCAGCATTTTCATAATCTTTTCGATATTGCATTGATAATGGCCAGTAATGCGGTGGTGTCCACCAAAACACAATCAAGAACAAAACAATGGGAGCCAAACTAATCGAGTTAGTGACTGCTGCCCAACCAATCAAAACGGGAAAGCAACCAGCGGCACCTCCCCAGACGATATTGGAAGAAGTTCTGCGCTTTAAAAGTAATGTATAAACACAAACATAGAAAACAATTGCACTAGCAGCAAACAATGCAGACAAAGTATTTACTTGACTCACAAGCCAAATTACTGACGAAAGGGAAAGTATGATTCCCAGAGCCACAGCTCCTCGAACCGAAACTTTTCCGGTAACTAAAGGTCTATGAGCAGTTCTATCCATTAACGCATCGATATCACGATCAACAACATTGTTTAAAGCATTTGCTCCTCCAGCAGCCAAAGCTCCACCAATAAGAGTTGCTAACACCAAATACCAATCTGGCCATCCATTGGAAGCTAAAAACATTGTTGGAACAGTTGTGACAAGGAGTAATTCGATAATTCTTGGTTTTGTTAAAGAGACATAACTTTTGATAACGGAAAATAAACTAGAAGATTCCTGATTCAAATTCAAGATTGGCTCGTCAATTTTTCTCATACCTAACTAACGCTACCTGAATAGCGGTTATGGCGCGTTCCTTGGATTGTGTGACCAGCAACTCATTAGGCTAGGGATAACTAAAGCCTCGAGAATTGGAACTCTAGAACCGATATGAGTATCTCCGCCTGGACCGAACTTGACGACAAATCTGTAAAAGTAGCGCGCGGTCTTGCCTTAGATGCTGTTGAAACCGCCGGTCATGGACATCCAGGAACCGCTATGGCTCTTGCTCCTGTTGCACATCTTTTGTTTAACAAGTTCATGAATCACTCCCCTGAAAATCCTGATTGGTTTGCTAGAGATCGATTTATTCTTTCTTGCGGTCATGCCAGCATGCTTTTGTATTCCCAACTATTTCTAAACGGCTACGGATTAGAAGTTGAAGATTTAAAGAATTTTAGAAAAATGAATAGTTTGACTCCAGGACATCCTGAATTTCAACACACAAAAGGTGTTGAAATGACAACTGGACCTCTGGGACAAGGAATGTCTTCAGCAGTTGGAATGGCGATTGCTTCAAGATATTGGCGTCAATTTTTCGATTCAAAAACAGTCGCTAATCAAAGTATTTTTGATAACTACATTTATGTTGTTGCAAGCGATGGAGATTTACAAGAAGGTGTAACTTCAGAAGCCTCATCTTTTGCTGGACATCTTGGACTTTCCAACTTAATTGTTATTTACGATGACAACCGAATCAGCATTGATGGTGACACAAATATTGCTTTCACAGAAGATGTCGCTGCTCGCTATCGCGCATATGACTGGGATGTGCACACAGTTGAATTAGGAACTGATGGTCAAGTAGACATTTCAGCTTTGTCCAAGGCTATTGAATCATCAAAGAAGTCAGACAAGCCAAGTTTTATTCGACTTAAAACAATTATTGCTTGGCCAGCTCCGAATGCTAGAAATACAGCTGCTTCACACGGTGCACCTCTTGGAGAAAGTGAAACTAAGTTAACTAAAAAAGCTTTAGGTTTTGAACAAGATAAATCATTTCAAGTACCAGACGAAGTTTTGAAATACACTCGTCAAACTAAAAATAAAGGAATCGAGCTATTCAAACAATGGAATGACAAATTCCAAGCTTGGTCAAGTGCTAATCCTGAACTTGCTAGTGAGTATCAAAGATTAGTAAAGGGTGAATTAACTAAAGATATAGATAAGAAATTAAGTGTATTTGAATCCGGTTCCAGTGTTGCCAGCAGAAAAAGTGGCGGCACAATTCTAAATGAGTTAGCGGCAAATCTTGTTGAATTAGTTGGTGGATCAGCGGATCTTGCCGAAAGTAACGGCGTTGCTTTAAAGAATGCTCTTTCAATGCAAAAGGCAAATTCAGGAATTGCCAATTCTGCTATTGGCGGCAAATACTTACATTTTGGTATTAGAGAACATGCAATGGGTTCAATAATGAATGGAATGGCTCTTTATGGATTCACTCGTCCTTTTGGTGCAACTTTCTTAATTTTTAGTGACTATCAAAAACCTGCCATAAGACTTGCCTCTTTAATGCAACTTCCAGTCACCTATGTTTGGACACACGATTCAATTGGTTTAGGCGAAGATGGGCCAACACATCAACCTGTAGAACAGCTTTGGTCATTGCGTTCAATTCCAGGTTTTGCAGTTGTTAGACCTTGTGACGCAAATGAAGTAGCCGTTTGTTGGTTAAAAATCATGGAAGATAGAAAACCTGCAGGAATAGTTCTTACCAGACAAAACATTCCAACTCTGGATAGAAAAATTAATGCACCTGCCATAAACGCTCAAAAAGGTGCTTATATTTTGCAAGACGCCCCAAATTCCAATCCTGACGTAATTCTGATTGCTACTGGATCAGAAATTGAACTGGCTTTAAGTGCTCAAAAAGAGTTGAATTCCCAATCTATTAATACTCGAGTTGTGTCAATGCCGTGTGTGGAATGGTTCCAAGATCAGCCAGCAAGTTATCAAGAAAGTGTTTTGCCACAAAATGTTAAGGCCAAAATTGCAATTGAAGCTGGATCAACCTTTGGTTGGTATCAATTTGTAGGGCTAGAAGGTGGCGTTATTGGGCTTGATCACTATGGAGCAAGTGGCAAGCCAGATTTGTTGTATAAAGAATTTGGAATAACTTTAGAAAAGATTGTTGCTAAAGCTAAAGAATTAAAGAAATAACTCTTTAACGGTCTCCCCGCAATTTATCGATAGCTTCAGCTAATATCGCATCGCCATCTTTATCATCACGTCTTTCTTTTACATAAGCTAAATGAGTTTTGTAGGGAACGTTGACAACTGGTTTTGGTGGATTATCTTGATCTTGACCTGCTGGCCAACCACATCTTGGACAATCCCAAGTATCAGGAATTGGTGCATCTACTGCAAATGCTGGTCTGCTTTCATGACCATGTGCGCAATAAAAAGATAAACGAACTCGTGGTGCTGCATCTCCGCGCTCTGCTTCGCCCATTGGGCCCGCACCAACGCGACTTCCTCTGATTGCACTTCCACCAGCCATTTATTACTCCTTTGTTTTATTAAACGCTTAGTACTAAACCAAGACCAATGACACTTGCGGCCCAAATTAAACCAATTGCGATTGTGAATCTATCTAAATTTCTTTCTGCTAAAGATGAACCACCAAGAGAAGAGCTAAAACCTCCACCAAATAAATCTGAAAGTCCACCACCACGACCTCTATGAAGCAAAACTAAAAGCATAAGTAAAAGATTTGAGATTACTAAAATGACTCCAAGTGTCCAAGAGATGATTGTCATTTTGTTTCTTCTTTTACCTTTCTAAAACTTGACTCTTTAAGGATACGGCTGGGTAGTGACAAAATTAGGTCCCGGGACCTAGTGAGTCACACGTTTTATGGTTGATCTGGCCATCTAATGATGCGCAGGAATTCATCTGGATCTAAAGCTGCTCCACCAATTAGGGCACCGTCAACATCAGGTTGTTCCATTATTGCTTTGATATTTCCAGCTTTTACTGAACCACCATAAAGAATGCGAACTTTATCTGCCACATCTTGAGAATAAAGCTTGGCAACTTTTGCTCTTATCGCAATAGACATATCTTGAGCATCTTGTGGTGTGGCAACTTCACCAGTACCAATTGCCCAAACTGGTTCATAGGCAATTACTAATTCTGAAACATAATTTGAACGAACATCTTTGAGTGCACCTTGCACTTGATTTAATGTGTGCTCTACAGCGTTACCACTTTGTCTAATATCTAGTGTTTCACCAACTGCAATCATCGGAATTAAATCGTGTTTAATTGCTGCTTTTACTTTGGCATTTACACTTTCATCGGTTTCATTGTGATAAGCACGACGTTCACTGTGACCAATTAAGGCATATTTGGTGTGTAATTTCTTCAACATAGAACCACTGATTTCACCGGTGTAAGCACCTGAGTCATGTGCACTTATATCTTGAGCGCCATAGGTAATACTTAAATGATCTGCATCAACCACTGTTTGTACAGAACGAATATCTGTGAAGGGAGGGAATATTACAACTTCTGTTCG
This sequence comes from Actinomycetota bacterium, assembly GCA_026393095.1. Lineage (GTDB taxonomy): Bacteria > Actinomycetota > Actinomycetes > S36-B12 > UBA5976 > ATZT02. The sequence continues at coordinate 30,899 of JAPLAV010000070.1, read as the reverse complement.
AGCATAATCTGCATCAATTAGAGAAAATGCCATTTTGTTCATGTAGGCAATTGATTCAAGATGATTAATGTTCATCTTCCAGTTACCAGCCATGACTGGTTTTCTTTGATCGTTAGTCATTTATCCCTCTTCCAAAACAGCTAATCCAGGCAAAACTTTTCCTTCTAAAAGTTCTAGTGAGGCTCCCCCACCAGTACTTATGTGATCAAACTTTGATTCATCTAAACCAAGTAATCGTATTGCAGCAGCTGAATCGCCACCACCGACAACGCTATATGCATCGCTATTTGCAAGTGCTTGGGCAACTGTTTTTGTGCCAGATGCGAATGCATTTACTTCAAACACACCCATTGGACCATTCCAAACAACAGTTTTAGCATCTCGAATTTTGGTAGCAAAAAGTTCACTAGTTTTAGGACCTATGTCTAAACCTTTTTGTCCTACTGGAATTTGGTGGGCATCAACAACTGAAACCGGTGCTAAGCCGTCTAGTTCTTTTGAGATCACTACATCAACTGGTAAGACGATTTCAACATTTTTCTCTTGAGCCGTTTTGATTAATTGTTTTACTTCATCGATTCGATCTACTTCTAGTAGGGAATCTCCAACTTCAAAACCTTGAGCTTTAAGGAAAGTAAAAGCCATTCCTCCACCAATAAGCAATTTGTCAACTTTGCTAATCAAATTATTAATAACACCTAGTTTGTCACTTACTTTTGAGCCACCAAGCACCACAACGTAAGGTCTTACTGGATTGTTTAGCACATTATCGAAGGCTTTTTGTTCTGCTTGAACTAATCTTCCAGCTGCTTTTGGCAAAAGTCGGGCAATATCAGTCACAGAAGCTTGTTCACGGTGCACAACTCCAAACCCATCAATAACGAATACATCACCTAAAGTTGCCAAAACTTTTGCTAATTTTTGTCTCTCTGTTGCATCCTTGCTAGTTTCATCTTTTTCGTATCGAATGTTTTCCACCATAGCAATTTCACCAGGTTTTAAAGCATTAACAATTGATAAAGTATCGGCACCATTTAAATCATCAATGAACGTAATTGGTGTTCCCACCAATTCACCTAATCTTTTAGCAATTGGCTTTAAGGATAATTCTGGTTTTCTTTCACCTTTTGGTCTGCCCAAATGTGCCAAGACAATAATTTTTGCGTTCTTTTTTCTTAAGTCATTAATTGTGGTAATACTGGCCTTTAACCGACCATCATCAGTAATTTGCATTACGCCATTAGCATCTTGCTTCATGGGCGCATTTAAATCAGCGCGTAATAAAACGCGCTGATTAGTTACATCAATATCGTCAATTGTTTTCATCAATGACTTAGAGATTTGAACCAACAAGTTGAGTTAGATCAACTAGTCGACTTGAGTATCCCCATTCGTTGTCATACCAACCAACAACTTTGGCAATATTTCCTGCCACGGTTGTTAATTGTCCGTCAATAATGCATGAATGTGAATCGTGCACGATATCTGTTGAAACTAATGGATCTTCGCTGTAAGAAAGAATTCCTTTGAGTGGTCCTTCAGCTGCGGCTTTTAGTGCTGCGTTGATGTCTTCTGCTGTTGCTGATTTTTTCAAGTGAACTGTTAAATCAGTGGCAGAACCAACTGGTACTGGAACTCTCATGGCGTAGCCATCAAGTTTGCCTTTTAGATCAGGTAAAACTAATCCAATAGCTTTGGCGGCACCTGTGGTTGTTGGAATCATATTGATTGCTGCAGCACGGGAACGTCTCAAATCTTTGTGCGGCATATCAAGAGTTGATTGATCATTTGTGTAGGCATGAATTGTGGTCATCAAACCAGTTTCAATACCAAAAGTGTCATGAATAACTTTTGCCATTGGTCCAAGACAATTTGTGGTGCATGAAGCATTACTAATCACTATGTGTTTAGCGTGATCAATCTTGTCATGGTTAACACCTAATACAACAGTGATGTCTTCACCTTTTGCAGGAGCTGAGATCAAAACTTTTTTAGGTCCTGATTTCAAATGTGCTTTTGCTTTATCAGCGTCTGTGAAAACGCCGGTTGATTCGATAACTAAATCAACACCGAAATCTCCCCAAGGAATTTCTGCTGGGTCTCTGTGAGAAGTAATTTTAATTTCTTTGTTATCAACGAATACTGAATTTCCTTCAACATTGATTTTGCCTGGAAATCTTCCCAAAGTTGAATCATATTTAAGTAAATGTGCAGAAGTTTTAACATCTGTTAAGTCGTTAATAGCAACAATCTCGATTTGCTCATTGCCTTTAATGATTTGTGCTAAAGCGCCTTCAGGTGCCTTGCCAGCACGATCTTGTAAAACTCGAATGTAGTTTCTTCCGATGCGACCAAAACCATTAATACCAACACGAATTGCCACTTAGTAATCAACTCCAGAAAATAGATATGGGGACATATTTCTTACTGCAATTTCGGCGACGTTGCCGATGTAATTCTATCCTTCAAGCATTTCTGGCGTGAGAGAGGCTTCTGTTGTCGGAATTCCAAGTTCATTTGCTCTCTTGTCAGCCATTGCCAAAAGTCTTCTGATGCGACCAGCGATGGCATCCTTTGTTAAAGGAGGATCACTCAGCGCGCCTAGTTCTTCCAAACTTGCTTGCTTATGAGTAATTCTTAAATCTCCAGCAGCTTTTAAGTGATCAGGTATTTCGTTTCCTAAAATTTCCATGGCTCGGGCAACTCTTGCTCCTGCTGCTACCGCTGCTTGAGCACTGCGTCGAAGATTTGCATCATCAAAATTTGCTAAACGATTTGCAGTCGCACGTACTTCTCTTCGCATGCGACGTTCTTCCCAAGCCATCACAGCAGTGTGTGCGCCAAGTCTTGTTAGAAGTGCACCAATGGCATCGCCATCTCTAATTACTACTCGGTCAACACCACGAACTTCACGAGCTTTTGCAACCACATCTAATCTTCGTGCTGCTCCTACTAAGGCTAGAGCTGCTTCAGGACCAGGTGCAGTAATTTCTAAAGCACTTGATCTGCCTGGTTCTGTTAAAGATCCGTGCGCTAAAAATGCACCACGCCAAGCTGCTTCTGCGTCACAAATTCCGCCACCAACTACTGAAGGTGGCAATCCTCTAATTGGTCTTCCAGCAGAATCGATTAATCCTGTTTGTTTAGCTAAAACATCTCCACCTTGTACAACGCGCACAACGTAACGAGCACCTTTTCTAATTCCAGAACCTTGTAACACTGACATCTCAGCATCGTGGCCATAAAGCTCAACTATGTCTTTTCTTAAACGTCTGGCAATTTGACCAGCATCAAGTTCTGCTTCAACCACAATTTGACCGGCTACTAAGTGAAGTCCCCCAGCAAAACGCAATAGAGCTGATACTTCAGCTTTTCTACAACAAGTTTTATTTAGTTCAACTCGTGCTAATTCGTCTTTTACTGCAGAAGTCATGGCCATATATTCCATTTTGACACAACTTCACCGGCGTGTCAGATTGTTTCAAATATATTTTTGATTCTCGATAAAGATGAGTCACATTAGTAACATTAGTTACTAAAAACAACTTTTGTTACTTATTCTTTCCCTAAATCTCTATGTACAACTCTTACTTTTGCTCCATTACTTTTCAATTCTTGAGCAACTTTTTCAGCAATCGTCACACTTCTGTGTTTTCCTCCTGTACAACCAATAGCAACGGTTACATACTTTTTACCTTCTCGAACATATCCAGGCGTCGTTACATTTATCACTTCATTTATTGTTTTTGAGAAATTCTCAGCACCGTCTTGCTTGAGTACAAAATCTTGAACTTTTTTATCTAATCCTGTGAGTTTTTTCAAATCCTCTTCCCAGAAAGGATTTGCTAAAAATCTCACATCGAAGACGAAATCAGCATCTACCGGAATTCCATATTTGAATCCAAATGACAATATTGTTGCCTGAAATGTTGCAACATCACTTTCGAATGTCTTTTCAATAACAGTTCGAAGTCCAGGTGAAGACATATCTGAGGTGTCAATTACCACATCAGCATTGGCTCTTAGATCTCCCAAAAGTTCTCTTTCATTCTGCAAACCATCTAGAACTCGACCATCACCTTGCAATGGATGTGGTCTTCTGCTGCCTTCAAATCTTCTAACAAGTGAAACATCGGATGCTTCAAGAAAAAGTACTCGAACTTCCCAATTATCTTTCTTTACTTCTGCTAGTGCTTTATCCAAATTTGAAAATAGTTTTCCACCGCGAACATCAACTACTACTGCAATATGACTTGCAACACCTTGAAGTTTTACATCATTTAATGCTGAATTTAAAACTGATGGTGGCAAGTTATCAATAACGAACCAACCCAGATCTTCTAAAGCTCTTGCCGCAGTTGACCTGCCGGCACCTGACATACCTGTGACAATTAGAACTTCAGGATTACTCATGTTTATAGTCTGCCCTATTGCCTTAACTTTCGATGATTTCCCCGGTTAAAGGATCGAATTTAGTGGGAACATCTTTCAGAGTCTGCATAATGTTTGTGGCTATTTCGGAAGTAATTCCAGGTACTGTCAAAAGTGATTCTAAGTTTTGTTCTCGAATCGTGCTCACTGAGCCAAAAGTGTCTAAAAGGGTTTTAATCTTTTTCTCCCCTAAGCCTTTGATCCCATCTAATTCACTAGCTAGTGAAGCCTTTGCATGACGCATTCTGGTTTTAGTAATTGCAAAACGATGGGCTTCATCTCTTATTCTTTGCACTAAAAATAATGCTTCACTATTTCGAGGCAACAATATTGGATCTTTAACCCCAGGTTTCCACAATTCTTCAAGTCTTTTGGCAATTCCAATAGTCTCAATATCTGAAAGCCCCAATTCATCTAATGCCTCTCGAGCAGCATTTACTTGAATTTGTCCTCCGTCAACCAAGAGCAAACTTGGTCGGTAGGCAAAACTTTTCTTTTCAGTTTTGTTTTCTTCATCATTTTCATCAACCAAATATCTAAAGCGTCTAGTTACCGTTTCATGAATTGCTCTTGGATCATCTTGGCCTTCGAATGATTTAATGTTAAAACTTCGGTAATGCTTCTTTTGTGCAATGCCATCTTCAAAGACAACAAGTGATGCAGTGGTGCTGGTTCCTGAGATATTGGAAACGTCAATGCACTCGATTCTCAACGGTGGTTGTTCCAAATCCAAAGAAGTGGCTAATTCTTCCAAAGCTTTGGTTCTACTCAATAAATCAGCAGAGCGTTTGAGTTTATGCATAGTCAGATTTTGTTCAGAATTCTTCTCACTTGTTTCCATAAGCTTTCGCTTATCACCTCGTTGAGGTTTTCTGATTTCAACAGTTTTCTTAGCATTTTCAGATATCCATTTGGTGACTGAATCTATTTCGGATATTTCCTGATTAATTAATATTTCTTTAGGTATAGCGTCACCCTCTAATTCACCATAAAGTTGAACCAATAAATCTTCAAAATGCTCTGGCATAGTTTTGTGATCTATGCGATCTGAAACAAAAGATCTTTCACCCTTGATTTGGCCCTGTCGAACATGGAATATTTGAGTTGACAGGTGCAAATCATCAGAAGTTAAAGCAATTAGATCAGCGTCTGTTTCATCATCAAAAACAATTGCATTTAATTCAACAACTTTAGTTAAGGCTCCCAATCTATCCCTAAATCGAGCGGCTTTTTCAAATTCTTGATTCGCACTTGCTCTGCTCATCTCAGACTCAAGATCTTTAAATATTGACTTGGTATTTCCATTCAAGAAATTAACTACATTTGTGACAATCGATCCGTATTCTTCTTTATTAACTCTTCCAACACATGGAGCTGCACATCTTTCAATATCACCTAACAAACATGGTCTCTTCATTAATTGATGTCTTCTATAAACGGTGTCTTTGCAAGATCTGATTGGAAAAACTCGAGTTATTTGTTCCATAGTTTGGCGAATTGCCCAAACATGAGTGAAGGGTCCGTAATACTTGTTACCTTTCTTTTTGGCTCCCCTTGTAACAGCTATTTGGGGAAATTCGTCTTTCAAAGTCAAAGTTAAATAGGGGTAAGTTTTGTTATCGCGAAAACGTACATTGAATCTAGGATTGAATGCTTTGATCCAGGTGAATTCCAATTGCAATGCTTCTACTTCGTTGTGGACTGTTACCCAATCAACCATGGCTGCAGTTTTCACCATCATTGCTGTTCGAGGATGAAGATTACTTATGTCTGTGAAATAACTATTTAATCTATTTTTTAAATTCTTGGCTTTACCAACATAAATAACTGTTTCATCTGCCATTTTAAATCTATAGACACCTGGAAGTTCAGGTACATTTTTTGGCCGATATAAAGATGGATCTGCCATTGTTAACCTGCTTTACTAGTGGAATTCTTTAAAATTTGTGCCAAATAATGACCGGTGTAACTACCACTTACTTTCGCAATTTGTTCAGGGGTGCCTTGCGCAACAACAGTGCCGCCTCTAAAGCCACCTTCAGGCCCCATATCGATTACCCAATCAGAATTCTTGATTACATCTAAATTATGTTCAATAACAATTACCGTATTGCCAGAATCTACTAATCTTTCTAGAACTCCTAAGAGTTTTCTAACATCTTCAAAATGCAATCCTGTGGTTGGTTCATCAAGCACATAAATAGTTCTACCAGTGCTACGTCTTTGCAATTCTGTGGCAAGTTTTACTCGTTGTGCTTCTCCACCCGAAAGTGTTGGGGCAGATTGACCTAGGCGAACATAACCTAATCCCACATCCACCAGTGTCTTTAAGTGTCTCGCAATTGCAGGAACAGATTCAAAAAATACTAAAGCCTGCTCAATTGGCATATTTAAAACTTCACTAACAGTTTTTCCTTTGTAGTGAACTTCTAGAGTATCTCGGTTGTAGCGCGCTCCCTGACAAACTTCGCAAGGTACATAAACATCAGGCAAAAAGTTCATTTCAATTTGGATAGTTCCATCACCAGAACAAGGTTCACATCTTCCACCTTTAACGTTAAAGCTGAATCGCCCTGGTTGATACCCTCTGATTTTTGCTTCACTAGTTTCTGCAAAAAGTTTACGCACGTTATCAAAAACACCAGTGTAGGTTGCAGGGTTACTTCGAGGAGTTCTTCCGATTGGACTTTGATCAACATGAACTACTTTGTCTAAATGTTTAGTTCCTTCAACTTTTTTATGCTGCCCAGGAACAGTTCTTGCTTGATGAAGATCTCTTGCCAAAGTGGTGTACAAAATATCATTTACCAATGTGGATTTCCCAGATCCGCTAACTCCGGTTACTGCCACAAAGACTCCTAGTGGAAATTCAACAGTGACCTTCTTAAGGTTATTTTCTTGAGCTTCAACAACTTTGATCATTCTTTCTTTGTCTATAGGTCGACGCTTTTTGGGAACAACCACACGCTTTCTGCCAGAAATGTAATCACCAGTTATTGATTTCTCATTGTTTTCTAATTCTTTAACCGTGCCACTAGAAACTACATAGCCGCCATGTTCGCCAGCTCCAGGTCCGATATCTACAACCCAGTCAGCAGCTCTAATAGTTTCTTCATCATGCTCGACAACTATCAAAGTGTTACCTAGATTTCTTAATCGAATTAAAGTAGCAATTAATTTTTTGTTGTCTCTTTGATGCAAACCAATACTTGGTTCATCCAGTACATAAAGAACTCCTACTAAACCTGACCCAATTTGAGTAGCAAGACGAATTCTTTGTGCTTCTCCTCCAGAAAGGGTTCCCGCAGCTCTATCTAAAGATAAGTAGTCCAAACCAACATCAAGCAAGAATTGCAATCTTTCAATTACTTCTTTCAAAACTCTTTGAGCAATTGCCATCTCTCTTTTACCAAGCTTTAGCGAAGTAATGAATTCAGTAACTTCCCCAATTGACATGGCACTCATCTCGGCAATACTTTTGCTTCCGATTTTTACTGCTAAAGAGACAGGTTTTAGTCGAGCACCTTTACAAGTCTTACAAGGTTTTTGACGCATGTAACCTTCAAGATGCTCACGGGCTGCATCAGAATCTGATTTCTCATGACGATTGTGAATGTTTTCAATTACACCTTCAAATTCTGTCCAATAAGATCTTTGTCTGCCATAAGAATTCTTATATTTAACATTGATGTTACTTTCGTATCCATAAAGCAAAGAATTCTTAGTTTTATCTGACAATTTCTTATATGGAGTATCAAGTGAAAATTTCAAATCTTTTGCAACAGCTTCAAGAAGCCTGGCCCAATAACCTTCAGATGAAGAATTTGCCCATGGTGCGATTGCCCCATCACCGATAGATAAATCTTTATCAGGAATGATCAAGTCTTCGTCTACCTCTAAATGATTTCCCAAACCGCTACATTCAGGACAAGCTCCAAATGGTGAATTGAATGAAAATGATCTTGGTTCAAGTTGATCAAAAGATATTTCACAATTTGTACAAGCCAAATGCTCTGAATATACTCGCTCTTTATTCTTTGATTTTGTTGGTTCATCAACGAAATCCAGAACAACTGTGCCATTGGCAAGTTTTAAAGCTGTCTCTACAGAGTCTGTAATTCTCTGTCTTGATTCGGCCTTAACGCTTAAACGATCAACAACCACATCAATGTTGTGTTTTTCTTGCTTCTTTAAAACTGGAACCTCAGTTAAAGCATAAGTTTCGCCATCAATTCGAGCTCTAGAAAAACCTTGGGTTTGTAATTCTTTGAAAAGATCCTGATATTCACCTTTTCTACCTCTGATGACCGGTGCTAACACTTGGAATTTTGTTCCAGCAGTTAATTCCAGAACTTGGTCAACAATTTGTTGTGGAGTTTGTCTATGAATTATTACCCCACATTTTGGACAGTGTGGAGTTCCGGCTCTGGCGTATAAAAGTCTTAAGTAATCATGAACTTCGGTAATAGTTCCAACTGTGGAACGGGGATTTCTATTGGTTGATTTCTGATCGATTGAAACTGCAGGAGACAAACCTTCAATAAAGTCAACATCGGGTTTGTCCATCTGTCCTAAGAACTGTCTGGCATAAGCCGACAAACTTTCAACATATCTGCGTTGACCCTCAGCAAAAATTGTGTCAAATGCTAGTGAGGATTTTCCTGAACCTGACAAACCTGTGAAAACAATCAGAGCATCTCTCGGAAGTTCAAGTGAAATATCTTTTAAGTTGTGCTCTCGGGCACCACGAACAATTAATTTATCTGCAACAGCTGAGCCATGTCTTTTGGTCTCAGTCTTTTTGGGAGTAGTCGCAGTCATCTAACAAAGGTTAATGCTTAAGCGCTTTTTACGCTTCTTCAACTCCAGGATGATCTCTCTTGATATCAGCGATGGCAGTTCCCGCGGCTTTCTGGCCTGGTTTATGTGCAAGTTCTGGATGAAGCTTTGTTTGACGAAGTGAGGCATAAACGGTAATTGCTAACACTCCCACGATTACCGCCAGTGAAACTGGAGTTGATATTTCAGGTGCTGATTTGAAGCCATTTTCATGAGCTGCATGAAGAATTAGTTTTACTCCGATGAAACCAAGAATTACTGATAAGCCATAAGACAGATAAATCAAACGATCAAGTAATCCATCAAGCATGAAATACAATTGACGAAGTCCCATAAGTGCAAATGCATTAGCAGTAAAAACAATGTATGGATCATCAGTTAGTCCAAATATTGCTGGAATTGAATCAAGGGCAAATAAAATATCTGTGGTAAAAATTGCAATCATGACAATAAATAGAGGCGTAAAATATTTCTTTCCATCAATTGTGACCCTGAACGCACCCTCGTGATACTTAGGTGTAACAGGTAAATACTTCTCTGCTAATTTCAAAACTTTGTTTTGAGATGGGTCACTTTCTGTACCATGCTTTGAAGCAAGTTTATAAGCAGTGTAAAGCAAAAATGCACCGAAGATAAAAAAGACCCAACTAAATTTGGCAATTGCTGCAGCGCCAACAATGATAAATAGGAATCTTAAAACAAGTGCCCCAATAATTCCCACTTGCAAAACTTCTTGTTGATAAATGGCAGGAACAGCAAAAGCCGAAAGAATAATTACAAAGACAAAGAGGTTATCGACACTTAAACTGTATTCAGTAATCCATCCTGCAAAAAATTCAATGCCTGCATCTTGTCCCTTGATAGTCCAAATACCAATACCAAACAAGATTGCTGCAGCGATATAAACAACTACCCATTTTGCTGCTTCACGAAATTGAACAACATGTGGATGTCTTTTAGCGTAAATAAATTCTGCGGTGTAAACGGCAAAAAATGCCAAAATTGTGACGACCCAGACCCAAAGTGGTTCTTCCATATTCATATTTTCAATGTATCAAATTAGGCGTGGCCCGCTGCAACCATCTGGCGCAATTCTTTTTTGAGTTCGTGAATTTCGTCACGGTATCGAGCAGCCAGTTCAAAATTCAACTCAGAAGCTGCCAATTTCATCTGGGCACTGAGTTCAGTTATCAAATTAGCTAGATCTTGAGCAGGACTAGCACCATCTTTTTTGTCCTTACGCAATTTTTTGATACTCATGGCTTCTTCCAGCACCATTTCAGTATCAGAATCTTCTTTGATGATTGAGTCGTTGATATCTGAGATCTTCTTACGAAGTGGTGTTGGATCTATGCCATTGGCTAAATTATGTGCAACTTGTCTTTCTCGTCTTCGGTTAGTCTCATCAAGTGCTTTTCGCATTGATTTGGTGATGTTGTCGGCATACATAATTACCTGTCCATCAACGTTTCGAGCAGCTCTACCAATAGTTTGAATTAGAGATTTTTCCGATCTTAAGAATCCTTCTTTGTCAGCATCAAGAATGGCAACTAGAGAAACCTCGGGTAAATCCAAACCTTCACGTAACAAGTTGATTCCCACCAGACAATCAAATTCACCAATTCTTAATCCTCTCAACAATTCAACTCGTTTTAACGTATCGATTTCTGAATGCAAATATCTAACTCTCATATCCTTTTCCAAGAAGTAATCTGTTAGATCTTCTGCCATCTTTTTGGTCAAAGTCGTTACTAATGTTCTTTCACCTTTCTCAGCTCTTATTTTTATTTCATGTAGTAAATCATCAATTTGACCTTTTGTGGGTCTAACTTCAACTTCAGGATCTACTAATCCAGTTGGTCTAATTACTTGTTCAACAACAGAAGTTACTTTGCCAAGCTCATAAGGACCAGGGGTAGCAGAAAGATAAACAGTTTGACCAACTCTTTCTTCAAACTCAGCAAATTTTAATGGTCGATTATCCATTGCACTTGGGAGTCGAAATCCGTATTCAACAAGAGTTCTCTTGCGTGATGCATCTCCCTCATACATTCCCCCAATTTGAGGAACTGCAACATGGGATTCATCAATTACCAAAAGAAAATCTTCGGGGAAATAATCAAGTAAACAATTTGGAGCACTACCTGGAGCACGATCATCAAAATATCGAGAGTAGTTCTCAATACCTGAACAAAAACCTAATTCACGAATCATTTCTAGATCAAACGCGGTTCTCATCTTTATTCTTTGAGCTTCAAGTAGTTTGTTTTGGCTTTCTAGTTCTTTAACCCGATGCATTAGTTCTACTTCAATTGCCGAAAGTGCCTTTGCTGTTTGCTCAGGACTTGCCACATAATGAGTGGCAGGAAAAATAAACATTTCTTCATCATCAGTCAAGATTTCACCTGTTAAAGGATGAAGAGTCATAATGCGCTCAATTTCATCGCCAAACATTTCAATTCGAACAGGATGTTCCTCATAGGCAGGAAAGATTTCAACAGTGTCGCCTCTAACGCGAAATGTGCCACGCTCGAAGGCGTAATCATTTCGGGTGTATTGGATATCTACTAATTGGCGAAGAAGTTTGTCACGAGAAAAGTCTTGGTTTTTTCTAATTCGAATAGCTTGCTTTACATATTCTTCAGGGGTTCCTAATCCATAAATACAAGAAACAGTCGCCACAACCACAACATCTCTTCTTGTCAGAAGGGCACTTGTTGCAGAATGTCTAAGTCTTTCTACTTCCTCATTGATACTTGAGTCTTTTTCAATGAAGGTATCGGTTTGAGGAACATAGGCTTCAGGTTGGTAATAGTCGTAATAGGAAACGAAATATTCAACAGCATTGTTAGGAAGCATTTCTCGTAACTCGTTGGCAATTTGAGCGGCAAGTGTTTTATTTGGTTCAATGATTAAAGTTGGTCGCTGTAATTTCTCAATTAACCAAGCTGTCGTTGCAGATTTTCCCGTACCAGTAGCGCCTAAAAGTACGACGTGCTTTTCACCTTTGCGGATACGTTCTTCTAAATCCTTAATTGCTGCAGGCTGATCTCCTGCTGGTTCATAATCTGCTTCAACTTTAAAAGGAGCAACAGTTCTGATCAGATCATTAACTGGTCTCATTTTAGGATTTAAAGCTTCTCTCTTGAAGTGTTTGCCAAATCTTTTCTACATCAGCTTCTAGTTGATCTAGGTTGCCATCATTAACAATTAAGAAATCAGCAGCTGCCTTACGCTCATCATCACTTACCTGTTTCGCCATTCGAGCAGTAGCTTGTTCTGTAGTTAATCCCCTTTGAGCAAGTCTTTCTAGTCTATTTTTCTCACTAGAGATAACTATCACTAAAAAGTCAAAAAGTGATTCCATTTTCTTTTCCAATAGCAGAGGAATTTCATTTACAATTATGGTTTCTGAAGTGTGTTGATCAATGATCTGATTTGTTTTACTTCTTACTAAGGGATGAACAATATTTTCTAAATCTTTCAATGCCGCGTCATCTTGAAATACAATTTCAGCCAATTTTGCTCTATCAATGTAGCCTTCAGAATTTACAAATTCTTTACCAAAGCGATCTATGACTTGTTGAAAACCTGGTGTTTGAGGTTCGATAACTTGGCGCGCTAATTCATCTGAGCGAATTACTACTGCACCTTTTTGAGAGAACAAGTCGGCAACGGTGCTTTTTCCAGCACCGATGCCGCCTGTTAATCCAACTTTCATGTTGGCTTTTAAATCTGAACTAGTTTGAATCTAGCTTGTCGCTTAACGCGGCAAGTTCAGGATTGGCAACTTTGGTATCTTTTTCAACTTGCCACTTGGCAAGTGCGTCAGAATATTGCTTTTCCCATTCTTTCTTTTGATCTTCAAAACCAGATTTCCATTCGCCAGTTTCAGGATTAAATCCTTCTGGTCCAATGTATTTTCCAGCTGAATCATAAGCAGGTGGCATTCCGTATTGATACGGATCAAATGAAGCTCTTGCTTCACCTTTTTCACCAGCTTGCTTAACAGAAAGAGAAATTCTTCTGCGTTCTAAATCAATGTCAATGATTTTTACAGTGACTTCTTGATTTACTTGAACAACTTGTTCTGGAATTTCAACTTGGTTTTCTGAAAGTTCAGAAATGTGTACAAGTCCTTCGATTCCATCAGCAACACGAATAAAAGCTCCGAATGGAACAAGTTTGGTAACTTTTCCAGGAACTACTTGGTTGATTTGATGAGATCTTGAGAATTGTTGCCATGGATCTTCTTGAGTTGATTTCAAGGAAAGAGAAACTCTTTCGCGTTCCATATCAACTTCTAGTACTTCCACAGTAACTTCTTGCCCTACTTCAACAACTTCTGAAGGATGTTCAATGTGCTTCCATGACAATTCAGAAACGTGAACAAGTCCATCAACTCCACCTAGGTCAACAAAAGCACCGAAGTTAACAATGCTTGAGATTTGACCGGTACGAATTTGACCTTTTTGTAATTGGTTTAAGAATGTTGAACGAACAGCAGATTGCGTTTGTTCTAACCAAGCACGACGAGATAACACAACGTTGTTGCGATTCTTGTCTAGTTCAATAATTTTAGCTTCGATATCTTTACCAATGTATGGAGAAAGATCTCTTACTCGACGCATTTCGACTAGAGATGCTGGTAAGAATCCACGAAGACCAATATCAACAATCAAGCCACCTTTAACAACTTCGATGACATGACCTTTAACAATTCCGTCTTCATTTTTAACTTTTTCAATGTCGCCCCAAGCTCTTTCATATTGAGCTCTCTTCTTGGAAAGAATTAAACGACCTTCTTTGTCTTCTTTTTGTAAGACTAAAGCTTCGATACGATCTCCTGGTTTAACAATTTCACTTGGATCGATATCGTGCTTAATGGAAAGTTCACGAGAAGGAATTACACCTTCTGTTTTATAACCGATGTCTAATAGAACTTCATCACGGTCAATTTTTACGACGATACCTGAGACTAAATCTCCGTCATTAAAATATTTAATAGTCGCATCAATTGCGAGTAATAATTCTTCTGGAGTTCCAACATCATTTATTGCAACGATCGGACTAGCGCTAGTAGTTGTGGACATTAACTTCTTCTCTATAGTGACTCGGACCTTCCGAGCCTTTGTAAAGATTAGTTGAGGGTGAAAATTCAACTGCTAAGTGGCTAGTGAGCGGCCTCATCCCACGAAGAACCCACACCAATTGAGACATCTAATGGAACCAAAAGAGGGGCGGCATCTGCCATCGCGCTTCGCGCAAGCTTTTCTACCTGATCTTTCTCCCCTTTAGCTACTTCAAAGACCAGTTCGTCATGAACCTGCAAAAGTAATCTTGATTGCAATTTTTCACTCTTTAATAGTGAATCAGCATTAAGCATTGCCTTTTTAACAATGTCTGCCGCACTTCCCTGAATCGGCGCGTTAAGTGCCATGCGCTCAGCCATTTCTCTTCTTTGTCGATCAGGATTTGTTAGATCTGGAAAATATCTTCTACGTCCCATAATTGTTTCGGTATAGCCAAGTTTTCTGGCAACTTCAACAACATTTGCTAAATAATCTCTCACTCCACCAAATCTCTTGAAATATTCATCCATTAATTTTTGAGCTGCACCAACTTCGATATCTAAGGATTGACTTAATCCATATGCACCCATGCCATAAGCCAATCCATAGGAGATGGCTTTTATTTGTCTTCTCAATTCTGCATCAACTTCAGTTGGTTTAACACCAAAAACTAATGAAGCAGAAGTTGTGTGCAAATCCTCACCAGATTTAAAAGCTTCTATTAACCCTGGATCCTTTGAGAGATGAGCCATGATTCGCATTTCAATTTGACTGTAATCAGCAGTTAATAGACATTCATAATCTTTAGCTGAAATAAAACAATCTCTAATTCTTTTTCCTTGATCTGTTCTTATGGGAATGTTTTGCATATTTGGTTCCGTGCTAGAAAGACGTCCAGTAGAAGTAACCGTTTGATTAAACGTGGTGTGAATTCGATTATCTTTTGCGGCCAATGGAATCAACGAAACTACCGTTTGTTTCAATTTGGTGATATCTCGCCAACTTAAAATGGATGAGAGTACTGGATCTTTTGTTTTAGCAAAAAGATCTGTTAAGGCTTCAGCATCTGTTGTAAAACCAGTTTTTGTTTTCTTGGTCTTAGGTAATTTTCTTTCATCAAAAAGCACGGTTTGTAGTTGCTTAGGAGAACCCATATTGAATTCATGCCCCACTATTTTGAATGCATCTTTTTCATAACCATTGGCTAATTTCTCAAATTCACTTGATAAATTATTCAATTTGGTCATATCTACGGCTATTCCTATAACTTCCATCTCAGCCAGAACCTTTACTAGAGGAAGTTCAAGTTCATTTAATAATTTAGTTAGATTCTTCTCTTCAATTTGAGGCATAAGGGTAAAGTGAAGTTGATAAATCGCATTTGCACGATTGGCTAAACTTTCAACATTTAAAGATTCATCCCCCAGTGCTAATTGACCATCGTTTTCATTGGCAAGTTCTGGAACAAATCCCAAAACTCTCATCGCCACATCTTCTAATTCATAACTTCTCAAACCTGGGTTTACTAAATACGCACTTATTTCAGTGTCTGCAAGTAAGCCACTAAATTCCAACTTCTTTCCTTTACAAATTTGGTAAAAGTCTTTAGCGTTATGGACAATTTTTCGAATCTTGCTATCGGTGAGTAAATCTTTTAACGCCTTAACATCTGCAGTAGAAAGTTCCTCTTGACTAAAAGCAATTCCGGAATTCGAATTAGCTAATCCCCAAGCAAGACTTGAAATATTTTGAGCAAAGCCTTCAAATTGCACATCAAGAGCCATCGCATCGTCTTTATGGGCAGTGATCCATTTTTCCAGTTCATCAGGTTTATAAGTCCTAATGACAAACGAATCAGAAGTATTTTTCTTGGCAGTTTCTTTTGCTGCGTTGCTATTCCCGAGTAGACGCTCTCTTAAGGACTTAAATTCAAGTTCAGTAAAGACTCTATTTACTTCATCAACATCTGGACCCTTAATTGCCAGTTGATCAACCGAAATTTCTAGCGTGACATCTTTCACTAATTCTGTCATTTTTCGGTTTAGTTTTACTTGATCAATATTTGCTCTTAAAGCTTCGCCAACTTTTCCAGTTATTTGATCAGCGTGCTTTATTAATTCATCTAAATTCCCGTATTCCTTTATCCATTTAACTGCCGTTTTTTCTCCCACACTTGGTACAGATGGCAAATTGTCCGAAGGATCTCCTCTTAGTGCAGCGAAGTCTGGATATTGAGCAGGTGTTAATTCATATTTTTCAAGTACTGCTTGGGGAGTCATCCGTGCAATATCTGAAACACCTTTACGCGCATATAAAACAGTAATTGAATCATTTACCAGTTGATAGGAATCTCTATCTCCAGTAAGAATTGAAACTCTCATCCCCTTTTTTTCACCTTGTTTAGCCAACGTTGCGATAATGTCATCGGCTTCAAAACCTTTTAACTGCACACCTGGAATTTGCATGGCTTTTATAACTTCGGTGATCAATGGAAGTTGGGATCTAAATTCGTCAGGACTTTTTGCTCTATTTGCCTTATATTCTGCAAACATTTCTTTTCGAAAAGTTTCTCTTGAAACATCAAATGCAATTGCTAAATGTGTTGGTTTTTCATCCTTTATGGCATTGATGAGCATTGAGGTGAAACCAAAGACCGCATTTGTGGGTTGACCTGAACTTGTTGCGAAATTGTCCAATGGCAATGCATAAAAAGCTCTATAGGCCAAAGAATGGCCATCAACCAGTAATAAATGTTCGGGGTGTTTCATCTCAACCATAAGTGTGATCCTAGGCTTGCGATATGGCAAATAGCGATGGCACACCGCAAAATAAATCACGCCTCGACATCAATATGTCAGAACTTTCACCTGAAGAATTAACTAAAGCACTTAATCAATACGGCTTAGGCGAATTGGCAGAACGCATGGGAATTAAGTTAATAGAAGTTAGTGCAAATAAAACTGTCGGCACAATGCCAGTTGAAGGTAATCGTCAACCATTGGGGCTATTAAATGGTGGTGCTAACGCACTATTAGCAGAAACTCTTGGATCTATTGCTGCAAATGTTGCAGCCTATCCAGATCGAGTTGCAGTTGGTGTTGACATAAACGTAACCCACCACAAAGGTGTTAAAGAAGGTTTTGTGAAAGGAATTGCTACTCCAAGTCATTTAGGTAAGTCAACCGGAAGCTATGCAATTGATATTTTTAACGATAAAGATGAAAGAACTGCATCTGCAAGATTAACCGTATTCTTCAAAGAAAATAAATAAATGATAATAGGTTTAGGCACAATAATTAATTTTCTTGCAATTGTTGCCGGAGCTCTAATTGGAACACTGCTGGGTGATCGATTACCAAACAAAACCAGAGATGTAGTAACCGATGCACTAGGTCTTATGACTCTTTTAGTTGCTGGACTATCAATTATTGACATTACAAAACCTGAATTTAAAGAAGCAGTAGGTCCTGGCATGGGAGTATTAATAGTTTTAGGAAGTCTCATTCTTGGCGGAATTACTGGTTCATACTGGAGACTTGAAGATCGTTTTGAAAGTATTGGCAAAAAATTAAAGAAATCATTAAAGAAGCGAATTAAATCAAAAGATGAAAATTTTGTTGAGGGTTTTGTGAGCGCGTCCTTGCTATTTGTTGTTGGTCCACTTGCAATTCTTGGTTCAATTTCAGATGGATTAGGTAAAGGAATTGAACAATTGGCTTTAAAATCTTCCCTTGACTTTTTTGCTTCAATTGCCTTTGCTGCATCTCTTGGCATTGGTGTTGCATTTTCTGCTTTAGCAGTGGGTGTTTATCAAGGATTATTTACCATTCTTGGTTTTGGTTTAGGAGATGTATTAAACGAAGCCCAAGTTATTGCCTTAACTGTTACTGGAGGATTGTTACTCGTGGGAGTCAGCTTTAGATTATTAAAGATTAAACAACTTCCAGTTGCTGATCTTTTACCTGCTTTGTTTTATGCCCCAATATTGGTGGCACTAGTTACTGCAATTAAATAATTTAAGCGCCAGTTCCTAAGTAAGCTTTCTTAATTGCGTCATCATTCAACAAGTCTTTTCCAGCGCCTTCTTTAACAATATTTCCAGTTTCTAAAATATAAGCACGATTAGCACAAGAAAGAGCTTGGGCAGCATTTTGTTCAACCAACAATATTGAAACACCTTGAGATTGAATTTCACGAATGATTTTGAATATCTGTTGAATAAACATTGGAGCAAGACCCATTGATGGTTCATCCAAAAGTAACAATCTTGGACGAGACATTAATGCTCTACCGATTGAAAGCATTTGTTGCTCTCCACCAGAAAGAGTTCCGCCAGCTTGGCTTTGTCGTTCTTTTAATCTAGGAAAAAGTGTATAAATTCTTTCAATATCTTCACTTAACTCACTCTTCCAGTCCTTGCGGGCATACTTACCCATTTCAAGATTTTCCAAAACAGTCATACCTGGAAAAATTCCGCGACCTTCAGGTGCTTGACATAAACCTTCTAAAACTCGGTTATGAGGAGCAATTCCTTGAATATCTTTACCGTCGAACTTAATAACACCAGCAGCAGGTTTTAGGATTCCAGAAATAGTTTTCAATAATGTTGTTTTACCGGCACCGTTGGCGCCCACTAAAGTAACAATTTCGCCAGCTTTAATATTTAACGAAATTCCTTTAATTGCCTGGATTTTGCCGTAAGAAACTTTCAAGTCATTTATCTCAAGAAGCATTGTCTACAACTCCTAGATAGGCATCAATTACTTTTTGATTGTTTTGAATTTCTGAAGGGGTTCCCTCAGCAATTTTTTGACCAAAATCAAGAACAGATACACGATCCGAAATTTTCATGACAAGACTCATATCATGTTCGATCAACAAGACAGCAAAGCCTGCATCACGAATTTTCTTAATTAATTCTCCCAATTCAACTTTTTCTTGTGGATTAAAACCAGCAGCAGGTTCATCCAATAGTAAAACCTTTGGCTCTAAAGCAAGAGCTCTTGCAATTTCAAGTCTTCTTTGATCTCCATAAGGCAAATTTCTTGCAAGTTGACCTGAACGGTGACTTATTCCCATGAAGTTCAAAAGTTCAGCCGCTCGTGAATGTGACAAACTTTCTTCTTGTCTACTTCTAGATGTTCCAATTATTGAACCAACTAAACCAACTTTATTTCTAGAATCCGAACCTGTCATAACGTTTTCTAACGCAGTCATGTCACCGAAAAGTCTAATATTTTGGAAAGTTCTAGCTAAGCCCAAGCGCGCGATCTTGTTTGATTTCAAGCCCAACACAGATTTTGAATTTAATAGAACATCACCTTTTGTTGGTTGGTAATAACCAGTTACAACGTTGAAAACGGTAGTTTTTCCTGCACCATTTGGTCCAATTAAAGCTGCTATTTCGCCGGCAGAAACATGTAAATTAACTTCTTTTAAGGCAACAACTCCACCAAATTCCATAGTCAGGTTGTTTACTTCTAATAATTTGGTCATCTCGAAATCTCCTGACCCGTTACTTTGTCGTAAACCTTTTCTCGCTTTTTTCTTGGGAATAATCCATCAGGTCTGATATTCATCATTACTACCATCAAAAGTCCAAAGAATAAAATTCTTGTCTCTGATAAGAAACGCAATTTTTCAGGTAAGTACTCAAGAAGAATTGCACCTGCAACTACTCCCCAAATATTTCCCATACCACCAAAAACTACGCAAGCCAAAACTAAAATCGAAACATTTAAGGTGAAGTAGTCAGGAAGAATTGATGCAACCTGTGAAGAATAAATCGCTCCAGCACCGCCACCGATTGCGCCACCAAGAATAAATGCCCACAATTTATACTTAGTTGTTTCCACACCCATAAACTCAGCAACGTCTTCGTCTTCACGAATTGCTTCCCAAGCTCGACCTGGACGTCTCTTTCCTAAACGGATGTACATCCAAACAACCAACATAATAAAAGTAAGCATTAACCAGTAATGAGGTTTTGGATCCAAAACATCAAATGTGACATTGAAAATATTTGGAGGAGCTGGAATTCCAGCGATTCCGGCAGCACCACCAGTTATTTCAAGATTCAAAGCAACGATTCTTACAATTTCACCAAAACCTAAAGTAATAATTGCTAAGTAATCACCACGCAGTCTAAGAGCTGGTAAGCCGAGAATTACTCCGGCAATCATCGCAAAAGCTGCTCCCAAAATTATGTTAAACCAAAGACTGACACCATAAAAAGTTCCTAGAATCGCATGTGTGTAAGCACCAATGGCAAAAAAAGCAACATAACCCAAATCAAGAATTCCACTTTTTCCAACAACAATGTTTAGTCCTACAGCCATTGCTACGTACACCGCTAATGGATAAAACAGAACAGATTGAAAATTTGTCTCAGGAGTACCCAAAATTGGGTTATCCAAAAATGGCAATGCATAGAAAAATCCAATTAATAAGACTCTAAAGGCAATTCTTTGCTTCTTGGTTGCATTTTCCCACCAAGCCCCAAAAGAATCACGTAAATTGAATTTTGAGAATGCGATTTTAATTGAACTCATACTCTGGCCCTTTGCAGCGCTTCACCAAATAAACCTGTTGGTTTGAATAGCAGAACGAAAACCAAAATAACAAATGTGACCACATCGCGCCAGTTGTAACCAAGTACCACAGATGAATATTGTTGAATTAATCCCAAAACAAATGATCCAACAAGGGCGCCTCTGATATTGCCAATTCCACCTAGAACTGCGGCTGTGAAGGCTGAGATACCAAGTAAGAAACCAACGTTAAACTTTGTTGATTCATAAAACAACATGTAGAAAGTAGAAGCAAAACCAGCTAGAACGCCGCCTACTAGGAATGTAAACGAAATAACTCGATCTACGTTTACTCCCATCAAAATTGCTGTTTTTTCATCCTGCGAAACAGCTCTGATCCCACGACCTAAACGAGTCTTATTAATAATGCGATCTAAACCAAACATTAAGCCAAAAGCACCAAGCAAGATTATGATTTTGTCTAAAGTGAAATAGGCAGAACTAATTGAAAATATTGGATCTTTGGAAAGCATTCTGGGGAAATCCCAATCTTTAGATTCAGTTGTTAAACGATAAAATTCAACTAAGAAAAAGCTAGCTCCGATTGCAGAAATTAGAGAAGATAGTCGGCTTGCTCCACGTCTTCTCAATCTGCGATAAGCAACAAATTCCAATAAAACAGCTGACATTCCGGACACAATGCCAGAAGCTAAAGCCATAACGAGAAATACTAACAAGAAAAGCACAATGCCTAAGGGTTCTTCTAGACCAGTAAAACCAAAAACAATCGAAAGACCTAGAGAGGTAAATGTTCCGATCATGAATATTTCAGAATGAGCAAAATTTATAAGTCTTAAAACACCATAAACCAATGTGTAACCAAGTGAGACCAGTGCATAAATTGCACCGACAACAATGCCATCGAGAGTTAGTCCGAAGAATTCAGTCCAAAGAATTGAAAAGTCCATTTGACTACCCCCTTTGGTTTATGACTCTATATTAGTTATAACAATGCTGGGGTGAAAACACCCCAGCATTGTTATTTTCGAATCTATTTATTTATTGATTAGATTTCGAACATATTCGATTTTACCGTTTTTAACAGTAAATTCGTTAATGAACTTCTTTGAAGGTTCGCCAGCTGCGTCGAACTTCATTGTTGTACCAATAC
>JAPLAV010000070.1:0-8851 GCA_026393095.1 Actinomycetota bacterium | reverse complement strand
CCAATACCTTTTACGGACTTGGTGTTAATGAAATTCAAGATAGAAGGCTTATCTGTATTTCCAGCCTTGATTGCTTCTAAGAAGAAGGTAGCTGCGTTGTATGCCTCGAGTGTGTAGATACGAGGATTTACGCCGTATTCCTTCTTGTAAGTTGCAGTTAGAGCCTTGTCTGCTGCACCTAAGAAATAAGCAGGAGCAGTTAAGAATGTACCGTTTGCATATTTTCCTGCAAGCAATATGTATTCTTCATCAAGTGTTCCGTCGCCAGAAACAAATTTAACGTTCTTTGTTGCGGCGTTGTCACGTAATTGCTTAACGAATTTAGATGCTTCTGGGTAATAACCTGCGTAAACAACTACGTCTGCGCCTGCTTTTTTAACCTTAGCAACTACTGAAGAGAAGTTTGTTGTTCCTTCAGTTACTGAATCTTTACCAACAAGAGTTGCCTTAACATCTTTTTTAATGATGTCAGAAAGACCCTTACCGTAAGTTGTTTGATCATCCACAACGAAAAGTTTCTTACCTTCACGTTTTGCAATGATTGCCATTGCTGGACCTTGCACCAAATCGTTTGCTACAACGCGGTGGAATACATCTCCACCAACAGAAGGCAATGTTGGATTTGTTGCAGAAGGAGAAATTACAGGTAAGCCTGCCTTTAAGTAATAAGGCAATGCTGCTCTGGTTTCACCTGAGTACATTCCACCAACAACACCAACAACACATGGGTCGTTAACGGTTTTCAAAGCAAGAGCTGGAGATTGACTTCCGCTTGCTTGAGTATCAATTGAAGCAACTTCAACTTTTGGTTGACTTGCTGTTTTCTTTTCGTTGTATTGAAGAATCGCTAAACGGAAACCGTTGTATTCGCCAATACCTGTTTGTGCTGCTCCACCGGTGAGACCACCTTGGAACACTAATTTAATATCGCCAGAACAACCAGCTGGAGCTGCTTGTGCAGGTGCAACAAAAGTTGCAAATGCAACAGCTACAGAAGCTGCAACAACGATGCTTCTTTTAACTAATGACATTCTTCCTCTTTCTATTTTTCCCTAGGGCGCAAAAGGGCAACAAATAAAATTGCCAAATTGCGTTCTTCGAGAATACCTGACGTTCACCCTTTGTTCACCTTGAGTGTGACCCGGAGCACCTAAGCACGATTTCCCCCACAAATGGGCTCTATATAGATAGTCTCGGACTCATGAAAACCCTGATCATCGATCATCCCCTGGTCTCAGCCAAGTTGACCACCCTTAGGGACAAAAACACAGACACTCCTACCTTTAGAAAACTAGTTGAAGAATTAGTGACACTGCTTTCTTATGAAGCAACTAGACACTTAATTGTGAAAGAAACAGAAGTTGAAACACCAATAACCAAAACTAAAGGTTTTGTTATTGCAAAACCTAAACCACTTGTTGTGCCAATTTTAAGAGCTGGACTTGGAATGCTTGATGGCATGATGCGTATTTTGCCAAATGCCGAAGTTGGTTTCTTAGGCATGGTTAGAAATGAACAGACTTTGCAACCAAGTACATATGCAGAAAGAATTCCCGGTGAAATAAAGAATCGACAAGTTTTTGTGCTTGATCCAATGCTTGCCACCGGTGGAACACTAGTTGCTGCCATCAAATTATTAATTGACCGTGGAGCAAAGGATGTTGTTGCAATCTGCTTAATAGCAGCTCCTGAAGGTTTAAAGAAAGTTGAATCAACATTTGGAAATGATGTCAACGTCACTGTAGTTTGCGCAGGGCTTGATGAAAAACTTAACGAAGTTGGCTATATCGTTCCAGGTTTGGGCGATGCCGGCGATCGTTTATATGGCACTGCTGATTAATTCTTTTCGAACTCATCCATAACTAATTGAGCAACATCAGTCATTGATCTTCTTTTATCCATGGCTGTCTTTTGCATCCATTTAAAGGCTTCTGGTTCACTTATCTTCAAATTTTTCATCAAGATACCTTTAGCTTTTTCAATCAATTTTCGAGCCTTTAATTGTTCTTGCAAATCAGTAACTTCGGCATCCAATTGTTTGATTTCTTGAAACCTTGAAACGGCTAATTCAATCGCAGGCATTAAATCTTCGATTGTGAAAGGTTTTGTTAAATAAGCCATAGCACCTGCATCGCGTGCTCTTTCCACTAAATCTCTTTGAGAAAAGGCAGTCAAGATAACAACGGGAGCAATTCTTTGATTAGCAATTCTTTCTGCCGCACTAATGCCATCTAACTTAGGCATTTTTACATCCATCACCACAAGATCGGGTTTTTCTTTTTCAGTTATTGAAATTGCTGCTTCCCCATCGCCTGCTTGGCCAACAACTTCATAACCAGCTTCGGTCAACATCTCTACTAGATCAAGACGAATTAATGCTTCGTCTTCGGCGACGACAACTCTTAATGATGGCTTCATATGTTCAATAGCCTAGGCGAACTAGGAATCTTCTCTTTAAGTGTCGTAGAGTTAAGAACGTAATATTGATTAATTTGCTTTAGCCCCGGTAGCCCAACTGGCAGAGGCATACGACTCAAACTCGTACCAGCGTGAGTTCGAATCTCACCCGGGGCACAAGATCTAAATCTTTTTACTAATTGTTCCTAAAGTTCCATTCACAAAAGCAGATGATTCTGCGGTGCTCAAGGATTCAGCCAAAGACACAGCTTCACTAATTACTACATTGGTTGGAACATCTTTTTGATAGAGAAGTTCATAAACTGCGATTCTTAAGATATTTCTATCAACTCTAGGGATGCGATCAAAAGTCCAGTTTTTTAATGAATTAGTTATTAGCTCATCAATTTGAGTTTGATTTTCTTTTATGCCTTTGACTAAATCAAGAGAATAATTAGTAACTTCTATATCTGTTTCGTCATTAGTGTTAGTTCCAGGTATGGAAATACCTTTTAAGTCAGCTTCAAAGATTGTGTCTAAGGCACGTTTACGGGCTTTGCTACGTGCACTCAATTTTTTACCTTTTGTTCTTTAGGCACGACCAAGGTAAGAACCGTCGCGAGTATCAACTCGAACTTTCTCTCCTTGATTGATGAACAGTGGAACTTGGATTTCAAATCCAGTTTCTAATTTTGCAGACTTTGAACCCGCATTTGATCTGTCCCCTTGCAAACCTGGTTCGGTGTATTCAATTGTTAGTTCCACGTTTGCTGGCATTTCAATATATAAAGGATTTCCTTCATGCATAGCAACCATTACTTCTTGGTTTTCTAACATGTAATTTGAAGCATCTCCAACTGTGGCATTGTTGATTGTGATTTGGTCATAATTAGTTGTGTCCATAAATACCCAGTCATCGCCATCTTTGTAGAGATATTGCATATCTCTTTTGTCTACTTGGGCTGTTTCAATTTTTACTCCAGCGTTAAAGGTTCTATCTACAACTTTTCCACTCAAAACGTTTTTTAATTTGGTGCGCACAAAAGCGCCACCCTTACCCGGTTTTACGTGTTGGAAATCAATAATGTTCCATAATTGGCCGTCAAGATTTAAGACCATGCCATTTTTTAATTCGTTAGTTGTTGCCACTTGAACTACTCTCCTAATTAATCATTTCTTGCTTTTTAAGCCACACAAATAATTTCGTGAGAACCCGGGGTTAGAACTTCTGCTTCAGCTTCGGTGACAAGACACGTATCTTCGATACGCACTCCACCTTTACCCGGTAAATAAATGCCAGGCTCAACTGTGATGCAACTTCCACTGGAAAGTTTAGTCTTAACGTCTTTTGCTAGAAACACAGGTTCATGAATCTCTAATCCAACGCCATGACCTGTCCCGTGAACAAAGAAATCGCCATAATTTGCATCCCGAATTATTTTTCTAGTTGCCTCATCAACTTCTTCGGCAATTGCTCCTGCAGTTAGCTTCTTTCTTCCTGCTTCTTGGGCTTTCATGACCAGATCATAAATATCTTTTTGCCAATCAGCACATGTGCCAATAAAAACTGTTCGAGTCATATCAGCGTGGTAACCATTGACTAATGCTCCACAATCAATTGTGACCATGTCACCTCGCTCCAGAATTCTTTTTGTTGGCTCATGATGTGGCGTGGCGCTGTTTTGTCCACTTGCCACAATCGAGGCAAAAGCTAAACCATCGGCTCCTCTTTTAAGAAAACCTTCTTGAAGCAGATTTGAGATTTGTTTTTCATTCATGCCGGGTCTTAAATCATTTATTAAAAACCACAAAGTATCTGCTGTAATTGCGCATGCCTTCTTGATTTGCTTGATCTCATATTCATCTTTAACACTTCTTAATGGAGCAAGTATCTCTCTTATTTTGACTAGTTCAAATGTGTCTTTATTGCTTAAAGCTTCTCCTTGGGCAATGTTCATTCTGGTTGAATCAATAGCTATTTTTTTGATTGATTTTGATTCCAGTTGCTTATGAATTTGCTTGGTAAATTCTCGATCAATTTGAACTTCAATGTCTGGGGATTCATCTTTTGCTCTTTGGGTGTATCGAGAATCCGTTAATAACAAATCAAGATTGTTATCCTGGCCAACTAGTAATGCAGCATTACTTCCTGAGAAACCTGAAAGATATCGAATACTTACAGGATCTAAAAATACGGCTGATTCAGCTTTATCAATCAGGATTTTTCGAAGAGCATCTCTTCGTGATAAATAATCAACCATGAAGATTATTTAATTAATTTTTTTAAAGCACTTAAAGCTAAGCGATAGCTGTCAATGCCAAATCCAGCAATAGCGCCATCTGCTACTCCAGCTAAAACACTGAAGTGGCGAAATTCTTCACGAGCTTGTGGATTGGAAATATGAACTTCAATTAGTGGTGCAGTATGCATAGCAGCAGCATCTCTCATGGCATAGCTGTAATGAGTAAAAGCTGCCGGATTAATTACCACCGGTAATTTATTATCCGCAGCTTCATGGAGCCATTTAATTATTGTTGCTTCGTCATCGGTTTGTCGAAAATCGATTTCGAAATCTTGAGTTTTACCAAAATCAATACAAGCTTTCTTTAGATCTTCAAAAGTGTCTGAGCCATAAACTTCAGGTTCGCGTGTTCCCAATCTTTGTAAGTTTGGACCATTTAGTACTAGAACCTTTATCATTTAGACACCTTCTCCCATGCTGTGTTTAATACTTTGAAACTTGGGTTTTCTAATCTTGTTGGCTTTGCTACATCTTCTAATATGACAAATCTTAACGTCGCACCTCGAGATTTTTTATCAAGCGCCATGATTTCAATAAGTTTTTTGAAATTCTTGTGTTTGTATTGTGTTGGCAAACCCACAAGTTTCAAAATGTCTCGGTGACGTTTAACAACAGATTCAGAGAGTTTTCCATCCGCCAAAGCTAATTCAGCGGCGAAAACCATTCCTACAGAAACTGCATCTCCATGGCGCCATTTATATTTTTCATTCTTCTCAATGGCATGACCCAAGGTGTGACCATAATTTAATATTTCTCGACCAGTTTTTGATGAAGAAGTTTCTTTGAAATCCTTTGCCACGGTCTCTGCCTTTACTTGGATAGATCGAGTAACTAGCTCAGGAATTTCTACACCGTCATATTTTTTGCATTCTTGCGGATATTTCTCGATGATTTCCAATATTTTGGCGTCAGCGATAAACCCACATTTAACTACTTCAGCCATTCCCGTTGTGAAATCGTGTTTCTTTAAAGTTTTTAAGGTCTCTAGATCGCATATAACTTGAGTTGGATTGTGAAATGAACCCACCAAGTTCTTGCCCGAAGTTGTATTAATTCCAGTTTTGCCGCCAACTGCTGCATCAACCATTCCTAGCAAGGAAGTTGGAATCGAAATGAAATCAATTCCTCTTAACCATGTTGCTGCAACAAAACCGGCTAGATCTGTTGTGGCTCCTCCCCCGATGGCCACAATTAGATCTGAGCGGGTGAACTTGGATTGGCCTAACTTATTCCAGCATTTTTCAACAACTTTGATGTTTTTTGCACTTTCAGCGTTTGGTACTTTTATCTCCGTTACTTTGAAACCTAAAGAAGTTATGTGTTTTTTTACCTTTTTGGCAATCTTTTCAACATGAATAGGAAAGATGATTGCAACTTGATTGACATTTTCATTAATCTTTATTGAATCTAAAATGTCATTCCCGATGATTACATCGTAATTAGGTTGAGCATTAACCGTGATGGTCTGATGAATTCCCATTAGTTAACCTCACTTGTTTGAAGTAGAACTTCCTGCACTACTTCTTCAATGCTTTTTTTAGATGTATCTATTTCCCAGTCTGCCACTTCTTCATACAAAGGGGTTCGTTCTTCAAGTAGTTTCACCAAAGTTGATCTAACATTTCCCATCAAAACTGGTCTGGAAAGTCCTAGACCAACTCTTGATGATGCATCTCCAGAAGAAACTTTTAACCACACCACAGGTGCAATTGCTAAAGCTTGGCGAGTGGTCTCATCCAGAACTGATCCGCCACCTAAAGAAAGCACTCCATTGAAGGAATTTAATAAATCAGATATTTTTGCTCGTTCAAGTTGTCTGAAATAAGCTTCACCTTTTTGAACAAATATATCTGAAATAGTAGTTTTTTCATCCATTTCAATTTCGTTATCAACGTCAATAAATTCAACGCCTAATTTTTCAGCTACTTGTTTTCCGATAGTTGTCTTCCCTGAACCGGGAGCACCCACGAAAACTAAACGTGGAGACATAGTTATCGAACCTTTAGGTTCGAAATATAGTTTTCAAAATTTCTTTTTGTTTCAGAAACTGCGTCGCCACCGAATTTTTCTAATAACGCATCAGCCAAAACCAAAGCAACCATGGCTTCAGCAATTACACCTGCTGCAGGAACTGCGCAAACATCTGATCTTTGATTATGAGCTTTTGATGCTTCTCCTGTTGAGGTGTCGATTGTTTGTAATGCTTTTGGAACGGTAGAAATTGGTTTCATCGCTGCTCGAACTCTTAAGACTTCACCAGTTGTCATGCCACCTTCTGTGCCACCGGCGCGATGAGTTAATCGTTTAACGCCATCTTTAGTGTTAACAATTTCATCATGAGCTTGTGAACCACGACGACCTGCTGTTGTGAAACCATCGCCAACTTCAACACCTTTAATTGCTTGGATGCCCATAAGAGCACCTGCTAATTTTGCATCAATACGGCGATCATGATGAACATAAGAACCTAAACCAGGTGGTAATCCATAAACAACAACTTCAACAACGCCACCTAAAGTGTCGCCATCTTTATGAGCAGACTCAACTTCTTTTTGCATTAATTCACTTGTTTTAGCATCAAAACATCTTGCTGGATCTTCATCAATTTTATTTAATGATCCAGGGTTCGGAATTGATCCATCAGGAGTTTTCACTGTTCCTAATTGCACAACATGACTTAAAATTTCTATTCCACCAACTTGATTTAAGAATTTTTTAGCCAAAGCACCTAGAGCAACTCTTGATGCAGTTTCACGAGCACTTGCTCGTTCTAATACAGGGCGCGCATCCTCAAATCCGTATTTTTGCATTCCTACTAAATCTGCATGTCCAGGTCTTGGTTTTGTTAAAGGAGCATTTCTTGCTTGTTCATCTAATTTTTTTTGATCAACTGGATCTGCTGACATAACGTCTTGCCATTTAGGCCATTCAGAGTTATTAATTTTGATTGCAATTGGTGCACCAATACTTAATCCGTGACGAATACCACCAAGAATTTCAATTTCATCTTGTTCAAACTTTTGTCTAGCACCTCGTCCAACACCAAGGCGTCTACGAGCTAATTCATTTTGGATATCAGCAGAGGTAACTTCAATACCTGCTGGAAGACCTTCAATTGTGGCTACCAAAGCAGGACCATGGGATTCACCCGCTGTTAGCCATCGAATCATATATTTATTGTTTCATTAAGCCAACCTTGAGTTAGTAATCCCCCTAGAGACTAAGCACGAGAAACAAAAAATATGAAACTGACATGAATGGACCAAATGCAATTGCATGATTCTTGGAAACCTTTTTCGATATAAGTAGCACCAAAGCAACAATTCCTCCCAGAATAAAGGCAGATACATGCATATTTATGGTCTGACTTATGCCTAAGAGAAATACGGCTGGAAGACTTAAGGCGAAACTATATTTAACATCTCCTAATCCAAAAGTTCTTTTTGAGAGGAAAAACATAATCAAATATGCAACAAAAATGATAAATGAAACATAAATAGATCTAAAAATCGTTTCAAAGTTAAATTCAGTTGCAAGACTTATAAAGATAATTGAAGTTATTGACAGAGCTAAAACATATTTATTTGGTAAAATTTTTGATTTAAAATCAATAATTGCCAACAACAGCGCAAAGAACGAGGTATTGACCATAATCAGTATTTCCCAGGTCAAAATTTCCTCAGTTCTTAAAAAGCGCCTCCCGCATTTGTTTCACAGGTGCTTTTTGTCCGGTCATTAGCTCAAACTGCCTAACAGCCTGATTTAACAACATCTCTAAACCTGAGACGACAAAACCTCGACGAAGGATCCATTCCAAAGCAATTTTTGATGGCCAAGGCGAATAAGCAACATCAAGTAGTGAACCTGGAATTTCTGGACCCATGGCTGCATATGAATCCATTGATCCACTTGGCAAAGTACTAATCACAGTAGATGCTGCAAGTGCTTTGTAAATTTCGTTCCAAGAAATAACGGTTACTTGCAAATTAAATTGCTGAGCAACATTTTTTAAATCATTTAGAGTATTTTCATTTCGTGCACACAACATCACTTTTGTGGCACCTAATTGACTTAATGCTGCAACTGCTGATCTGGCAGTTGCCCCACTGCCAATGATTGACGGGTTTGTTACATCAAGTTGTTTGTTAGTT
>JAPLAV010000052.1 GCA_026393095.1 Actinomycetota bacterium | reverse complement strand
ATGGCTAGATCAAGAGATGTGCAAAGAAATTCAAGAAGAAAAAGTCATATCGCTTCAGTTGCAATCGCTGGTTACACAAACGCTGGTAAATCGAGTTTGCTTAATCGCTTAACTGGTGCAGGAGTTTTAGTTGAAGATGCATTGTTTGCCACCCTTGACCCAACAGTTAGAAAATCACACACCCCATCGGGCCGAAGTATTACTTTGAGCGACACCGTTGGATTTGTTAGACATTTGCCTCATCAATTAATTGACGCCTTCAAATCAACACTTGAAGAAGTAAGTGATTCTGATTTGATTGTTCATGTAGTAGATGGCAGCGATGCAGATCCGTTAGAGCAATTTAACTCAGTTCGTGAAGTTTTGGAAGAAATAAAAGCTAACAATATTCCTGAAATTATTGCCATAAATAAATGTGATCGAATTACCGATGAGACGATGGGTAATTTAAAGAGAATTTTTCCTGAAGGAATATTTGTTTCAGCACATAGCGGTATGGGAATAGATGAATTATTCAGCACATAGCGGTATGGGAATAGATGAATTACTAAAAGCCATTGATGATCGATTACCTGACCCAAGTGTTGAAGTGATGTTGACCATTCCTTATTCCAGAGGTGATTTACTAGCGAAAGTTCATGAAGATGGCAAAGTTCTAAAAACCGAGCATAACGATGTTGGTACTCAAGTGCATGCCTTTGTTCCATCTGAATTAGCTCATCTTTTAAATCAGATTGCAATAAGTGAATAGATTAAGGAAATATTCAGGACCAACTTTTTCTGTCCTTATAACTTTGATTGTTTTGTGGTTTGTTGCCACATGGCTTTTGAAAGATACTGATATTCCAACTATTTGGGATTTTTTAATTGGAATATCAAGCACATCATTAGTGTTGTTGATTTTGTCGGCAATTTTTAATATCTGGATCTTTCAATATCCGTATATGGTCACTACTAAGAATCTAAAGTTTTGGCAAGCATTTCAAGTTCGTAATGCATCATTTGCTATTAGTAATTCAGTGCCCGCAGGAGGAACCATTGGATTAACGTTCCAATACGCCATGCTTCGATCATTTGGGGTTAGCGGCAAAGATTCAAGTGCCACCATCGGAATAGCCAGTGTGTGGAACGGATTGATTTCATTTTTTATGCCTGTTTTAGGTTTAGTGGCTCTAACTTTTTCCGGTGAAGTTACATCTGGGCTAATTAGATCCACCATTATTGGAATGGCTGTCTTAATTATTAGCTCTGGTTTGTTCTATACAGCCCTTAAGTCTGCGCAAGGTGCAATTTGGGTGGGCAGTTTACTTTCAAAAGTTGTCAATCCGATTCGAAAGTTGTTTAGAAAACCAAATATTGACCTTGGTATTCCTATTGAATCTTTCAGATTGCAAGTAAATGATCTAGTAGCAAACTATTGGAAAAGAATTTCTTTTACGAACTTTTTAGTTCAAATAGGAATGTTTTTAGTATTTTGGGCAAGTACCTACGCAGTTGGAATTGACGTTGCTGGCGGAATAATTTTTGCCATATTCTGCTTTGGTCGAATTGGTACAACCATTCCTTTAACTCCAGGTGGATTAGGAACAACTGATGTGATCATGGTCTCTATGTTGCAATTGTTTGGAGCAGATGCTCAATTGAGTTTGGCAGCAGTTTTGTTATGGAGGGGTTTCTTCTATGTTCCTCAAGTCCTGGCAGGGCTTTTGAGCTTTATCTACTGGCAGTTGAGTCGGGTCAAGTAAAGATTTAAGGCTTTTGCCCACAAGAATTAAGGAAACGTTAAGACAGTTCGACTTGCAATTGCTTTCAAGTTGGTTATATTTATACATGCACGAGGGGAGTATCCCTTAAAAAGCAAAGTCGTCAACACGAAGTAGTAATACTTCCGGCTTAGCGCCAAGTGGATTTTAACTTGGTCAGGAGAGACCTCGGGAATACAAGTGAACAAACCTGTTTACTTGCATATACCGGGAGTCTGTATGAAAACTGTTAGTAAGAAAAAAGAAAGCGCCCCAGTAATTATTACTGAATTGGGCCGTACAGAACTTCTAAAACAAGTAGAGCAAATCAGAAACGTTCAGTTAACTGCACTTGCTCCTTTAATTGCAGCAGCTGATCGCGATGAAAGAGATGTTGCTGAATTCACCAGACTTACTGAAGAAGCCAATTCTTTGGAAGCAATCGTTTCAGAATCCGGTAAGCCAGATCTTCTGGTTGACGACAAAACGGTTCGCTTGGGTTCTGTAGTGAAAATTCAAACCCCTAAGGAAACTTTCAAGGTTCGCTTAGTTCATCCAGTTGAAGCTCATTTAGACGATGAACGAATTTCAGCAGAGTCACCTCTTGGCCAGGCAATTCTGGGAAATAAAAAAGGGGACCGAGTCACAGTGATTGCTCCAAGTGGTAATTGGAGTGCACTAATTAAGTCTGTGGAGTTACTGCCTTAATACCTCCCTTTGGGGGAGTAATTCCACGAAGCAATAACAACTAAGCCCTGGGAATATTTATCCCCAGGGCTTAGTTATTCCCATATTTAGTTCTCCTACTTATTTCAATCCTCAATTTGCTTCAAAATGCAGATATGACAAAACTAAAAAAAGAAATACAAATCGATGGACCAGCAAATCTCTTGGCCACAGTGCCATATCTTCTGGGATTTAATCCAGAAAAATCATTAGTAATTGTTGCGGTCAAAGGCCAACATGACCAAGTTGTGGTTTCCATGACTTTAGATTTGCCAGACAAGATGGAAGATCTTGACGCTACTTTCATGAACAATTTAAAGGAAACACTGAAACGCTCAGGTGCTGATGGATTAGTGGCAATATTTTATGTTGAAACAAACCCACAAAGGTTACAGAGTATTTCTGAATTACTAATGACAGAGATTTCTTCAGAATTTCACGTCCGAGACATTCTCTGGGTATGTGACCATAAATGGGCTTCTTATCTGTGCAGTGATGAATCATGTTGTCCCAAAGAGGGAAGAGAATTAGAAATTGAGAAACCAAGCATTGCTCAAACAGAGTTAGTTTTAGCTGGACGATCAGTTGCAACTAAGAAAAGTGATCTTAAGGATTTTCTTGAAATTACTACTGTCAATCAGGACTTGATTCCACTAATTAGTCAATTTGCCAGACAAAAAGCAAAATCTGAACATAATAAAACAATAGAAAAATGGGAGAGTACCCAATTTAAATTTCTCACCGCATCAAAGGCATTTAAAGAATTAGACCTGAAACTCTATGCGCGGTTACTTTTTGGACTTACAGATATTCCGGTTCGGGATGCTCTTTTGGCACATCACATTGATATGGCCCAAATTAAAGAAGACCCAAATCAATACCTATTCCAGATTGCACAAAATTGGGCACAAGTGGCAAAAGTTGCTCCCGAAACTTTTAGACCACCAATATGTACATGCATTGCAGTATTTATGTGGCAAGCAGGAGAAGGAATTCTGGCTCGAAGTGCGGTTGATTTTGCACTGGCTCAAGATCCTCAATTTCATTTGGCCAAGTTAATTAACAATGCTCTGGATAGCGGTATGCCTCCGTGGGAATTTCGTGATGCTTTCACCAAAATCTCAAACCCCTGGAGTTGAGAATTCAGGTTGGGTTTAGTAATGTTGAAGACAGGTCAAGAGTTTCAGTATTAAGCCCCGGCTAGCTGAACGGCAACCCTCCACCGCGGTGGGGTGCTCCGGGTGTAGACCAGGTCGATTGCGAAATTGCATTCGACAAGCGCGGGTCTTACGCAATCTTGAGTGGGACCCCGAAACAAAGGGGCACTAATTGCGTTATATCTATAGAAAAAACTAATTAATTAAATTGAGCTTGCGTATTTACGTACGCATTTTTAATTAGTCAACTATAGAAATATTCGCACAAATTAGCGCAACCACCAACGACTATCAACGCGATAGGCGTAAGACCCACTAACTGAAAGAGGAACGAAGAAATGTCCAACAACTGGAGCTTTGAAACCCGACAAATACATGCCGGTCAATCACCAGATTCACAGACGAATGCACGTGCATTGCCTATTTATCAAACAACTGCATACACATTCCGCGATACCAAGCATGCTGCGGATTTGTTTGCTTTGGCAGAACCAGGAAACATCTACACCCGCATCATGAATCCAACACAAGGTGCAGTGGAAGAACGTGTTGCTTCATTAGAAGGTGGAGTGGCAGCTCTGTTACTGGCAAGTGGTCAAGCTGCAGAAACTTATGCAATCTTGAACTTGGCTGAAGCTGGAGATCACATTGTTTCTAGTCCAAATCTTTATGGTGGAACTTATAACCTGTTTCATTACACCTTGCCCAGATATGGAATCGAAGTAACTTTCGTTGACGATCCAGATGACTTGGATTCATGGAAGAAAGCAATTAGACCTAACACTAAAGCATTTTTTGGTGAAAGTATTGCAAATCCATCAAATGCAATTTTGGATATTGAAAACATTGCCAAGATTGCTCACGAAAATGGAATTCCATTAATCGTTGACAACACTGTGGCTACTCCGTTTCTACTTCGTCCAATTGAATTTGG
Source organism: Actinomycetota bacterium (assembly GCA_026393095.1). Lineage (GTDB taxonomy): Bacteria > Actinomycetota > Actinomycetes > S36-B12 > UBA5976 > ATZT02. Next base: position 7,940 of record JAPLAV010000052.1, on the reverse strand, counting down.
TGCAGACATTGTGGTTCATTCTGCAACTAAATACATGGGTGGACATGGAACAACTGTTGCCGGAGTAATTGTTGATAGCGGAAAGTTTGATTGGAAGAAAAACGCAGCCAAGTTCCCGCAATACAACACTCCAGATCCTTCTTATGGTGGTTTGGTTTATGCAGACGCTTTAGGAGAATTGGCTTACATTCTTCGAGCTCGTATTGTGCTGCTTCGCGATTTTGGTGCAGCAGTTTCACCATTTAACGCTTTCCTAATTGCGCAAGGGTTAGAAACCCTTTCTCTACGCATGGAACGCCATATTCAAAAAGTTAACTACGCATCTCTTGATTCACATCCTCATAACAAATGGGCAAAGAAATACACACCAGCAGGTTCTGGAGCTGTTTTGTCATTTGAAATTAAAGGTGGCATTGAAGCTGGTAAAAAATTCGTTGAAGCACTGGAATTACATTCCCATGTCGCAAACATTGGTGATGTAAGAAGCTTGGTAATTCATCCTGCTTCAACCACGCATTCACAATTGACTCCACAAGAGCAATTAGACGCTGGAGTTACACCTGGATTAATCAGATTGGCTGTTGGTATTGAAAATATCAACGACATTTTGGCTGACATTGAAATTGGTTTCAATGCAGCAAAAGGTGCATAACTAAAGATGGCAATTTCATACTCAGGTCCTCTTCCTGCCACGGGTGCGTGGCAGGAAGGAGATCATCCTGGGCAAAGAAAATTTATTGACGTTGGTCCAATTGAATTAGAACTTGGTGGCGCTCTGCCTGAGGTAAGAGTTAGTTATGAAACTTATGGAAAATTAAATTCAAATTCTTCAAATGCAATCTTTATTGAACATGCCTTAACTGGAGATTCTCACGTTGCAGGACTTGACACCGAAGGTCATCTTTCTCGAGGTTGGTGGGATGGATTAATTGGTGAAGGATTAGCAATTGATACCAAAGAGTGGTTTGTGGTTTGTGCAAATGTTTTGGGCGGATGTCAAGGAACAACTGGTCCTTCTTCAAAAGATCCAAATGGAAAAAGATGGGGATCAAGATTTCCCCGATTAACAGTTGCCGATCAAGTTGAAATTGAAAAACGATTAACTGATCAATTAAATATTGACCGTTGGGCTTCTGTAATGGGTGGCTCAATGGGTGGCATGAGAGTTTTGGAATGGGCTGTTGAACATCCACAAAGAGTTGGTTCCGCATTTGTGATTGCTTCTGCACCTGGTTCTTCTGCTGATCAAATTGCAACTCAATCAGCACAAATTGCAGCAATCAAAGCTGATCAAAAATGGCGCGGTGGGGATTATTACGAAGCTAAACCTGGCGATGGTCCACACGCAGGTTTAGGAATTGCCAGAAAATTTGCTCAGTTAACTTATCGCTCTGAAACAGAATTAGATGTTCGATTTGGACGAGATCATCAAGACGGAGAAGATCCTTATTCAGATGGTCGTTTTGCTATCGATTCTTATTTAGATCACCATGCAGAAAAACTTGCAAGAAGATTTGATGCCAATACTTATATTGCTTTGACAGATTCCATGTCGACATTTGATATTGGTAGAAATAGGGGCGGAGTTGGATCTGCTTTGGAAAGAATTACTGCTCCAATAATTGTTGCTGGAATTGATTCTGATCGCCTATATCCAATTAGACAACAAGCAGATTTGGTGAGTGCTCTTCCGCACGCAACAGAGTTGAATGTAATTTCATCTCCTTTTGGTCATGATGGATTCTTAATTGAAATTGATCAAGTTGCCCCAATTATTAAGAAAGCCCTAGATAAAGCAGTTGCAAGCATAAGATAGGGACAGATTGGTCCCATTTAGGTTGTCTTAGATCTTTATCTAATCCAATATCTAAAAGATGTTTCGATTAAAGATTCTGGTTTGTTTGTTTTGTTTATTCCTTTTTAATGCAAGTAATTCTCAAGCAGATGTGAACGTCTCAGCAGATCAAGATTCTGGCAGCTATTTAATCGATGGCCAAATTCTTTTGGATGAGACTTTTTCAGGATCTGCAGTAACTCAAGAACAAGGTGCGGGGTGTGAAGGCTGTGCTTGGTTAATAACCAATGTTTGTTATGTATTTGATCAAAACTATGTAATTACTTCTTGTACGACTTATACAGAATGCACAACTGTAGAAAACACAATAGGGGAGAGAAGAAAGATCTGGAGAAAATTAGGAACAGATGAACCATGGCTTCTTGTAGGAATGATGTGTGTTGGACCAAAAGGTCCAAATACACCGCAAAAATTGAAAACTTCAATCAGAGAACAAACAATTGAATATCTGCCAAGATTGCTTCCTACAACTCAACCGGCAAATGATGTTTTAGTAAATACTGATGTTTACTTCTTAAGTAATCAACCAAACTTTTTTGGACCCAAAACTGTAATTGTTACCGGAATTCCTGTCACTCTTACTGCTACTTCAAGTTGGGTGTGGAGATTTTCTGATGGAACCGAAATTCAAACCACAAATTCAGGAGCAGGATTTCCAGATGGACAGATTAGACATAGTTTTAGGACAAAAGGATTACAAACAATTTCAGTAACAACTACTTGGAATGCTAGCTGGAAAACTAATTCAAAAGTTTCCATTCCAGTGCCTGGAAAATCTCTTACTCAGACCACAACTTTTACTTTGATCGCTCACGAAGCCCGAGGTGTGCTTACACGCTGAGCGATTGACCCAAAGCAGGCAGAAATTGCGAAGTCGTGACAGAATAGGAAACCGGGCCGGTCAATTTGACAGGCCCTTAAGCGCGTCATCACTTTGAAAGGTTGTCTTCGTGGCTCTGTTTGGAAAAATTTTAAGTAAACCTGCCGCCAAGAAACCTGCTCCTAAGAAACCTGCCCCTAAACCTGTTGCGAAGAAAATCGTGGCTAAACCTGCTGCAAAACCTGCAGCCAAAAAAGTTGTTGCAAAACCGGCACCAAAAAAACCAGTTGCAAAGCCAGCCGCAAAAAAAGTTGTAGCAAAACCAGCGTCAAAGCCTGCTGCTAAACCTGCAGCTAAGAAAGTTGTTGCAAAACCTGGAGCAAAGAAGCCAGCGGCTAAAAAAGTTGTTGCAAAACCAGTTAAGAAAGCCAAACCTGCTGCAAAACCTGCACCAAAGAAACCAGCGGCTAAAAAAGTTGTTGCAAAACCAGTTAAGAAAGCCAAACCTGTAAAAGTTGCAAAGCCAACAAAGCCAGTAAAAGCAGCACCAGTCAAAGGTGCTAAAGGAGTTCCAGCTCCAAAAGGAAAAGCTGACAAAGGTTTTGCCAAGGTTATATTGGTTGATGGCGAACTCGTAACTGTTGATGATGTTGATGAAGTAGATCCGGCTGAATTAGAAGCAATTGCTGAATTAGAAAAAGAAAGTCTTGCAGAATTAAGTGAAGAAATTGCTGAAGTTGAAGAAGTAGAAGACGACGAAGAAGAAAACACAAAAACAAGTGCCACTGTTGATGAATCAGAAGCATTCATAATTTCTGACACAGATGATGCTGATGAACCAACTCAAAAAGTGACCGTAGCTGGAGCAACAGCAGATCCAGTTAAAGATTATTTGAAACAAATTGGAAAAGTAGCACTTCTAAACGCTGAACAAGAGGTTGAATTAGCCAAAAGAATTGAAGCAGGATTATTTGCTGAAGAAAAAATCGCTGCAGGCGGAATCAAAGATCGCAAACTTAGAAAAGATTTGGAATGGATTGCCGAAGATGGCCAAAGAGCTAAGAATCATCTTCTAGAAGCAAACCTTCGACTTGTTGTATCCCTTGCTAAGCGTTACACAGGACGAGGCATGTTGTTCTTGGATTTGATTCAAGAAGGAAACTTAGGTCTGATTCGTGCAGTTGAAAAATTCGATTACACCAAAGGTTACAAATTCTCTACATATGCAACTTGGTGGATTAGACAAGCAATTACTCGTGCGATGGCTGATCAGGCAAGAACAATTCGTATTCCTGTTCACATGGTTGAAGTTATTAACAAACTTGCACGTGTACAAAGACAAATGTTGCAGGATTTAGGTAGAGAACCAACCCCAGAAGAATTAGCTAAAGAACTTGATATGTCTCCTGAAAAAGTTGTAGAAGTTCAAAAGTATGGCCGCGAACCTATTTCACTTCACACACCCCTAGGTGAAGATGGTGATTCTGAATTCGGAGATTTAATTGAAGATTCCGAAGCAATTGTGCCAAGTGATGCAGTTTCATTTACTTTGTTACAAGAACAATTAGACAGTGTGCTTGATACTTTAAGTGAACGCGAACGAGGTGTAGTTCGAATGAGATTTGGTTTAACTGATGGTCAACCAAAAACACTTGATGAAATTGGTCAGGTTTATGGAGTGACTAGAGAACGAATTCGTCAAATTGAATCTAAAACAATGTCTAAATTAAGACATCCATCGCGCTCACAAGTATTGCGCGATTACTTAGACTAAATTAGTTAGTTGCTCCAAGACGATCTGTTTCGTCAACATATTCAGTAGCAATTAGCTTTAGTTTTTCTTCATGCTTTTTAGCATGATGTCCACAAAAAATTAATGTTCCACCTGTTGGAAGTGTTACTCGCACAAATGCTTGTGCTCCGCAACGATCGCAACGATCTGAAGCAGTCAGAGCTGGTCCTGCGGTTAATGTCGTATTCAACGTAGGGCCTCAATCCATTTAGGTGATTATTCAATCATCCTTGCAAAAGCACGCCGCGCAACTCGAAGAAGGCCTCGGTGTGTCGGAGAGCACAATCAAGAGGGTCATCTAGGCGTGCCGTAGCCCTGGAAAGGCCTAGAAATCTACGAGAATAAACAAACCAGACTTTTGAACTATTTATACTTGAAATATTACAAAAAGGAAAAGAAAACTTGAGTCCTGCAACTAAGACCAATAATGCTGAATATAACGCCAAGAATTTATCGGTTCTTGAAGGTCTTGATGCGGTAAGAAAACGTCCAGGTATGTACATCGGTTCAACCGATGGCAGAGGATTAATGCATTGTGTTTGGGAATTGATTGATAACGCAGTTGATGAAGCTTTAGCTGGACACTGCAAGAAAATTCATATCAAATTAATGCCTGATAACTCAGTAGAAGTAAGTGATGATGGTCGAGGAATTCCTGTTGATATTGAACAAAAATCAAAATTAAGTGGTGTGGAATTAGTAATGACCAAACTTCATGCTGGAGGAAAATTTGGTTCCGGTTCATACACCGCCTCAGGTGGATTACACGGTGTTGGCGCATCCGTTGTTAACGCATTAAGTGCTCGGCTAGATGTTGCAGTTGATCGTGGTGGCAAAACCCATAATGCATCTTTTCAAAGAGGAGTAACTGGAGTATTTAAAGGCGAAGGTCCAAATGCCAAATTCACCAGAGAATCTGGGTTAAGAGTTTCAGGAAAAGCTGCAAAATCAGGAACAGGAACCAGAGTTAGATTCTGGCCAGATCCAGAAATATTTGTTAAAGAACTTCATTTGGATGCAGCAGCTTTGATGCAACGTGCTCGCCAAACTGCATTTCTTGTTCCAGGTTTAGCCGTAGCAGTTTCGGATTTAAGAGATAAAGAAAAAACTGAAGTTGAATATAAATTTAAAGGCGGTATCACCGAATTTGTTGAACACATGTCAAGTGGGGAAGCAGTAACAGGTGTAATTCGTTTACAAGGAAGCGGAAACTTCACAGAAAATGTTCCAGTTTTAGATGATCATGGCCATATGAGACCTAAAGAAGTTGAAAGAGAAATGGCTGTTGATATTGCACTTCGTTGGGGAAATGGTTATGACAATGAAGTGAAATCTTTCGTTAACGTTGTAGCAACCCCCAAAGGTGGAACACACGTTACTGGTTTTGACAGAGCAATTGTAAAAGTTGTTAATGATCAACTAAAAGCTCAAAGAGTTTTAAAGAACAATGAAGAAAGTGTGATGAAGGAAGATATTTTAGAAGGATTAACAGCAGTAATCAGTGTGAGATTGCCTGAACCTCAATTTGAAGGTCAAACCAAGGAAATCTTAGGAACACCAGCTGCACAAAAAATTGTGACAGCAGTAGTTACCCAAGAATTCAACAAATGGTTTAAGAGTCCTCCAAGGGGAGATAAAGCAAAAGTTAAATTGTTGTTAGAAAAAATTGCAAATGCTTCTCGAGCACGTTTAGCTGCCAGAAATCAACGAGATGTGCAAAGAAGAAAGAATGCAATTGAATCATCTTCACTTCCAGCAAAACTTGCAGATTGCCGATCAAATGACATTGAACACACAGAATTATTTATTGTGGAAGGTGACTCTGCATTAGGAACAGCGAAATTGGCAAGAAACTCAGAATTTCAAGCTTTGCTTCCAATTCGAGGAAAAATTCTAAACGTTCAAAAAGCATCAGTTGCTGATGTATTAAAGAACACCGAATGTGCATCAATTATTTCAGTTGTTGGGGGAGGTTCAGGTCGAACCTTTGAATTAGCAGATGTTCGATACAGCAAAATTATTTTGATGTCTGATGCTGACGTCGACGGAGCTCACATTAGATGTCTGTTACTTACTTTGTTCCAGAGATACATGAAACCACTACTTGATAGCGGCAGAGTTTTTGCAGCCGTTCCACCATTACACAGAATTGAAACTATGGGCGCTGGGAAAAAATCTGGTGAAGTAATTTATACCTACAGTGATGATGAAATGCGTAAAACTGTTGCAGCCATAGAAAAAAGTGGTCAAAAAATTAGGCAACCAATACAGCGATACAAAGGTTTAGGTGAAATGGATGCCAAACAATTACGTGAAACAACAATGAATCGCGAATCAAGAACTTTAAGAAGAATTAATGTGAAAGATGCTGAAGAGGCAAGTGAAGTATTTGATCTGTTAATGGGTTCAGATGTTGCCCCTAGAAAAGAATTCATCGTTCATGGTGCTGATGAACTTGATAAATCAAGAATTGATGCTTAGTTAGTTATTCAACGCTTCCAGAAGAATGACCTGGGAATAAGTGTGCTTCTGGATTTATTGCCACAGTCGCATTATTGACAGCAGTGGCTGCTTCTCCAAAACCAACAGAAATTAAAGCTACTTTGCCAGGATAGGTAGAAATATCTCCTGCTGCAAAAAGTCTTTCAATATTTGTGTGCATTCCAGAATCAACCACAATCTTTCGCGATTCTATGTTTAATCCCCATTCAGCCAAAGGTCCAATATTTGCTGTGAAACCAAGTGCTGCAACTAGAGTTTGACAATTTAATTCCTTGGTTTCTTTAGTTTTTGAATTCATGTATTCGATTTTTTCGATGTGTGAGCTTCCAGAAACCTTGGTTACTTCTGCTTCTGTGATTAATTCAATTCCTAGGGCTTTAACTTGATCAACTGTTGCTTGATGCGCTCTAAATTTGTCTCTTCTGTGAATCAAGGTTACTGATTTTGCAATCGGATGTAATTCGTTTGCCCAATCAAAAGCAGAATCTCCACCTCCAACGATGACTACATCTTTTCCGGCATGATCTGACATTTTTGGTACGAAGTGAACTAAACCTTTACCGCTCCATCCGTCAGCAGCTGGCAATGGGCGAGGAGTGAATCGACCAATACCACCAGTAATTATGACTGCCTTTGCATTCACGGTTTCTTTCTCAGAAGTAATTGTTAGCGATTTATCAGCATTTTGTTTCAATGTTGTTGCAGTTTGATTTAACAAAAATTTAGGATTAGATGGTTTGGCTTGAGTTAAGAGATTATTAATTAAGTCTCTGCCTTTAATTGAAGAAAAACCTCCCACATCAAAAATAGCTTTTTCTGGATACATCGCAGTAATTTGTCCGCCTGGTTCTTCCAAGCTGTCCATTAAGGCCACACTCATGCCACGAAATCCTGCGTAATAGGAACCATAGAGTCCTGCAGGTCCTGCACCGATGATCAAAATATCTACGTCGTGAGTTGCCATGTATCTA
>JAPLAV010000093.1 GCA_026393095.1 Actinomycetota bacterium | reverse complement strand
TTTCAACTTCCACATCTCTTAATCGACCATATGGTTCAAAATCTTCTGAGATATGAACTGATTTTGCATTGCTTGCTTTAACAACTTCTAAGAGAACTTCTTTTGGATTTCCGTAGCGAATTAATAAATTGCCGTTCAAAGATTCATTTAATGATTTAAGTGATGCATTTTGATAAGCCTGTAAAGGAGTTCCGGCTGCTTCAAATACTTTTGCATCGATATTAAATAGTGCAACTACTTGTCCATCACCATCATGAAAAGCTGCTTCAATGGCGGCATTTAATGCAGGATGATCAAGTACTCGCAAATCTCGACGAAACCACATCACACTGGGCATGGCTCTAGATTAGGAGTTGCTCTGTTTCAACACAAATTCAACGAGTAAATCAATGAGACTCTCGTCACTTCATTCACAGTGATGTCTATATATATAGCGAATAAATCTATTCACCGTGTTATTTTGGAACGGTGATGAGGAAACTATTAATCAGCACTTTGGCAACATTATTGATTGCTACTGGCTATGCCACACCATCATTTGCTGATTCAATTCCTGATTATCCAGGAGTAGAGAAATTAACTCGCGGTGTTGAAAATAGTGCAGTTAAAAAAGTACAACAAGCTTTAATCACACTTGGTTATCCAATTCCTGTTGCAAATGGAAAATACGGTCCAGCAACAACAGCAGCAATCGCAGAATTTTATGAAGTTCAAGGTGACACCGATGATGGTATGACTCTTGGACCAGCAGGTTGGAATGCATTATTTGAAGCATTAAATAGAGAAGAGAGTAATACTCCGGCAACAGAAGAGGGAGTTGTTGAAGATAACTCAGCAGATCAAGTAAAACCAGAAGACGTTGTAGTTGGAGAAGATTTAACTGCAGCTACTGAAAGAGCTGCCAAAGTTTCTAAAGTTTTTGCAAGAGCAGCAAGTGTTAAAGGAACTCGTTATAGACGAGGTGGAGTAACAACTAAAGGATTTGATTGTTCAGGCTTTGTGCTTTATGCGATGAAACCAGTGGGCATTACTTTTGGCAGAACTTCACGCGATATGAGACGCGAAACTCCAAAGATAACTAAAGAAGAAGTATTACCTGGAGATTTAGTTTTCTTTCATAACAAAAAAGGAACTGTTTATCACGTAGCAATTTATGCAGGTGATGGAAAAATTTGGCACGCCAGACGCCCAGGTTTGAGATTAGCTAAAACAAATATTTATGCCAAAAGAGTTTCTTATGGAAGAGTTGATTACTCTTCTTAATTCTTTTGTGCCCTCGGAGGGAATTGAACCCCCAACCTATTGCTTAGGACGCAACCGCTCTATCCGTTGAGCTACGAGGGCTAAGTCTTAACTAACAAATTCCAGCCTAATTCATCAAACAAATGTCTATATCTTTAGTGCAATAAAACAGTAAGTTTTTCGCCTGAATTTATTGCCAGATTCACCGCATTGTCGTTATTGGTTGAAACCATCACAACAGATCCAGCACTTGCACCAAAAGAAGATTTCTTACTTGCAATTGCCACCACTGAAACATCTCGAGCAATGACTCCACCAAAAACCCCATTGGAATTACTGATTCTTACTACATCAACTAAAGATCCAGGTTTAAGAATTGAAGCCACTTCACTATCAATGATTCTTACTCCCACAACTCTTTGATCAGTTACTTTTTCAGCTGTTGCTAAAACTCTTGTGTTAGATAACTGTTCATTGCTAGCAATATTGCTAGCAAGCATTCGACCAATTAGTTGATCTTGAGTTAAGGGATTAGGTGCAATTGCTGAGATGGGAATTCTTGCTTCTTTTAAATCACTTTTTTCTAATATTGTTCCAGCGGCAATATCTTTGCTGGCCACAATTACTGGTTTAGTGGCAAAGTTGTTTGCTGCCTTATCAACAATGGAATAGACAACAACTGCTATTAAGCAATAGGCAATAGTTTTTCGATAGATCCGAAAAAGTATGATTAGGTCTGATTTCTCAATATTTATTCGTGGTATTTGCATCCTTTTAAAATAAAGGATTTGAAGAAATTCTGCTTAAAGGTTACTTAAATCTGTGGATAACTATTTATCAGTCTTTGGTTTTGCTGGTTTTGCCTCTATTTTAGTTTCCTTTTTACTTTCAGTTTTCTCAGGAGTCTTTGCTATGTCGTCTTTCTTAGGTGAGCTTTCAGTTTTCTTCTTTTCTCTGGCGTCATTGCGATAGAAACCAGAACCTTTGAATACAACTCCTACGGCGCCAAATTTCTTTCTAACTTCGCCATTACATTCGGGACATTTTGAAATTGCCTCATCAGAAAAGGATTGCACTACTTCAAATTCATGATCACATTTACTGCAGGCATATTGATAAGTAGGCATAAGACATATTGTGCCAATTAGTTATTTTTAGCTGTGCAAAGGCAGTACTCTTATATTTATGCACTTTTCCCCATACGTTTTAGTTGGTCTAGGTGGCGCAATCGGCAGTGTGCTTCGTTGGATGATTTCAATTCGTCTAGATGATTCTTTAGGAAGTCTGCCTTTAGGTCGAGAAGGTTTTGCGTGGCCAACTTTAATTGTAAATATCTTGGGATGTTTAGCAATTGGTTTTATTGCAGGACATAGAAAACATTCACAAGATGTGTGGCATTTCTGGGTTGTAGGAGTCTTAGGTGGTTTCACCACTTTTTCTACATTCATGATGGAAACTTCTTGGCAAATCCAAGCTCAAAATTGGCCTTACACAATTCTTTACGTTCTAGGAACATTTGGTGCTTGTTACGCAGCAACTGCTTATGCATTGAAAAAATCTGAACAAAGAAGTGATCGATGAACGAAACAGTTCCCACACTTTTTGCTATTGCTCTAGGTGGAGCACTTGGTGCGATACTGCGCTTTAGATTGCGCTTTGTCACACAGAACGCAAAAATTTCCATGGGAAGCTATCCTGGAAATATCATCGCTTCGTTTTTACTTGGTTTAGTTTCGGCTCTTTTTGCTGATGCATTCTTTGCAGTTGAAGGTTGGCAAAGTTGGTTTCATCCATTCTTAACTGTAGGAATTGCAGGATCCTTATCAACTTTCTCATCCTTCATGTTAGAAATGCATGAAACAATAAAGAAACATGGATGGCTAAAAAGTATTGGTTATGCAAGCTTTACCTTTGTAACTGGATTAATTGCATTAAGTCTTGGGATATTTCTGGGAACTTCAGTTCCGGTTTAATCAGGTTTTGTGAAGTGAATTGATCGGTAAGGTGTGGCAATTGTGTGAATTGGTTGATCATGGGATTCTTTAGGAACTTCCAAAATAAATTCTGTATCAAATAACAAAACAATTCTTTTTGTGTTTTCATTTAGCTGCACGAGTACTCGGTCATAAAAACCTTTGCCTTTGCCTAAACGAGTTCCTTTTACATCTACTGCTAGTCCGGGCAAAATGATTGCACCCAGTTCAACTAAATCTTTTGCTAAAACTCCATCACCAAGTGGCTCTTTAATGCCATAGGGGCCAACATAAAATTCTGTTGGGTTTTTAATCCATAACAATTCATCATTGTTAATTCGAGGAAGCCAAACATTTCTGTTTAGTTTTCTAACTTCTTGAATGAGATTTTCCGTGGGTGGCTCTTCTGGAAGAGACATATATATAGCAACATCACCGGTTGTTTTGGAAAGTTCAAATAAAGCTCTCTTTGTTAGTTGCTCTGCATCAAATGAGCCCAGTTGCGTCTTTCGTCTGGTTTCTTGCAGACTTTTACGCAAACTTTGCTTGGTCTCTTGAGTATTAGGAGTAGCCATAGTCCTAGAAGCATACTCAAAGCGCGTAATCTTTACTCATAACACTTTTAGCAAATTTAAGGAGGAAGCGATGTCAAAAGTTACCTGCGCAGTTGTGCCAGTAGCTGGTTATGGCACACGCTTTCTTCCTGCCACCAAAGCAACACCAAAAGAAATGTTGCCAGTAGTTGATAAACCTGCCATTCAATATGTGGTGGAAGAAGCAGTAGCAGCAGGACTTCATGATGTGTTATTTATTACCGGTCGAAGCAAACGCGCGCTAGAAGATCACTTTGATGATTCACCAGAATTAGAAGCAGAATTAGCAAAACAAAATAAAAGTGAATTATTAGAAAAAGTTAAGGACCCATCAGAATTAGCCAAAATACATTTTGTGCGCCAAGGAGTTCCTAAAGGTTTAGGTCACGCAGTTTCTATGGCCAAAGAACATGTGGGCAATAACCCATTTGCAGTATTACTGGGTGATGACTTAATTGACCCTAGAGATTTTGTGCTTGATGACATGTTGAAAGTACAAGCAGAACATGGTGGATCTGTCGTGTTGCTAATGGAAGTAGATCCAAGTGAGATTCATCTTTATGGTTCAGCTCAAGTAGAAAAAACTGATAAAGAAAATGTTGTCAAAGTTACAGACTTAGTTGAAAAACCAAATGCTAAAGATGCGCCAAGTAATTACGCAGTAATTGGAAGATACTTATTTGATCCTGCTGTATTTGAAGTGTTAGAGAAAACAAAACCTGGTAAAAATGGTGAAATCCAATTAACTGATGCTATGAAAACTTTGGCCAAAGATGTTAAAAAAGAAGTAGGTGGCGGATTACACGCCGTAATCTTCAAAGGCAGACGCTATGACACTGGAGATAAGTTGTCATATTTGCAATCAGTTGTGCAATTAGCAAGTGAAAGAGAAGATTTAGGACCAGCATTTAAAAAGTGGTTAAAAACATTCGTAAATAATTTAGGAAATTAAATATGGCGCCTTTTTGGCCCGTAGTGTTAAAGCAAGATAATTTAATTCTTCGCCCGCTTAGATTTAGAGACAAACGTGCTTGGATCAAAATAAGAGATAACAATCAAAATTGGTTTACTGAATGGGAAGCAACTATTCCAAACGAATTTAATGAAGGCAAAGCAAGTTTTTATCAAATTGTAAGAAATTTAAGTAATGAAGCAAGAACACAAAGAGCACTACCTTTTGTGATGACAATTGATGGTCAAATTGCAGGACAAATTACTGTGGCAAACATTAATTATGGTTCAACTAGAAGTGCATATATTGGTTATTGGATTGGTGAAGAATTTGCAGGAAAAGGTTACACACCCTTAGCAGTTGCGATGGCAATTGATCATTGTTTCCAAGTTTTAAAACTTCATCGCATTGAAATTGCAATAAGACCAGAAAACACTAAATCATTAAGAGTTGTTGAAAAGCTTGGTTTAAGAGAAGAAGGGATGAGACCAAAATTTTTACACATTAATGGTGATTGGCGAGACCATTTGATATTTGCAATAAATGATGATGAATTAAGTGAATCTTTAGTTTCAAAGTTGAAAAAATCTTAAAAATTAGAACTGACTTACCGACACACCCTAGAAGTCAGAAAAAATAACTATCACAACTTCTAACCTATTTACATGGGGTCAGGGTTACTTTTAGCTATCGTTTTGGGTCTTTGGGGAATTGTGCTTTACCCGACCCTGGCAAAGAACCGTATTAATACCAACGAAACAAAATCAATAGATCGCTTCAATAAAGCAATGAGATCAATTAGTGATTTAGTTCCCACTAGAAATAGTGAAGTAATTGATAATCAAAGAAGTGCAGCGCTTAGAAGAAGAAATGTTACTTACACAATATTTGTCTTAAATGTTGCCGTAATTGTTACTGCATTCTTAGGCTACATTCCCGAATACGTTTCCTTGTTTCCAGTTGGAATTTTGTTAATGTGGTTAATCGCTGCATTTGTTGCAGCACAAAAAATTCAAACTGATTCTAAAATTAATTCAAGAACAACTGTTATCAGAAAAAATTATGCTATTTACAAAAAGCCAGTTGAATCAAAAACATTAATTAAGCCAGATCCTGAGCGAGATTTAATTATGGATGAAAGACCATTAGAAAGAATTGAAGAACCAAAAGTTGTGCCACAACCCGTGATGGAAGAACAAAGACGCGCTCAAGGCGCTTAAATCCAGTTCCTAAACCACATGCGTAACAACCACTCATCTTTTGGCAGCTGAATACCTGTCCAAACAGGATAAAAGAATACAGAAATTCCAACAGCAACAACTAGCAGAATTCCACCAATTACAAAAAATACTTTTCTACTTGATTCTCGTTCACTAATTCCGACATAAATTAAATTAGCAATATAGGCAATTGCTATAACTAAAAATGGCAAATAAACAATTGAATAGAAATAAAACATGGTTCTTTCTGGAAACATCAACCATGGCGCCCAACCAGCTAAGAACAACAACACAAGAGTTCCCGCCCTCCAATTTCTAGAGCGTAAGAAATTAATAAGTAATAACAAAATTGCGATAACTCCACTCCACCAAATCAGAGGATTACCAATTGCTAGAACTTCACTAGCACAATTACTACTTGCACAATTTGCTAAATTTTCTTTGTAGTAAAAAGAAGTTGGTCTAAATAGAATTGGCCAACCAAGTGCATAAGCTTCATAGCTGTGATCGGTGGCAAGGTTTATATGGAAATTCCACATTTGTTCGTGATAGCTCAATAATGATTTAAGAGTATTAACAATTCCAAGACTGTCAGGATTTCTACCCCAACCATCTTCAGAACGAATCCAACCTGTCCAAGATGCAAGATAAACCAAAAATGCTGGAACTAATAGTTGAATCTTGGCCCACCAAGAATCAACTAACAATGATCCCCAAATTGGATTCTTGGCGTGACGAGTTTTTCTAAATGAGTATTCCCAAATAACTGTTAGTAAACCAATGACAGCTAGATACCAAAGAGCAGACCATTTGGTAGCAATTGCTAATCCAAGAAAAATTCCTGCAGGAACTCTCCATGGGTGCCAAGTAAATCTGCCCCCAAATCTTGATTCAGGTTTTAGATTTCTAGAAATTCTGTTTCTTGCATAATCTCGATCAAGTAATAAACAAGCAATACCCATCATGATAAAAGTAGTCATAATTCCATCAAGTAATGCAGTTCTACTCATCACAATTGCTAAACCATCAATTGCTAATAAAAAGCCAGCCAATACTCCAAACCAAATTGATCTAAGTAAACGAATTGCAACTCTGGTGGTAACTAAAACTAAAAGAGTTCCCATGAAAGCAACACCAGATCGCCAACCAAAAGAATTCAAACCAAATATTTGTTCACCTAGAGCGATGATCCATTTACCCATTGGGGGATGTGCCACAAATGAACCAACTGTTTGAAATAAATCAGTTCGTCCTTCTAATAAGAATTCATTTGCTTTTTCAACGGCTTCTCTTTCATAACCATTTGTTAACAGTGCATAAGCATCTTTTACGTAATAAGTTTCATCAAAAACAACATCTTCAGGAATGCCTAAACGAGGCCATCGAACTAATGCAGCAATTGCTGTAACTAGAAGGGTTAATCCCCAACTGAGTAAATGCTGTTTTGGAGCATGATCAACCAGTTCATTGGTCTTTTGAATATCTGGAATTCTTCGGGCATGCGCTGGATGAACTTTTCCCACGGCTGAAAGATTACGACTAACTTGTGCCTGAAAGGATGAGGTTTATGAGTGGCGGGCAATTAATTTTGGCGGCAACGCCTTTAGGCAATATTTTGGATGCCTCCCCGAGGTTAAAAGAAACTTTGGAACAAGCAGATCTAATTGCTGCTGAAGACACCAGACGAGCCAAAAGGTTATTTGCTGATTTAAACCTTGAAATAAAAGCTCCAGTCATTTCTCTTTTTGAAGAAAATGAAATTGAAAAAATTACAGAAATAATTGAAAAACTTAAAAACGGATTAAAAGTAGTAGTAATAAGTGATGCAGGAACTCCTGCCATAAGTGATCCTGGTTATCGATTAGTAACAAAAGCAATTGAAGAAAATATCTCAATAACAGTAATTCCAGGACCAAGTGCTGTGTTATCAGCACTTGTACTTTCAGGGCTTCCCACTGATCGATTTTCATTTGAAGGATTCATTGCTCGCAAAGGAAAAGAAAGAACCGAAATATTAAATAATTTAAATACTCAATCTCGAACCATGGTGATCTTTGAATCTCCCCGAAGAACTTTACAAACCTTGCAAGATATCCAAGAATTAGTTGGAGATGATCGAAAAGCAGCTGTGGTCAGAGAAATATCAAAAACTTATGAAGAAGTAATCAGAGGAAGTTTAAAAGAATTAGTGGCCTGGGCAAATAGTAAAGAAGTATTAGGTGAAATCACACTGGTTATCGCAGGAGTTGAAAACACAGGTAAAAAAGAAGTAGATGATGAAGCTCTTGGGGAAGTTAAGCAATTAATTGCAGCAGGATCTAGTTTTAAAGACGCAGTCCAAGAAGTTTCAACACAACGTGGATTGTCTAGGCGAGAACTTTATGAAGCTTCTCTAAGATTGGACTCATGAGTAGCGCTAAAGATTCTTTCTATTTATCTACACCTATTTACTATGTAAATGATGCTCCTCATATTGGTCACGCCTACACCACAACTGCTGGAGATGTTTTAACTCGTTGGCATCGCCAAAAGGGTGAAAAAGTTTGGTTCTTAACTGGCACTGATGAACACGGCACCAAGGTACAAAGAACTGCTGAAAGTAATGATTTTAAACCCCAAGATTGGGCAGATAAATTAGTAAGTGAAGCTTGGCTTCCAGTTTTAAAAACAATTAATGCTGCAAATGATGATTTTATAAGAACCACTTCTGCAAAACACAAAAAAGGTGTGCAAGCTTTTTGGGAAAACGTTAAAGCAAATGGTGCAGTTTATGAAGGAAGTTATGAAGGACCATATTGTGTGGGTTGCGAAGAATTTAAGTTACCTGGAGATTTACTAAAAGTAAACGGCCAAGAACTTTGTCCAATTCATTCCAAACCAGTAGAAATGTTAAAAGAAAAAAACTGGTTTTTTAAACTTAAGCAATACCAACAACCATTAATTGATCACTACACCAAACATCCTGAAAGCATTCAACCTCAATCTGCTTATAACGAAGTGATGGCTTTTCTAAAACAAGGACTGGAAGATATTTCAATGTCTCGATCTGCTGTTTCTTGGGGAATTCCATTGCCGTGGGATGAAAAACAAGTTGTTTATGTTTGGTTTGATGCACTACTTAATTACATAACTGCTGCAGGTTATGGCGCACCAGAAGACAGTGCTGAAGGAAAACTATTTAAAAGTGTTTGGCCAATTGATGTTCATTTAGTTGGTAAAGACATTTTAAGATTCCACGCTGTTTATTGGCCAGCAATGTTAATGGCTGCCAATGTTAAACTTCCAAAATGTGTTTTCGCCCATGGTTGGCTATTAGTGGGTGGGGAAAAAATGAGTAAAACAAAATTAACTGGAATTGCTCCTTCGTTAATTGTTGATTATGTGGGAGCAGATGCTTTTCGTTACTACTTCTTATCTGCAATTAGATTTGGCCAAGACGGTTCATTTTCTTGGGAAGATCTAACTGCAAGATATACCAGTGAATTAGCAAACGGATTAGGAAATCTTGCTTCTCGTGAAGCTGCCATGATTGAAAAATACTTTGATGGAATTGTTCCTCAACCAGGAAAACTAACCGCTGCTGATCAAGTATTAGTTGAAGGAATTAAAAAAGCAGCCATAGATGCTGATGAATTCATCACCAAGCTTGATTTTTCAGAAGGCATAAACGCGATCAGAAATGTTGTTGATGCAGCAAATCTTTATGTCACAGAACAAGAACCTTGGAAGATTGCTAAAGATGAAGCAAACAAAGAAAGATTAGCTACCGTTTTATATTGTGTGGCTGAATCTTTAAGAGCAATTGCTGTTTTGTATCACGCCATCATGCCTGAGAGCACCACAAAGATTTGGAATATTTTAGGAGCCAATGAATCAATTGGTGATATTTCTAAACAACTAATTAGTAATGCTGGAACTTGGGGAATTTTGCCTGCCGGAAGCAAAGTAAACAAAGGCGAAGCAGTATTTCCTCGCCTGGCAGAAGATGAACAATAAAGACAATGAGTTACGCGCCAGAAAAGATTTTGGTGTGACCGAATCAAAGAAGCGTGAATATCCGCCTCTTCCAGAAAAATTAACCACCACCACAGCTGATGCGCATTGCCATTTAGACATTGAAGATGAAGACATCTTTATGAGTGTGGAAGATTCATTAGCAAAAGCTAAAGCTGTTGGAATTACTGGAATTGTGCAAGTAGGAGTTGATGTTCCAAGTTCCAAATGGGCGGTAAAAACTGCCAAAGAATTTTCTCAAATTCATGCCACAGTGGCACTTCATCCAAATGACGCACCACTTATTGCTTTAGAAAAAGGTGAAAGTGCATTAGATGAAGCAATTGCTGAAATTGCAGAATTGGCTAAAGAGGATGTAGTCAGAGCAATTGGTGAAACCGGAGTTGATTTCTTTAGAACTAGCGAAGAAGGCAGAGCTTTTCAAGAGAAATCTTTCAGAGCTCACATTCAAATTGCTAACAAGTTAAATAAACCAGTTATGGTTCATGATCGAGATGCTCATCTAGATGCGTTAAGAATTCTGGATGATGAAAAGGCTCAACAAGTTATTTTTCATTGTTTTTCAGGAGATAAAGAATTTGCTCAAGAATTAGTAAAACGAGGATGGTATTTATCTTTTGCTGGCACGTGTACTTTTAAGAATGCGCAAAGCCTAAGAGATGCACTACAAGTTACTCCTTTAGAAAATGTTCTTGTAGAAACCGATGCTCCATTTCTTACCCCCATGCCATATCGCGGATACCCAAATTCCTCTTACATGATTCCTTTAACTCTTGCCACCATGGCAAAAGAAATGAATGTTGATATCAACACAGTTGCGGAAGCCACTAGAAAAAATGCTGAGAAGCTTTTCGGAAAGTTTGAATGACAAATCAATTATTAACCACAACTGAAATTAGAGACTTAGCCAGTAAATTAGATTTAAAACCAACCAAGAAACTTGGTCAAAACTTTGTTACCGATCAAAATACTGTCGAAAAAATAGTTAGAACCAGCAATGTCACAAAAGATTCTCATGTTTTAGAAGTAGGACCAGGCTTAGGTTCTTTAACGCTTGCTTTATTGGCAAAGGGTGCAAAAGTTACAGCCGTAGAAATTGATTCTCGTTTGGCAGTCTTGCTGCCCATTACTGCTAAATCAAAAGGTTTTAGTGATTCTCAGTTAAGTGTTATTAACAAAGATGCTTTAGAAATAACTACGAGTGATGTAAAAAATCCTGATGTATTAGTAGCAAATTTGCCTTATAACGTATCTGTCCCAGTAATCATTCACATTCTAGAAAACTTTTCTAGCATCAAAAACTATTTAGTTATGGTGCAATCAGAAGTTGCCGATCGTTTAGCTGCAGGTCCAGGTTCGAGAACTTATGGCTCACCCAGTGTGAAATTGCAATGGTATGCCGAAGTTTCTAAGGCAGGTTCTATTTCTAGAAATGTTTTCTGGCCGGTACCAAATGTTGATTCAGATCTAGTACAAATTAATAGAAAAAAAGACGTTGATGAATCAATTAGAAAAGAACTATTTGCTGTGGTAGATGCTGCTTTTTCTCAAAGAAGAAAGATGCTTCGCTCAGCTTTAGGTTCAATGTGTGGAGGTTCAGAAAAAGCATCTCAAATTCTAGAATCTGCCCAGATTGACCCACAGTTACGTGGGGAAGCATTGAATGTTTCTGACTATGTGCGATTGACTTATGCCATGAAGAAAAGTGGCGTAACCATTACTTCAAATAGATCATGACCGCAAACTTACAAGAATTAGCTCCTAAACATATTTCAGTAAGAGTTCCCGCCAAAATTAACTTGTCATTAAAAGTTGCTCCTCTCGGGGAAGACGGTTTTCATCAATTAGCAACTGTGTTTCATGCTGTATCAATTTATGACGAAGTAACAGTGAGCATGGTTAAACCTGGACAAGCGGAAATATCTGTTGGTGGCAGTAATGCAGAAAAGATTCCAACCAATAAAGACAATCTTGTTTCAAAAGCTGTAACTGAAATTGCCAAACACGTTAATCAACCAATTCATGCACGAATTCACATCGATAAATCAATTCCTCTAGCAGGAGGAATGGCTGGCGGAAGTGCTGATGCCGCAGCCGCAATAATCGGCATAAATCATTTATGGGACTTTCATTTAACAATTGATGAACTTAATTTAATTGCTTCTAAAGTGGGTTCTGATGTTCCATTTTTATTACATGGAAATACCGCTTTAGGTTATGGCCGAGGAGAGCAATTAACTCCAGTTCTTCACAGAGATTCTTTGCATTGGGTAATTGCTACTAATAATTTTGGTTTATCAACCCCTGAAGTTTATGCAGAATTTGATCATTTAACTAAAGATAAAGAAATCGAAAATCCAGAAATTTCCTTGGAATTATTACAAGCACTTGCTCATGGAAACCCTAATGAAGTAGCAAAAAATCTTGTTAATGATTTACAAGCTGCAGCT
>JAPLAV010000072.1 GCA_026393095.1 Actinomycetota bacterium | reverse complement strand
GAATTCTGATATGGGTCCACTTGTTACCAAACAACACAGAGACAAAGTTGCTTCTTATGTTGAAGCAGGAATTAAAGAAGGTGCAACTGCTGTTGTTGATGGACGAAATGTACAAGCAGACGGTGCCAAAGATGGTTATTGGCTAGGGCCAACTTTATTTGACAATGTGAAAACAAATATGACTATTTACACCGATGAAATATTTGGTCCAGTATTAAGCGTTGTTCGAGTAAAAACTTACGAAGAAGCGTTAAAAATTGTCAATGATCATCCGTATGGAAACGGAACTGCAATCTTTACCAATGACGGTGGAGCTGCAAGAAGATTTCAAAATGAAATAGAAGTTGGAATGGTAGGCATTAACGTTCCAATTCCTGTTCCAGTTGCTTACTACTCATTTGGTGGATGGAAAAACTCATTATTTGGAGATTCCCATGCCCACGGAACAGAAGGTGTGCATTTCTACACCAGAGGAAAAGTAATAACTTCCAGATGGCTTGACCCAAGTCATGGTGGAATTAATTTAGGTTTCCCACAAAACTAATGCGTTACGGATCAATGTTTGGGCCAAACATAACATTTTTGGGAATTCCAGAATGCGATGTTGCTGAAGCCAATTCCTATAAAGATGCAGATGTAGTAATAATTGGTGCACCCTTTGATGGTGGAACAAGTTATCGATCCGGTGCCAGACTTGGACCTTCTGCAATTAGAGGCACAGATTACTTACCTCACGATGGTTCTCGTCCCCATCTAGCAACACGAATGGATGGATTAAAAGACATTGTTGTTAAAGATGCTGGTGACGTGGAAATGTTTTCAGGAGACATTAATAAATCATGTGCCGCATTAGAAATAGTTGTTGAAAAAGTTGCTAAATCTGGTGCAATTCCAGTAATTCTTGGTGGCGATCACACTGTTACTTGGCCAAATGCCACAGGTGTTGCAAAAGCTGTTGGTTGGGGAAAAATTGCCATTTTACATTTCGATGCACATGCTGACACTGGCGAAATTACTTTTGGATCTTTAGTAGGCCACGGTCAACCTATGCGTCAATTAATTGAATCAGGTGCAGTTAAGGGAAGTAAGTTTTTTCAAATTGGCTTAAGGGGCTATTGGCCACCGGCAGATATTTTGGCTTGGATGGCAAAGCAAGAAATGCGATCTTATGAAATGAGTGAAATAGTTTCTCGCGGTTTTGATGTGATCATGGATGAAGTTATGAAAAATGCAATTAAAGATGTTGACGGAATTTTTCTTAGCGTTGATATTGATGTGGTTGACCCAGGTTCAGCTCCAGGCACTGGAACACCAGAGCCAGGGGGATTAACTTCAAGACAATTACTAGATGCCGTAAGAAAAATTGCTATTGAATTACCAGTTGTGGGAATGGATGTCGTCGAGGTTGCTCCTGCTTATGACCACGCCGAAATAACAGCATTACTTGCAAACAGAGTTGTTTTGGAAGCACTTTCTGGAATTGCTGCTAGACGAAAAGCAATAAAAGATGGTAAACCTGTTAATCATGCAAGACCATTGTTAGAAGATCGCTAAGACATTTAAGTGAGGTGAAGTGACTGATCCTTGGCCCCCGCGTCCTCAATTAGCCAGACGCAATTTATTAAAAAATGTTGCCCTAACTTCAATAAGTCTTCCAATTGTGGGAGCAGTCAGTGCATGTTCAAGTAGTTCTCCAGAATCAACCAACACAAATTCAGTAAAAGTTAATTGGTCTAATTTCACTCTTTATATGCCAGTTGATGATCAAGGAGGTTTTCCTTTAGTTGAATCTTGTGCGAAAGATTTAGGCGTTGAAATTTCTTACACCGAAGACATCGATGATAATTCTGCATTTTTCGCCAAATTAAAACCAGTGTTAGATAAAGGTGATTCAGTGGGCAGAGATTTAATTGTGGTCACAGATGATTTTGTTATGCCCTGGATTCGCGGGGGATTTGTTCAAGAATTTGATAAAAACAATATGCCAAATGTTTCAAATAATTTAATTCCATCATATTTAGGTGCGGCTTATGATCCGGAAAGAAAATTTGCGATTCCTTGGCAATCAGGATTCACCGGTATTGGATTTAATAAACAAAAAATAAAAGAACTATTAGGCGTAGACACTATTACTTCGATGGATCAATTCTTTGATCCAAGACTAAAAGGACAAATATTGATGTCTTCTGAAATGGGTGACTCAATTGGTTTAGTAATGGCTTGGCAGGGAGCAAATCTTGATAATTTCACAGATGCTGAATTTAGCAATGCTTTAGCTTTTATTCAAAAGCAAATCGATTTAGGACAAATCCAACAAATAGTTGGCAATGAATCAGCTGTGTCCCTAGAAAATGGTGACGTTGCAGCAATTGTTGGTTATGCCGGAGACTTATGGCAATTAGGTGATGAATTTGGTTTTGAAGTACCAGAATCTGGCGGATTAGTTTTTGCTGACAATTTACTGATTCCAGCAGGAGCCGAAAATAAACAATGGGCTGAAAAAGTTGTTGACTATTTCTACGAACCAAAAATTGCTGCAGAAGTTGCTCAATATGTAGGTTATGTAAGTCCAGTAGTTGGAGCACAAGAAGCAGCCAAACAATTAGATCCTGAGTTGGCACAAAATCGTTGGGTTTTCCCAAGCCAAGAGCAATTTGATCTTGTTAAGTTTTTCATCATTATGGATGCGACAAAAGATGCCCTTTATCGCGCAGAATGGCAAAAAATTCTTGGCAACTAGTTTTATCCACAACTATTTGTTATCCACATAATTTGTATTTGATTCACCAGGAAAGTCTGAAAATAGTCATTATTAAATAATGGCTAAATTTAAAGATCTAAATACAGAACCTGATGCCTATTTAGCTTTGAGTTGGATCTCAGATATTTGCGATCTAGACACTTACAAATTGATAACTAAATTTGGAGCAATCGAAACTCTCAATGTAATAAACCAGTCTTCTCCTAGAAATGCGGTTGAGAAAAGACGAAAAAATAGGCTAAGTAATTTAGGTGAGATTCAGGAATTGAAATATGTTTTAAAGCGAAATTCTATTAATTACATATCAGCCATTGACACTTATTGGCCAAAATCTTTAGATGACCTGGGCTTCAATAAACCTTTGGGATTGTTTTTTAAAGGTGATATTGATTTGTTACATCAGGAAAATATCTCCATTGTTGGAACTAGAAAATCTTCAAATTACGGAAACAGCATCGCCGGAGAATTTGCTTTTGATTTGGCCTCGATTGGATTCAATGTTGTTTCGGGAGGGGCTATTGGAATTGATACTGCAAGTCACCATGGAGCATTAAATGCTCAAGGTAAAACAATCTGTGTGCAGGCAAATGGATTACATAATCTTTATCCATCAAAAAATGAAATTCTTTTCGACAAAATTGTTAAGAATGGATTGATGATAAGTGAGTATCCACCTGGCAGAAGCCCAACGAAAAACTCTTTTCTAAACCGAAATCGAATCATTGCAGCTCTATCTAAATCAACAATGGTGGTTGAAGCTGCAGAAATTTCTGGTGCACTTTCCACAGCCAGACATGCATTAAGAATACAACGATTGGTTTTAGCAGTTCCAGGTTCTATTCACTCAAAATCAAGTGCAGGAACTAATGAGTTAATCAGAAATAGGGAAGCAGAGTCAGTGACCAATTTGCAACAAGTTCTGGAATTGATTTTGCCCCTAGGACAAGTCCCCACGAAGGTAAGTTTAGAAAGATAAATCAATAAAGGTGTGAGAATATTGAAACATGACAAATTCAAACGATTGGTTCTCATCGATTGTCGAGGATTTTGTCAAATATCTATCAGTTGAAAAGAATCGAAGTTTAAACACAGTTAGAACTTATCGAACTGATTTAGAACTATTCTTACAATTTGCGACAAATCAAGGAATTAAACAATTATCAGATCTTGATTTAAATACTTTCAGACTCTGGTTAGCTGATCAAAAAGATAAAGGATCATCTAATTCCACTATTTCTAGAAGAAGTAGCACTGCAAGAGTATTTAGTACTTGGGCTTTTCAAAAAGAATTAATCAAAACAGATCCTGCTATTAGGTTAATTTCTCCTAAAGTAAATAAAAAGCTGCCAAATGTATTGGGCCAAAAACAAGCAAATACTTTGATGCAAACAGCTTCCAATATGGAAGATGAAGAAAATTCAGTAGCACTCAGGATGCGTGATCACGCAATCTTGGAAGTCCTATATTCATCAGGCATAAGAGTTGGTGAATTAACTGGACTTGATATCAAAGATCTAGATTTTTCGCGCTGCACCATGAGAGTAATTGGAAAAGGAAATAAAGAAAGAGTTGTTCCATTTGGACAACCTGCCAAAGATGCACTTAGAACCTATATTGATGAATCAAGATCTGAATTTATGAACGACAAATCAGGCAACGCTTTATTTATTGGCTCCAGAGGTAAACGTTTAGATACCAGACAAGTGAGAAGAATTGTCACTAGTGCAATTTTGCGGGTTGAAGGAGCACCAGAAATCTCACCTCATGATTTAAGACATAGTGCTGCCACTCACATGTTGGAAGGTGGTGCAGATTTAAGAATTGTGCAAGAACTCTTAGGTCATTCCTCACTTGCCACCACACAAAAATACACGCATGTCACCATTGAAAGATTAAGAGAAGTTTTTGCTAACGCTCATCCAAGAGCTTAAGAAAACAGTGGCAAAAGTCGAGGATAAGTCCTAAAATTATTAATAATGGGATTTAAATAAGTCTTTCCTTCTTTTAGTCCAAAGTGTAAACAACTTTCAGGAAAACAATGAGAACCATTTTGTTGTAAATATCCAATAATTTGTCCTTGCCTTACAAAATCTCCAAAATTAATTACAGGCTTTACTGGTTCATAAGTTGTTCTTAAATTATTATGGGTAACTGTGATGGTCCATCGATTGGCAATTACTCCTGCATGAGTGATCACTCCATCGGCTGCAGCTAAAACTGGTGTGCCAAAAGTAGATAAGTAGTCCACACCTCGATGTCCTGCAGCATAGGTAGAAACGGGTAAATCAAAATCTTTAACTTGAGTTGCCCCTGGAATCGGAGGAATCAGGATTAAGGAAGCAAGGATCAAAAAGGTGGGCATCTAGTAATTCTTCATAAAAAACTAGGCAAGAGTGAGATTCTTTCTACTTATATGTGCATAAGCATGGGTTGTGGAAGCATTCCAGGGGTAAGAGGAAAGAGGAAAGTTCCTCGTAAGTAATATTTATTTCTAGCACCAGGACCTAAAAATTCAGGTGACTTCGCACATCCGGTAGCTGGAAGAAATTCACCCCAGACCACTTGCGGGCACGGTCTACAGAAATCTTGTAGCGCTAATGCAAATGAGCGGATGTCAGGTGAATTAATCAAATTGATTAATTCAAAACAACCAAATGGTTTATTTAGTTAAAGCTAAATAAACAGAACAAGGATATTTTCATGGCCGTAGTAACAATGCGCCAATTGCTCGAGTCAGGTGTTCACTTCGGGCATCAAACCCGTCGTTGGAATCCAAAGATGAAACGTTTCATCTTGACCGAACGCAATGGCATTTATGTAATTGATCTAACTCAATCATTAGCCTTTATAGATCAGGCTTACGAATTCATTAAAGACACCGTTGCTCGCGGTGGTTCCATCATGTTTGTTGGAACAAAACGTCAAGCACACGAAGCAATTCACGAACAAGCAAAAAGAGTGGGTATGCCTTTTGTTACCCAACGTTGGCTTGGTGGAATGCTCACAAACTTTGGAACCATCCAAAAAAGAATCCAAAGATTAAAAGAACTTGAATTAATCAATTTTGATGACACTAGTTCTGGTTACACCAAAAAAGAACTTTTGATGATGCGTCGTGAAAAAGACAAATTAGATTCAGTGCTAAGTGGTATTCGCGATATGGCAAAAGTACCAAGTGTGCTTTGGGTCATCGATACCAAGAAAGAACAGATTGCAGTTGATGAAGCTCGCAAACTAGGAATTCCAGTTGTAGCAATACTTGATACCAACTGTGATCCAGATGAAGTCAACTTTCCAATTCCAGGAAACGATGATGCAATCAGATCAATTTCTCTATTAACAAGAGTTATTGCTGATGCAGTTGCTGAAGGTTTGCAACTTCGTTCCACCAAGAATGCTGAAGCAGCAGGAGTTATTGCTGAACCTTTAGCTGACTGGGAAAAAGAATTATTAGCAGGAAACATAGAAGCCGTAGTTGAAGCAGTAGCTGCAACAACACCTGAAGAAAAGTAACTAACTAAAACGCGAATAGGAAACGAAAAGTAAATGTCAAATTACTCTGCAGAAGATGTAAAGAAGTTACGCGAAAAAACCGGTTCAGGCATGATGGATTGCAAGAAAGCCTTGGATGAAACCAATGGCGATTTCAATGCAGCCATTGAACTCTTAAGAGTTAAAGGTGCCAAAGACGTAGGTAAGCGCGAAGGACGAAATGCATCTGCAGGAATTGTTTCAGGAATAGTAAGTAATAAGACAGATGGTGCTTTCGTTGAAGTTAATTGCGAAACAGACTTCGTAGCCAAAACTGATGACTTCATCAAATTAGGAGACAAAGTTGCAAGTTTGATTTTGAGTGAAAAACCCAAAGATGTTGAAGCATTAATGAATGTGCAATCAGATGGAAAATCTGTGCAACAACTCCTTGATGAAGCAAATGCATTTATGGGTGAAAAAGTTGAAATCAGAAGATTTGCTCAATTCTCAGGTGGACATGTTTCTGTTTATCTTCACAAACCAGATCCTTCTCTTCCAGCAGGTGTTGGTGCGATGGTTCAACTTGATAAAGAAAATGATCAAGTTGCAAAAGATGTTGCTCAACAAATCGCAGCTATGGCTCCGATTTATCTTTCACGCGAAAGTGTTCCAGCTGAAGTAATTGAATCTGAAAAACGCGTCGCTGAGCAAACTGCACGCGAAGAAGGAAAACCAGAAGCTGCAATCACAAAAATTGTGGAAGGTCGTGTTGGTTCTTATTACAAAGACTTCTGCTTGTTAGAACAAGCATGGGTAAGAGATAACAAGAAAACTATTGCAGATCACTTGAAAGAAAATGGCGTAAGTGTTAAACAATTCGCCAGATTCAAGGTTGGCCAAAGCTAAATGTCTAAACGTTACGGTCGCGTCCTTCTCAAACTTTCCGGTGAAGCATTTGCCGGAAGTGGGGCATTGGGTGTTGATCCAGACGTTGTTTCAAGTATTGCTGCTCAAATTGCTGATGTTGTTCAAGATGGCGCACAAGTAGCTGTTGTTATTGGTGGCGGAAATTATTTCCGTGGTGCTGAATTATCTGAACGTGGCATGGATCGAGCAAGAGCAGATTATATGGGAATGCTTGGCACAGTAATGAATTGTTTAGCATTACAAGATTTTCTAGAAAAACAAAAAGTCGAAACAAGAGTTCAAACCGCAATTACTATGGGCCAAGTTGCTGAATCTTATGTTCCAAGACGCGCAATAAGACATTTAGAAAAAGGCCGAGTAGTAATTTTTGGGGCAGGACTTGGTGCACCATTTTTCTCCACAGATACAACCGCTGCTCAAAGAGCTTTAGAAATTGGCGCTGAAGTTGTGTTGATGGCAAAAGGTGTTGATGGCGTTTATGATTCAGATCCTAGAAAAAATCCAGATGCCGAGAAGTTTGACAAATTAACTTATGACGAGGTTTTACAAAAGGGTCTAAAAGTGGCAGATGCAACAGCAATTAGTTTATGTCGAGATAACAATTTACCGATAGTAGTTTTCAATTTATTAGAAAATGGCAATATTGCCAAAGCCGTTGCCGGTAAAACTATTGGCACCATAATTCAGGGAGCCTAGAAATGACTGAAGCAATTCTTAAAGAAGCACAATTAAAAATTGATAAAGCAATTGAAGTAGCCAAAGAAGATTTTGCCACCATCAGAACTGGTAGAGCTAATGCATCAATGTTCAACAAAATATCTGCTGACTACTACGGAACCCAAACTCCTTTGAATCAAATGGCAACTTTTCAAACTCCAGAAGCAAGAATGATCATTATTACTCCTTTTGATAAGAGTGCTATTCAAGCAATTGAAAAAGCAATTCGTGAAAGTGATCTTGGAGTAAATCCTTCAAATGATGGCGGAATTATCAGAGTGGCAATTCCTCAATTAACCGAAGAACGCCGTAAAGAATTTATTAAGGTAGCAAAAAACAAAGCAGAAGATGCTCGTATCTCAATTAGAAACATCAGAAGAAATGCCAAGGATGCTCTTGATAAACCCAAGAAAGATGGCGATGTCAGTGAAGACGATGTTAAGAGAGCTGAAAAAGCGCTAGATGAAATCACCAATAAAGGTGTTCACGGTATTGATGATGTGCTTAAACACAAAGAATCTGAACTCCTAGAGGTTTAAGTCAAACCTCTTTTTAATTAAATCTGGGCTAAAGTCCAATAATGAGCAAAATTCAAACTGGTAGAAATCTTCCCCTTGCCACAGCAATTGGGTTGTTTCTTATCTTGCTAGTAGTTGCTTCATTGTTTATTAATAAATATGCATTTGTATTTCTTGCTTTAACTGCACTTTTACTGGCTGCACAAGAAATAGTTACTCAGTGGTCAAAAACAAAGAACGTTTCTGCATCATTTCCATTAATTGCTTTATCCATTATTGCGATGACTGTGTTATCTTTACTTTATGGATCAACTGTATTGGTTATTTCATTTTTAGGTGCAATTTTTATTAACTTACTTTATTCCTACATAGCAAGAAAACAATCCAGTTTTAAAAGTATCTTTGGAATCTCATTATTTGCATTTAGTTATCTGGGAATATTTGGTTCTTTAGCAATGTTGATGCTTCGACCTGAAGATGGGGCAGGTCGGGTTTTCTTATTTATTGCAATCACAGCACTTAGTGATACCGGCGGGTATCTAACAGGAATATTAATCGGCAAACATCGAATCGCACCAAATATTTCGCCTAAAAAATCTTATGAAGGTCTAGTTGGCTCAATTGTTTTTGCTTCTCTTTTTGCAGGTCTAATTGGACCTAAATTTGTTGACATTCAATTTAGTGAAGGAATACTTATTGGCGTTGTCTTAGCAATATCTGGCACAGTTGGGGACCTTTTTGAAAGCTCAATCCAAAGAAAACTTGGCATCAAAGATTTTTCTTCGTTAATTCCTGGGCATGGTGGCATGTTTGATCGTCTAGATTCTTTGGCCCCAAATGCACTAATGTCATTTTTATTATTCGGCTTGTTCTTAGGATTTAATTGAAATGTTAGAGATAATTGAAAACGAGAAAGAATCCAATAGAAAAAAGCCACCAAAACATATTGCTGACTTTGATTTAAAAGAACGTAAGAAATTCGCAGAGGAATTAGGTTTGCCTGGATTTAGAGCAGATCAGGTGAGCAGACATTGGTTTGGGCAACTTTCAGATAATTTTGATGAATGGACCGATCTTCCAGCAGGGGAGAGACAAAAAATTGCTGAATTACTAACTCCTAAATTAATTAATGAATTAAAGGTTCAAAAAGCTGATGGTGGCAATACCGTAAAAACTTTATGGAAATTACATGATGGATTGTTAATTGAAAGTGTTTTAATGCATT
>JAPLAV010000069.1 GCA_026393095.1 Actinomycetota bacterium | reverse complement strand
CTGAAGAATTTGGATTTGCAACAGCGCCACTTGTAGTTATGGGTTGCATCATGATGAGAGTTTGTCATCTAGACACTTGTCCAGTAGGGGTAGCAACACAAAATCCAGCGTTGAGAGAAAAATTCACTGGAAAACCAGAATTCGTAGAAAACTTTTTCCGATTTATTGCCACAGAAGTAAGAGAATATTTAGCCGAACTTGGTTTCAAAACATTAGATGAAGCAATTGGTCATTCTGAAATTCTTGATACCAGAAAAGCAATTAGTCATTGGAAAGCATCTGGCCTAGATTTGTCTCCAATTTTGCATAAAGTTGATATCGATAAAGATGCTTCTCTTCGTCAAACCACAACACAAGATCACGGTTTGAGTAAAGCTTTGGATAACAAACTGATTGAAATTTGCCAACCTGCTCTTCAAAAGAGTGAATTAGTTAGAGCACAATTTGAAATTAGAAATGTGAATAGAACCGTTGGCACAATGCTGGGAAGCCAAATCACAAGAAAATATGGCGGCTCAGGTTTACCTACAGGAACAATCGAATTGACATTTAACGGCACAGCCGGACAATCTTTTGGTGCCTTTATTCCCCAAGGTCTAACACTTCGCCTTGAAGGTGACACAAATGATTACCTTGGTAAAGGACTATCTGGTGGAAAAATCGTAATTAGACCAGACAGAAAAGCTAAATTTGAATCTTCACTAAACGTTATTGCTGGAAACGTTGCTGCCTATGGTGCAACTTCAGGAACATTATTTGTTAGAGGTTTAGTTGGAGAAAGATTCTGTGTTAGAAACTCTGGTGCCACTGCGGTAGTTGAAGGAGTGGGAGATCACGCCTGCGAATACATGACAGGTGGAAAAGTTGTGGTTCTTGGCCAAACCGGTAGAAATTTTGCTGCTGGAATGAGCGGTGGAATCGCATACGTTGTTGATTTAAACGTTGAAAATGTCAATTCCGAAATGGTTGAACTTGAATCATTAGACGACAACGATAAAGAATTCTTGTCATCAATACTAAAAGATTATCTGGAAGAAACAGATTCTCCATTAGTAAAGCAACTTCTAAATGATAAAGACTTCAAGAAATTTACAAAAGTAATGCCTCGTGAATATAAGAGAGTTTTATTAGCTCAAGCAAAAGCTAAAAAAGATGGAACAGATCCAATGGAAGCGGTAATGGAGGTGTCTCGTGGGTGATCCAAAAGGTTTTATTAATACCAGAAGAGAAACTCCCAAAAGACGTCCTGTTGATCTGCGTTTAATGGATTGGCGAGAAGTTTATGAGCCATTTGAAACTAACAAATTAAAACTTCAAGCAGGTCGTTGTATGGATTGTGGAATTCCCTTTTGCCATAACGGCTGTCCTTTAGGCAACTTAATTCCTGAATGGAATGATCTGGTCTTCAATGATGATTGGCGCGAAGCATCAGAGCGACTACATGCCACAAATAATTTCCCAGAATTTACAGGTCGACTATGTCCTGCCCCATGTGAAACAGCTTGTGTTGTAGCTATTAATAAAGATGCAGTAACTATTAAACAAATTGAAGTTGAAATTGCTGACCGAGCATTCGCCCAAGGATTAGTTACTCCACAAGCACCTGCTCGATTAAGTGGCAAAACTGTGGCAGTAATTGGTTCAGGACCTGCTGGACTTGCAGCTGCTCAACAATTAGCCAGAGCTGGTCACACTGTGGCAATTTATGAAAGAGCAGACAAACTTGGGGGATTGCTTCGTTACGGAATTCCAGAATTCAAAATGGAAAAGATTCATGTTGATAGAAGACTTGAACAAATGGAAGCAGAAGGAATCAAATTTAGAAGTGGTGTTGATATTGGTGTTGATATTGAAGCTAACGATTTGCGTAAGAGATATGACGCTTTAGTAATCGCAGTTGGTGCTACAGCCTGGAGAGATTTACCTGTTCCAGGAAGAGAATTTAATGGTATTTATCAAGCGATGGAATATCTTCCTTTAGCAAACAGAGTTGCATTAGGTGAATTAGCAAAATCTCCAATTGATGTTAAAGACAAAGATGTTGTAATCATTGGTGGTGGAGACACAGGAGCAGATTGCCTAGGAACTGCTCATCGCCAAGGAGCAAAAAGTGTTACTCAATTAGAAATTCTGCCTCTTCCTCCAGAGATAAGACCAGATTCACAACCTTGGCCAACATATCCAATGACATATCGCGTAACTAGTGCTCATGAAGAAGGTGGCGAAAGAATTTACAGTGTTAACACACAAAAATTCATCGGTCAGAATAATCAAGTCAAGGGTATAGAAATTGTTGAAGTTGAATTCAAAAATGGAAAATTTGAGCCGGTAAAGGGAAGTGAAAAGATAATTCCTGCTGATTTTGTTTTCTTAGCTTTGGGATTTGTGGGACCTGAGAAAGCATCTTTTATCGATCAACTCAAACTCAATCTAGATCCACGTGGAAATATTGCTCGAGATGAAAATTTTGCAACTAACGCTGAAGGTGTCTTTGTGTGCGGAGATGCAGGCAGAGGTCAGTCATTAATTGTTTGGGCAATTGCCGAAGGTCGTTCCACTGCTGCTGCGGTTGATAAATATTTGATTGGTGAAACAAATTTACCTGCTCCAATTGAGCCAACATCAAGACCAATCACAGTCTAAAAATTGCAATCCAATAGAATAGAAAATATGAGAAGAGCCAAGATTGTTGCAACACTTGGACCAGCAACTGATGATTTGGCAACTGTTCAAAAATTAATCAAAGCAGGACTTAATGTCGCTAGATTGAATATGTCTCATGGAGATCATTCAGATCACAAGAAAAGACTTGATTTAGTAAGAGAAGCCTCAAAACTTGAAGGCAAAGAAATAGCAGCTCTTGCTGATTTACAAGGTCCCAAAATTCGAGTCGGAATCTTTGGTAATGGTCCAGTGTCACTTGTTAATGGGCAAAATTTCACCATCACAACAGATGACATCGCAGGAGATAAAGAGAAAGTTTCTACAACCTATAAAGGTTTGCCTGGAGATGTTAAAAAAGGTGACCCAATTCTTGTTGATGATGGCAAAATTAGATTAGAAGTAGTAGAAGTTAAAGGAAATAATGTAATCACCAAAGTAATAGAGGGTGGAACGATTTCCAACAGTAAAGGACTAAATCTTCCCGGAGTAGCAGTAAATGTTCCAGCAATGTCAGACAAAGACGAAGAAGATATAATCTGGGCATTAAATAACGATTGTGACCTTATTGCTCTTTCTTTTGTTCGAAGTTCAAAAGATATTGATGATGTTCATAAAATCATGGATAAAGTTGGCAAAAGACTTCCCGTAGTGGCAAAAATTGAAAAACCTCAAGCCGTTGAAAATTTGAAAGACATCTTGGAAGCTTTTGATGCCATCATGATCGCTCGTGGAGATCTAGGTGTTGAGCTGCCCTTAGAAGAAGTTCCATTAGTTCAAAAAAGTGCAATTCAAATGGCACGACAAATTGGTAAACCAGTGATTGTGGCAACACAAATGTTGGAATCAATGATTACCTCATCAAGACCTACTAGAGCAGAAGCAAGTGACGTAGCAAATGCTGTTCTTGATGGAGCAGATGCGTTGATGTTAAGTGGTGAAACCAGCGTGGGAGAAAATCCAGTAGGTGTAGTTGAAACTATGGCTCGAATCATTGAACATGTTGAAGAAGAAGCTTTGGAACAGTTACCGAAATTAGAACCTGAAACACAAGGAAGTACTGGCAGAGCTGTAACAACAGCAGCTGTTGCGGTTGGTAAAGCCATTAATGCTCGATACTTAATCGCTTTCACAGAAACTGGACGAAGTGTTCGTCTCATGGCAAGACATCGATCTGCCTCTCAAATTTTGGCTTTTGCAACTGATCAAAAGGTTCAACGTCAACTTGCTCTTATTTGGGGAACAGAAACTTTCTTTTCAGAAACTGTTAAACACACTGATGACATGGTTGCCACAGTTGATCGTCGCTTGACTTCCAACAATTTGGCCAAGTACGGCGAACTTGTTGTAGTTGTGGCAGGTGTTCCACCGGGTGTTCCAGGAACAACAAACGGTATGCGCGTGCACAAAGTTGGGACAGGTGCAGACGAAAGTTAATTTCATCTGCTAACCTAAACTTTTAGTAAGGCATCCTTTAATACCGTCCCGTGAGGCGGAGAAGGAGGTCGAGAAGCACAATGAGTGCCAATTCTCGTAACTCTGCACGAGTAGTCCTTGAATCATCCGATATTTCCCGAGCACTATCTCGTATTGCTCATGAAATTCTTGAAAACAATAAAGGTTCAAAAGATTTAGTTCTGCTGGGTATTCCTTCTCGCGGTGTGCCATTAGCAAATCGCATCGCCCAAAAAATAAATGAATTCGAAAAAGTAAATATTCCCGTTGGCTCTCTTGATATCACGATGTATCGAGACGATTTAAGACTAAGACCTCCTAGAGCTCTTGCTCATACAGAAATTCCTGATGAAGGAATCGATCACAAAATAGTCATCTTGGTTGATGATGTTTTGTTTTCAGGTCGAACAATTAGAGCAGCCCTTGATGCCTTAAATGACATCGGTAGACCTGCCATGGTTCAAGTTGCTGTGTTGATTGATCGCGGCCATAGAGAGTTGCCCATTAGAGCAGATTACGTGGGAAAAAATATTCCTACATCAATGAGTGAATCCGTTCAAGTTTCTTTGGCAGATGTTGATGGTAATCAAGAATCAGTAATCATCTCAGCGGGTGAGCAATGAAGAAACATTTAGTTTCTGCTCATGATTTAAACAAAGATGAAGCAGTTTTAGTTCTTGATACAGCTAAAGAATTAGCCTTAATTTCTGATAGACCTGTGAAGAAATTACCAACTTTAAGAGGCAGAACAGTTGTTAATTTATTCTTCGAAGACAGCACTAGAACCAGAATTTCCTTTGAAGCAGCTTCCAAAAGATTGAGTGCTGATGTTATTAATTTCTCGGCTAAAGGATCAAGTGTTTCAAAAGGAGAAAGCCTTAAAGATACTGCTCAAACTTTGCAATCAATGGGAGCAGATGCAGTCGTAATAAGACATGGGTCATCAGGTGCACCTCATTTACTTGCCACTAGAAATTGGATTGATGCGGTAGTAATTAATGCTGGCGATGGCACACACGAACATCCAACTCAGGCTCTACTTGATGCCTACACAATAAGAAAACACTTAAGAAATAACGAAGGTGATTTAAATGGACTAAAAGTTGCCATAGTGGGCGATATTTTGCACAGCCGAGTTGCTAGAAGCAATGCAATTTTGTTAAAAACTTTAGGTGCAACTCCAATCATGGTAGCTCCACCAACGCTGCTTCCAGTTGGAATAGAAAAGTGGAATGGTGAATTTTCTTACGATTTAGATGAAGTTCTTCCTCAAGTTGATGCAGTAATGATGTTACGAGTTCAACAAGAAAGAATGAGTGATGCATATTTTCCAACCACTAGGGAATACTCTAGAAACTTTGGTTTAAACGCTCAAAGATTAAAAACCATGCAAAAACATGCTCTTGTTTTACATCCTGGTCCCATGAATAGAGGTATGGAAATTACTGCTGAAGTTGCAGACAGCACCAACTCAGTTGTGATTGAACAAGTTGCAAACGGAGTAAGTGTGAGAATGGCCGTTTTGTATTTACTACTAGGTGGTTCAAATAGCGAAACAGGTGAAAACAACTAATGAGTATTTTACTACAAAACGGATCCCTCAAGGGTGAAAAGAATGTAGATATCTTGATCGAAAATGACAAAATATCTAAAGTTGCGCCAGCAAATTCGTTGAAAGATGACAAGGCAGAAGTTATTGATTTAACTGGATTAATAATTCTTCCTGGATTAGTTGACCTACATACACATTTACGCGAACCGGGCAGAGAAGATGCCGAAACAGTTGCAACGGGAAGTGCTGCTGCTGCTCGTGGAGGATTTACTGCGGTACATGCAATGGCAAACACATTGCCAGTAGCAGATACAGCAGGAGTGGTGGAACAAGTTTGGAATTTAGGAAAAAGTATTGGTCTTGTTGATGTTTACCCAGTGGGAGCAGTAACCATTGGTTTGAAAGGTGAAAATTTAGCTGAACTTTCTGCGATGGCTGATTCAACTGCAAGAGTAAGAATCTTTAGCGATGATGGACATTGTGTTTCAGATCCAGTGTTAATGAGACGCGCATTGGAATATGTAAAAGCATTTAATGGCGTTATTGCCCAGCATGCACAAGAACCAAGATTGACAAAAAATGCTCAAATGAACGAATCAGAATTATCAGGAAGATTAGGTCTTACTGGTTGGCCGGCCGTTGCAGAGGAAGCAATCGTGGCAAGAGATGTATTACTCACTGAACACGTGCAATCAAAGTTACATGTTTGTCATGCTTCAACTGCGGGAACAGTAGACATTCTGCGCTGGGCAAAGGGAAAGAAAGTTAATGTAACTGCAGAAGTTACCCCTCATCATTTGTTCCTTAGCCAAATTCATTGTGAAAGCTACGACGCTAAATTCAAAGTTAATCCACCATTAAGAACAGATGATGACATTAATGAACTAAGAAAAGCTTTAGCTGAGGGAATCATTGATGTTGTTGCAACAGATCATGCACCTCATCCAATGGAAGACAAAGAAGGTGAATGGAGTTCAGCTGCTTTTGGCATGACAGGTTTAGAGACAGCTCTTTCAGTAGTGGCCACTGCAATGATTGAAACAAAATTAATGACTTGGGCAGATGTGGCAAGAGTGATGAGTGAGAAACCTGCCGAAATTGGTCAGTTAACAGAACATGGTCGACCAATTGCTGAAAATGAGATTGCAAATCTGTGCATTATTGATCCAAATGCTTCATGGAAAGTTGATGCTAAAGACACGCATTCATTAAGTACTAACAATCCGTTTCATGACATGACATTAAAAAGTAAAGTCATTCATACAATCTTTCGCGGCAAATTCAGTATGAAAAGTGGTCAAGTCCAAAAATGAGTATTAACCCTGCGCTCTTAGTTCTAGAAGACGGAACTGTTTTTAGAGGTAGATCTTTTGGCAAAATGGGTGAGACTTTTGGCGAAGCTGTTTTCACAACTGGTATGACTGGATATCAAGAAACTTTGACTGATCCTTCTTATTATCAACAAATTGTTATTCAAACTGCACCTCATATTGGAAACACTGGCATTAATGATGAAGATGATGAATCTTCCCGCATTTGGGTATCAGGTTATGTAGTTAGAGATCCTTCTCGAATGTCTTCAAATTGGAGATCAAAAAGAACTCTTGATCAAGAATTAGTAAACCAAAATATTGTGGGAATTTCAGGTATTGATACCAGAGCATTAACCAGGCACTTAAGAGATAAAGGTGCCATGAGAGCAGGAATATTTTCTCAAGACATTGATTCTCAAAACAGTGAGTACTTTATAAATAAAGTAAAGAATTCACCTCGAATGAAAGGTGCAGATCTGTGCGGAATGGTTTCCACAAAAGAACCTTATGTGCTTCCAGCTGTTGGCAAAACCCTGTACAAGGTTGCTGCTATCGATTTGGGAATGAAAAATGGAATTTTACATAACCTAACGACTAGGGGAATTGAATTAACAGTACTTCCAGTAAGTGCTACGGCAGAAGAAGTGCTTGCTGCTGGAATTGATGGAGTGTTTTTAAGTAATGGCCCAGGAGATCCTGAAACTGCCAAACATGCAATATCTGTAACCCAAGAAGTTCTGAGAGCAAATAGAGCATTATTCGGAATTTGTTTTGGTAATCAAATTTTAGGCAGAGCTGTTGGTTTTGAAACTTATAAATTAACTTTTGGACATCGCGGCATTAATCAACCAGTTTTAGATAGAACTACAGGAAAAGTCGAAATAACAACTCATAATCATGGATTTGCAGTAAAGGCTCCAATAGACAAAATTAGTGACACAGAATTTGGCAGAGTAGAAGTAAGTCACATTTGTTTGAATGACAATGTTGTTGAAGGACTTGCACTTAAAGATAAACCAGCCTTTAGCGTCCAGTATCACCCTGAAGCAGCAGCTGGTCCACATGATGCTCAATACCTATTTGATCGCTTCACAAATTTGATGGACAAAAACAATGCCTAAAAGAAAAGACATTAATTCAGTCCTGGTAATTGGTTCAGGACCAATTGTGATTGGGCAAGCATGCGAATTTGATTATTCAGGAACTCAAGCTTGTCGAGTTTTAAGAGCAGAAGGAATAAGAGTAATTCTTCTAAATAGTAATCCAGCAACAATCATGACAGATCCTGAATTTGCTGATGCAACTTATGTTGAACCAATTTCAACCGATATTTTGGAAAAAATAATTATCAAGGAAAAACCAGATGCAATATTGCCAACATTGGGTGGCCAAACTGCATTAAACGCAGCGATGGCGCTTCATCGTGAAGGAATTCTAGAAAAGTACAACGTTGAATTAATCGGTGCCAAAGTCGAAGCAATTGAACGAGGCGAAAATCGTGAAAAGTTTAAAGAAATAGTTGCAAAAATCGGTGGCAATTCTGCGAAGAGTGAAATTTGTCATTCATTTGATGAATGTATTGCTTCAGCGCAAGTGCTTGGTTATCCACTTGTTGTAAGACCTTCTTTCACGATGGGTGGAGCAGGATCTGGAATTGCTTACAACGAAGAAGATTTAATTAAATTTGTTGCTTCAGGATTACAAGCATCGCCAACCAGCGAAGTGCTATTAGAAGAAAGCATTATCGGTTGGAAAGAATATGAACTTGAATTAATGAGAGATCACCATGACAATGTGGTGATTATTTGTTCTATTGAAAACTTTGATCCAATGGGAGTGCACACAGGAGATTCCATAACTGTTGCTCCAGCGATGACATTGACTGATCGTGAATATCAACACATGAGAGATGTGGCAATTGATGTAATTCGCGAAGTTGGTGTTGACACAGGTGGATGCAATATTCAATTTGCTTTAAATCCAGAAGATGGTCGAATGATTGTTATTGAGATGAACCCAAGAGTTTCTCGATCTTCAGCATTAGCTTCTAAAGCAACTGGTTTTCCAATTGCCAAAATTGCTGCAAAATTAGCAATTGGCTACACACTTAACGAGATTCCAAATGACATCACAAAAGAAACTCCGGCTTCATTTGAGCCGACACTTGATTATGTTGTGGTAAAAATTCCTCGTTTTGCTTTTGAAAAGTTTCCAGGAGCAGACACCACTTTGACTACACACATGAAAAGTGTGGGAGAAGCAATGGCAATTGGACGAAACTTCTCAGAAGCTTTACAAAAATCTCTTCGCAGTTTAGAAAAGAAAGACGCACCCTTTGACTTTTCAGATGTTAAGGAGTCTGCAAAAGAATTAGTTAAAACTGCTGCACGTCCAACTGATGGAAGAATCAATACAGTTCAAAGGGCCATGTGGGCAGGTGCTTCTGTTGCAGAACTTCATGAAAGCACAAAAATTGATGCTTGGTTTCTTGACCAAATTCAACTTATTAATGAGATAGCTCTAGAAGTTAAAAATGCAAAATCAATAACCCCAGATTTGATGAAGTATGCAAAGCAACATGGTTTTTCTGACGCACAAATTGCACAACTTACTAAATCAAGTGAAAATCAAGTTAGAAAAGATCGTCACGCAATGAAAATCAGACCAGTTTATAAAACGGTAGATACTTGTGCTGCTGAATTCGAAGCTAAGACTCCTTATCATTATTCAAGTTACGACGAAGAATCAGAAGTGGCCAAGTCTGATAAGAAAAAAGTAATTATTCTCGGCTCTGGTCCAAATAGAATTGGCCAGGGAATTGAATTTGATTATTCCTGCGTGCACGCTGCTCAAACTTTGAAAAAAGCAGGATTTGAAACCATCATGGTTAATTGCAATCCCGAGACAGTTTCCACAGACTATGACACCTCAGATCGTTTGTATTTTGAACCATTAACGCTAGAAGACGTTTTAGAAATTGTTTATGCAGAACAACTCTCAGGAAATGTCTTAGGAGTTATTGTTCAATTGGGTGGACAAACTCCATTAGGTTTGGCACAAAAACTTAAAGACAACGGTGTACCAATTGTTGGCACCAGTCCTGAAGCAATTCATTTAGCAGAGGAACGTGGAGCATTTGGCAAGGTTTTGGAAAAAGCAAAATTAATTTCTCCTGATCATGGCATGGCAGCATCTTTTCCTGAAGCCAAGAAAATCGCTTCTGAAATTGGTTATCCAGTTCTAGTCAGACCTTCTTATGTATTAGGTGGTCGAGGAATGGAAATTGTTTACGACGAAAACATGCTTTCTCAATACATCGAAAGAGCTACCGAAATAACTCCAGATCATCCTGTGTTGGTTGATCGATTTCTTGATGATGCTTTAGAAATTGATGTTGATGCTTTGTTT
Organism: Actinomycetota bacterium; assembly: GCA_026393095.1. Classification (GTDB taxonomy): domain Bacteria; phylum Actinomycetota; class Actinomycetes; order S36-B12; family UBA5976; genus ATZT02. The sequence goes on along the minus strand of JAPLAV010000069.1, from coordinate 31,976 downwards.
GATGGGAAAGAAATGTTTCTTGGTGGAGTTATGGAACACATAGAAGAAGCAGGAATTCACTCTGGTGACAGTGCTTGTTCACTGCCACCAATCTCATTGACTAATGATCAAATTGAACAGATAAGACAAAGCACTTTTGCCATTGGAACAGGTGTAGGTGTTATTGGTTTACTAAACGTGCAATATGCCTTATCAAAAGATGTTTTATATGTACTTGAAGCAAATCCTCGTGCATCAAGAACAGTTCCGTTTGTTTCAAAAGCAACAGGTGTTTCTTTAGCTAAAGCTTGCTCTCGCATCATGTTGGGAACAACAATTAAAGAATTAAGATCCGAGGGAATTTTGCCTAAACATGGTGATGGCGCAGATGAATTAATTGGAGCTCCAGTTGCAGTTAAAGAAGCTGTTCTTCCCTTTGGTCGATTTACTGGTGTTGACTCTGTTTTGGGTCCAGAAATGAAATCCACAGGTGAAGTAATGGGCATTGATTCAAATTTTGGTATGGCTTTTGCTAAATCTCAAAGTGGGGCATATGCCGGAGGATTGCCTTTAAAGGGAAGTGTATTTGTTTCAGCAGCAGACAAAGATAAAGAGCAAATGATTCCTTCCATACAAAAATTAAGCCAGCTAAGTTTCAAAATATTTGCTACAAAAGGAACCTCAGAATTCATCGCTAAACGTGGAATCAAATCAGAAATTTTGAGAAAAGTTCAAGAAGGTCACGCTGATGGTGAAGTCACAACTACCGAAGCAATTATGAATGGTGATATTGATTTAGTGGTTAATACTCCACATGGGGGAGGCACTCGAACGGATGGCTATGAAATCAGAACTGCAGCCACTAAGAGAAGTGTCCCTTGCATTACAACATCACAAGGTTTAAAAGCCGCTGTTGCTGGAATAGAAGCATTACAAAAGACTGGATTTAGTGTTAAATCATTGCAAGAATGGGCCAAAGATTTAGCCAAGTCCAGAGAAGTGTTTTATAAAGAAGCTGGTTTTTAATGCCCATTGTTCATAAAGGCACAGTCGTTGACGTTAAAAAAGTTGGAAGTTATTTTGTATTAACTGCAACAGCAGCTGATATTCCCAAAGATTTTAAACCAGGCAATTTCGTGGCCGTAGCAATTGGGGATGAAAGAAGTTCGTTAATTCTTAGAAGAGCATTCAGTATTTATCAAGTAAATGATCGTGGAGTTTATGGTGGAACAGTTGACATTGTGGTGTCACCACATGGACCAGGTACTGATTACATTGCAAATCTAAAAAGAAATGATCCTATTAATTTAGTTGGTCCATTAGGTAAACCATTTAGTTTGCCCAAAGAACCAGTACCTTGTGTTTTAGTTGGTGGCGGTTATGGTGCAGCTCCACTGTTTACTTTGGCTGAAGCATTAACAGCAAGAGGTTGCCGAGTTGATTTTATTTTGGGAGCATCCACTCAAGAAAAACTATTTGGAATGCTTGAAGCAAGAAGAATTTCAACAACACTTTCTGTAACAACTGATGATGGAACATCTGGTGTGATGGGTCGAGTTACTGATGTATTGCCTGATGTAATCAAAAAATCTGGTGCAGCAGTTGTTTATGCCTGTGGTCCAATGCAAATGCTAAAAGCAGTTTCCGAAGTTGCCACACTCCACGGAATTGTTTCGCAAACAAGTGTTGAAGAATCAATGGCTTGTGGAATTGGTGTCTGCATGACTTGTGTTATGCCAATTATTGGTGAAGACGGTGTAACAAGAATGCTTCGTTCTTGTGTTGATGGTCCAGCTTTTAGAGGAGACAAAGTTCGTTGGGATGAAGTTGGCACAATTCCTGCTGATACTTGGGGCGCTCCTGAAATTGGTGGACACTAATGAAAAGAGTTCCTAAAAGAACAACGGTAGATATGTCTACCAAACTTGGAAGACTGGAATTTTCTTCACCAGTTTTTACAGCTTCAGGTTGTGCTGCTGCTGGAAAAGAATTAGATCAATTTATTGACATCACCACTATTGGAGCAGTCGTAACAAAAAGTGTGATGTTAAATCCAAGATCTGGCAGAGCCACTCCTCGTATGGCCGAAACTCCTAGTGGAATGTTAAACGGAATTGGTTTACAAGGACCAGGTATTGATGATTTTATTCAAAACGATTTGAGTTGGTTGAGTCAAAAGGGTGCCAAAACTATTGTTTCTATTGCAGGAAATAACGTTGAAGAATTTGGCAAAGTTGCAGATAAATTAAGGGATATTCCTGGAGTAGTTGCAATTGAAGTAAACATTTCTTGTCCTAATGTTGAAAATAGAGGTCAAGTTTTTGCATGTGACCCGTATGCAGCTGCAGATGTTATAAACAATGTGCGAAGAAATGTTTCAGCAAGCATTCCACTTTTTGCAAAATTATCACCCGATGTAACCGACATAACCGAAATTGCAAAGTCAGTTGTAAAAGCAGGTGCTGATGGATTAAGTGTCATCAACACGTTGTTGGGAATGGTCATTGATACAGATACTTTGTTACCAAAACTGAGTGGCAAAACTGGTGGATTATCAGGTCCTGCAATCAGACCAGTTGCTGTTCGATGCGTTTATCAAATAAGAAAAGCTTTACCAAATATTCCAATTATTGGCATGGGTGGAATAAGAAATGGAAGAGATGCCATTGAATTTTTTGCTGCTGGGGCAAATGCCATAAGTGTTGGTACAACAGTTTTTAATGATCCAGAAGCTTGTGTGAGAATTCATGATGAGACAGCTGAAATTTTGCAAGAAAAAGGAATCCGCTCGTTGTCTGAAATCATTAGTGCCGCCCACCGAGAAGATTTATAGATGAGAGCACCAATTGCAGTTGCCCTTGATGCACCAGATTTACAAACAGCTAAATCATGGGCCAAGGAAGTTTCTCCTTATGTCTCAACACTAAAAATAGGTTTAGAAAATTATCTTCGAGATGGCAAAAGCTCAATTGAAGAAATAAGAAAAATCAGTGATTGCGAAATCTTCTTAGATCTAAAACTTCACGATATTCCCGCCACAGTTGCTGGGGCGTGTCGATCAGTTGCTGATCTAAATCCAAAATACTTAACAGTTCACGCCTCAGGTGGGGCAGAGATGATTAATGAAGCGGTAAAGACATTGCCTAATACTTTGATAGTTGCTGTAACCATTTTGACTTCAATTGACGAAGTAAATCTACAAAAAATTGGATTTAAGAATGCACCCAAAGAATCAGCCGTAAATTTAGCAAAGCTTGCTGTGGCTGCCGGTGCACGTGCAATAGTTTGCAGTCCACAAGAAGTTGCTGAAATTCGTAAGAACGTTGATCCATCAATTGTGCTAATAACACCAGGTGTTAGACCAAAAGGTTCAAATGCCAATGATCAGCAAAGAATTGCAACCCCCGAAGAGGCTCTTTTAAATGGAGCAAACTTGCTGGTAATTGGTAGACCAATCACAGGATCAGACAATGTTAGTGAATCAGCCAAGAGAATAAGTGAAGAAGTAAATAGCGTTAAATTGTGATGACCGTTATTGCATCACCAAATAGCAAGGTGCAAAGATAACCCCATGGCATTACCTACCCTCACTAAAGAAGAACGTGCCGCCGCTTTACTGAAAGCAGCAGCAGCTAGAAAAGTGAGAGCAAGTCTTCGCGAGAAACTAAAAAATGGCGAAATGAATCTGGCCGAAGCATTTTCTCGTATTCAAACCGATGAAGCTGTTGCAAAAATGAAAGTAATTGCTCTTTTGGAATCCATGCCAGGAGTTGGAAAGATAAGAGCTGAGAATTTAATGGAAAGAATTGGTATTGCCCAAAGTAGAAGACTTAGAGGATTAGGCCCTAACCAATTAAATGCACTCTTAGCGGAATTTAGTTCGTGAAATCTAAACTTGTCGTTTTAGCAGGACCCTCAGGGGTTGGTAAAGGAACAGTTGTAAGAGAACTCATCAGGCAAAAACCTGAAGTTTTTCTCTCTGTATCAGCAACAACGCGTAAACCTAGACCTGAAGAAAATCATGATGATCATTACATGTTTTTAACTGAGAAAGAATTTTTAGATGAAATAGATAAGGGAAATTTGTTAGAGCATGCACAATTTGCTGGCGCCTGGTATGGGACTCCTAGAAAACCTGTTGAAGAAAGAATTAAAAATAATCAAATAGTAGTTTTAGAAATAGATTTACAAGGAGCCCGACAAGTAAAAAAATCAATGCCTGAAGCTTTTCTAGTCATGCTTAAACCTCCTTCAATTGAGGAATTGAAAAGAAGACTTATTGATAGAGGTACAGAGAAGCCAGAAGAACTAGAACTTCGACTCCAGGTGGCAATAGGTGAGTTAGAGGCTGAAAATGAGTTCGATGCTGTGGTAATCAATGAGGATGTTCAGTCGGCAGTCAGTCAACTGATAACCTTGTTACATCTCAATTAAGAGATATCAAATTTGACCTGAAAGGCCTTAATTAACAGTGGCAACCACAATTCGTCCAGAAGGAATTACTAATCCTCCAATCGATGATCTATTGGATACTGCAGGTTCTAAATATCAATTAGTTATTTATGCTGCCAAACGTGCACGTCAAATTAATGCTTACTATTCACAATTAGGTGAAGGCTTACTTGAATATGTTGGTCCACTTGTTGAAACACAATTACAAGAAAAACCATTATCAATTGCATTAAGAGAAATTAATTCAAAACTTTTAAACACCGAACACGTTGATCCAGAGGTTTTGGCTCAAGAAGCAGCTGAAATGGAACAAAGAAGATTAGCTGCGATTCAAGCTCAACAAAGATATAACGCTGGCTATGACAATTCATTTGCCGGAGTTTATGAAGAAACTTTCGAAGAAACTGCTGAAGTAACTACAGAAGATGTAGAAGCTCAAGCAGATGCTGCAGTTGTAGCCGATAACCAAGAGGGCGACGATGCTGCACCAACTGAAGAAACTGTTTCCTAAGAAATTCTCAAATAACTAAGTCGGAGAAAACATGTCTCGACCTTTAGTTGTACTTGGAGTTACTGGTGGCATTGCTGCTTACAAATCTGCTGATCTAATTAGAAGACTCAAAGATCAAGATCTAGACGTTCAAGTTATTGCTACTAATAGTGCTCTTAAGTTTGTTGGCGAAACAACATTTGCAGCTTTAAGTGGTAAACCTGTTATTTCAGATATCTGGGATAAAGCCCATGATGTAGAACATGTAAACGTTGCTAAAAATGCGGATGCAATTGTGGTCGCACCTGCTACAGCAGATTTCTTAGCTCACCTTGTTTATGGCTTTGCTAATGATGCATTACTTGCAACTTTGTTGGTAGCGAAGTGTCCAATTATCTTGGCACCAGCAATGCACACAGAAATGTGGGAAAATTCAGCAACAAGAAAAAATGTCGCAACTCTTCGTAAACGTGGTTTCTTAGTTTTAGAACCAGCAGTTGGACAATTAACTGGTGAAGACCAAGGAGTGGGTCGTCTTCCAGATACAAATGAGATTGCTCGGGTTGTAAAGCAAGTTGTAAATCGAAAAACATCAAATTTACCTAAGGATTTATCTGGACTAAATGTCTTAATTTCTGCTGGTGGAACCAGAGAAGCAATTGATCCAATCCGATTTATTGGCAATAGAGCAAGTGGCAAACAAGGAGTAGCTCTTGCACTTTCTGCATTGAGTAGAGGTGCCAAAGTAACTTTGGTCGGTGCAAATCTAAACGTTGCAATTCCTGCAGGAGTTGAATTTGTGGCAGCAAACTCTGCTTTAGAAATGATGGAACAAATGACTCTTCGAGCTGGATCTGCTGACATAGTGATTATGAATGCCGCGGTTGCAGATTATTTTGTTCCCAATCCTGAACAATTAAAAATTAAAAAGTCAACAGATAAGTTGAATATTGAATTGAGTAAAACCGGAGATATCTTGACTGTGTTATCTGAGAATAAACCTGTAAAGCAATATCTAGTTGGTTTTGCTGCTGAAACTGCAAATAATAATGAAGAACTTGTTGGCTTAGCTAAAGCCAAGTTAGAGAAAAAGAAAGCTGATTTGATTGTCGGTAACAAAGTCTCTGCTTCAGTTGGTATTAGTAGTGATGAGAATGAAGCCGTTTTAGTAACCAGTAATCAAGCAATATCTTTACCAAAAACCGACAAATTAGCACTCGCCGACGCCATCTGGGACTTCATCGTTAAGGACCTGACTAAAGTAGGTCAAGAAAGAAAGAGTCCGGTCGAGCCCGACCTTGCGTGACCTGAATTAGTAATTAATAAATTCCAGGAAAGGAATATCCACTCAATGTCCGGACGCTTATTTACTTCTGAATCTGTAACTGAAGGTCACCCAGATAAAATTGCTGACCAAATAAGTGACTCAATTCTTGATGACATGCTTAGGCAAGACCCTCACAGCCGAGTTGCTGTGGAAACTTTAATTACCACTGGACAAGTTCACGTTGCAGGAGAAGTAACTACTAGTGGATATACAGATGTACCTGAAATTATTCGTCAAGTTGTGACACAAATTGGTTATGACAGTTCGGTAAAAGGTTTTGATGGAAATTCATGTGGTGTATCTGTTTCTATTGGAAAACAATCACCAGACATCGCTCAAGGTGTTGATGATGCTTTAGAAGAAAGAACAGGTTCGCAAGATCCTTTGGACAGACAAGGTGCTGGAGATCAAGGATTGATGTTTGGTTATGCCTGTACAGATACAAAGACTCTTATGCCCTTGCCAATTTATTTGGCACACAGATTAGCTGAGAAATTAACTGAAGTTAGAAAAAACGGTACTTTAAGTTACCTTCGACCAGATGGTAAAACACAAGTAACTATTAAATATGACGAACAAAACAGACCAGTTCGACTAGACACCATTGTGGTTTCATCACAACATGCAGCAGAAGTTGATCTTGAAAAACAATTAGCACCAGATGTTAAAAAACATGTAGTTGAACCTGTTTTAAAAGCTCTGGATGTAAAACTTGATATCAGTAACTTCAAATTATTAGTAAACCCAACGGGCAGATTCGAAATTGGCGGACCAATGGGAGATGCTGGTTTAACTGGGAGAAAAATTATTGTTGACACCTACGGTGGAATGAGTAGACACGGTGGTGGAGCTTTTTCAGGAAAAGATCCGTCAAAGGTAGATAGATCTGCTGCTTATGCCATGCGTTGGGTTGCTAAGAATGTTGTGGCTGCTGGGTTAGCACAAAGATGTGAAGTACAAGTGGCTTACGCAATTGGCAAAGCTCAACCAGTCGGAGTCTTTGTGGAAACTTTTGGAACCGGAATTACTAGTGATGAGAAAATTCAAGAAGCAATTCTTAAAGTTTTTGATTTACGCCCAGCAGCAATTATCAGAGATCTAGATCTAAAGCGTCCAATTTACAAGAAAACTGCTGCTTATGGTCACTTTGGTCGAGAAGACAAAGATTTCACCTGGGAGAAAACAGATAGGGCAGAAGATCTTAAGTCTGCAATATCTTAAAAATTAAAGTTCAAGGAGTAACGCGCTAGATGCCGCGACACTTAAACGTTGCTCGAGTTGTTCTAGACAACCCTTTGCCACATCTTGACAGATTATTTGATTACGAAATTCCAGAAGAACTAGATGAAATTTGTGTTCCTGGAGTCAAAGTAAAAGTCAAGTTCTCCAACAGAAATATGGAAGCTTGGGTAGTCGAGAAAGTTGCACTATCGAGTCATCACAAAAAACTAAGTGAGATCTCAAAAGTAATATCGAACTATCCTGTTTTAACACCTGAAGTTTTAACCTTGTCTCAAATTGTTGCTGATCGTTTCATCGGTAATTTGACAGATGTCTTACGTTTTGCGATTCCCCCGAGACAGGCAAAGATTGAAAAAGCTTTTAAGTTCGAATCAATAAAAAGTTTAAATACAGGGGCAAAAGGAGATGTTGCTCTTAGTTCAATAACTATTCCTCCTTGCTTTGGTAAAGATGAAACAATCATTGACTCTGTAATAAAGACAATTAAGCAAGGTAAGCAATCATTAATACTTTTTCCCAATATTTATTTAGTTGAAGAATTTAAGAGCACCTTGATATTGAAGAAACCTGGAGTCAAAGTTCAAGTATTAAGTGCTGAGCAAGAACCAAGTGTTCGATATAGCTCATTTCTTGAGATCCTTGGAAGTAATGCAGACGTAGTGATAGGAACAAGAAATGCAGTTTTTGCACCACTTCAAAATCTTGGATTAATGGCAATTTGGGATGACGCGGATGAAAACTATTTCTCTCAACAATCTCCTTATTGGAATGCAAGAGAGGTGGCAATTTTAAGAGCAAGACTTAATGCTTGTGATTTCATGTCTTTTGGGAATTGCGAAAGTGTTGCCATTAATCAATTAATCAAAGATAAAGCAATAATTCGAGTTCCGTTTATTGATGGTGATTCAAAGAATAACTGGCCTCAAGTCTTCACACTTGATAATTCGTCATCTGATCCAATTGAGCGCACCAAACGAATTCCAAACAAAGCCTGGGAATTAGTTAAAGAAGGGTTAAAGAGCGGCAATGTCTTGATTCAAGTTCCAAGACTTGGGTACTCCAGTAATCTGCAGTGCTCTAGTTGTCGAGAAAGTGCAAGATGTAATGGCTGTTCAGGTCCTCTTTTAACTAAACAAAAAAACTCAGCTCCAGAATGCAAATGGTGCGGAAAAGTTGCCAGCAGTTGGAGATGTAGATACTGCAACACCAGAGAATTTAGAATTTCAGTTGTAGGACAAACCAAGACTGTTGAGGAACTTGGCAAGTCTTTTCCAGGTGTAAATATCCTGACTTCTGGTGGAGCAACAATACTTCGAAATGTTGAAGAGAGTAATTCAATTATCGTTGCAACACCTGGAGCAGAACCAAAAACACCAAATGGTTATTCAGCAGCCATTTTGTTAGATGCATATTTATTATTAGGAGTTCCATCCCTTGCAGCTTCTGAAGAAGCCCTTAGAAAGTGGTTGCATCTATTTACCCTGTTAAAGCCTGAATCAGATGGTGGAAAAGTTTTTATCACCAGTGAATCGACCAACAGAGTCGTACAGGCCTTGATTAAGCACGATCCAAATTGGTTGATAAACAATGAGCAAGAACTAAGAGCCGAAACTAAGTTGCATCCATCTGTGACAACGATCTCTCTTAAAGGAGATTTGAAAGAAATTAATCAATTGCTCGAAACCTTTAACAATGATGCTTCAATATCGGTGATGGGACCTCGAATATTTGAAAAAGAAGAATTAGCCCAAATCGTTATCGGAACCAGTAAACCCGAAGATATTATTAGCAAAGTAAGGTCTGAAATCATTAAATTTAGTGTTGCTAGAACTAAACCTGTGCGTGCTCATGTCAATGCTTATGACATCGATTAGAATTAAATAAATCTTTCACAGAAAGCCCTTAAATGACAATTAAGAACATACGTCTTTTTGGCGATACTGTGCTAACTAAAAAAGCTGACGACGTAAGAGACTTCGACAAAGAATTACAACAACTGGTTAAAGATTTAACTGAAACAATGTTGGAAGCACCAGGTGTAGGACTTGCTGCACCACAAATTGGAGTTTCTTTAAGAGTCTTTACCTATTGCGTTGAAGAAGATAGACCAGGACATTTAATAAATCCCATTTTGCAATTGTCTGAAACTCGTCAAGACGGAGATGAAGGCTGCCTATCAATTCCAGGATTAGCCTTTAACACTGATCGCTCATATGGCGTAATTGCAAGAGGTAAGAATATGTATGGCGAAGATGTTGTCATTGAAGGTTCAGAGATATTAGCACGATGCATCCAACATGAAACAGATCATTTAGACGGAATACTTTTTGTAGATCGATTAGATACCGAGACAAGAAAATTAGCGATGAAATCTATTAGAGAAGCCGAATGGTTTGGTTTAGACAAACCAATAGTCAAGGTAAGTCCACACGATACTTTCGGTTTGTCGATTTAGTTTCGATGAATATTCTTTTTTTAGGCACTCCCGATAGTGCTGTACCGATTCTGGAAAAATTGATTACAACTCAACATCAAGTAGTCGGAGTTATAACTCAGCCAGCTCGAAAAAGTGGAAGAGGTCTTGAGCTCAAAGATTCAGCCGTATCAGAATTTGCCAAACAAAAAGGTTTGAAAGTCTTTAGTCCAGAAAAAATAGATAAAGAATACTTTACTCAAAATCTAAAGTCACTCGATGCAGATATGGCAATAGTGGTTGCATTTGGACAAATTCTTAGCAAGGATGTTTTAGCTGAACTAAAGTTTGGATGGATAAACATCCATTACTCATTGTTACCAAAATTTAGAGGCGCAGCTCCTGTTCAAAGAGCAATACTTCAAGGTGAGAAAGAAACTGGAATTACGTTTTTTGCAATAGAAGAAGGACTAGATACCGGTTCAATAATAAAAAGCTTTCCCTACCAATTATCTGAATCAGTAACCACAGATTTGGTATTGCAAGATTTAAACGCATTGGCAACTCAAAAGATTGAAGAGATAATCACAGGAATTCAAAATGGTTCATTTGAACCGGTAAAGCAATCAGGAGAAGCAAGTACTGCACCAAAACTAAATGAGATGGATTTAAGAATTGATTGGAACAATCTTTTTTCCGAGATCAGTAGAAAAGTAAGAGCAGGTAGCAAGAGATTGAATGCTTGGACGATTATTGGAGATTCAAAAATCAAAATTTTATCGATATCTGAAAACTCCCTCGAAGACAAAATTAGCCATGGGCAAATAAAAGTCATCAATAAATTTGTTAACGTGGGATGTAAAAATGGCTCTCTGATCATCAATGAAGTTATCCCTGAAGGTAAAAAGCAAATGGACGCTATTTCGTGGATTAACGGGTTTCAAGATAAATCCGACTTGAATTTTCCTAGTTCTTGAGACCTCAGGGTCAGACTTAATCAATTAGCCTTTGTTATTGAGTATTCTTACCTTATGGATATAAAGATTGCAGCTAGCATTTTAAACGCTGATGCCAATAATCTGGAGAAAGAAATATCCTCAGTCAGTGCTTCTGCTGATTGGATTCACGTTGATGTCATGGACAATCACTTTGTCCCAAATCTAAGTTTTGGAATAAACGTTTTAGAAAGTCTTGCTCAGAAAAAACAGAAACCATTAGATGCTCATTTAATGATTGAAGATCCAGACAATTGGGCTCCCAAGTTTGTTGAAGCAGGAGCTGATTCGGTGACTTTTCATTATGAGGCAGCTAAAGATTCTAAAAAACTTATTAAAGAACTTCATGCAATGAAATCAAGAGTTGGATTAGCCATAAAACCCAAAACTCCGTTAAGTGATGTTAAAGAATTTCTGTCAGATATAGATGTATTGCTAGTTATGACAGTTGAACCAGGATTTGGTGGTCAATCATTTATGTCTGAGATGCTTGAGAAAGTAAAGGAAGCCAGATCAATAATTAACAATGAGAAATTGACAATGTGGGTGCAAGTAGATGGGGGAGTTGGACTTAAAACTATTGAACTAGCATCTCAAGCTGGCGCTGATTTCCTAGTTGTGGGTTCAGCAGCTTTTTCAGCGCAAGATCCAGGAAAAGCAATGAAAGAGTTAAGAGAGTTAGCAGTAAAAGGTTCTATCAATTAATTTATGGCACATCAATCTGACATTTATTGGCTTGGCGTTGCTGCTGAGCAATCGTTAATCCCATTTACTGTTAAAAGAAATCCAAGAGTTGGTGCTGTAGTTGTTGATAAATCTGGCTTAGCAATTGCTAAAGGATTCCACGAAGGTTATGGATCTGCACATGCAGAACAAGTGGTCTTGGACAAACTAAAAGGTAGAGCTAAGGGTGCAACTCTTTATGTGAATTTAGCGCCATGTAACCATGTCGGGAAAACGCCTTCTTGCTGTGTCGAAATTATCAATAGAGGAATCAAACGAGTTGTTTATTCAAATGTCGATCCTAATCCGCCAAGTAAAGGAAATGTTGAATTCTTAAAAGCTAATGGTGTTGAAGTTTCCCATATCAAAATGCCTAAGAAGTATGAAAATATAAATTTCAGGTGGTTTAAATCTTTTGAAATGGATAGACCCTTTGTTACCGCAAAGATTGCTCTTACCTTAGATGGAAAAATAAATGATGGAAGTTCTAAAAAGTTAAGAATTACAGGCAAAGAAGCAGAGATAGAAGTTCATGCAATTCGAAATGGCTGTGATGCAATAGTCACTGGTACTGGAACAGTACTTGCAGATAATCCAAGATTAAACGTTCGATTTCCCCGAAAACTGAAACAATCAAATCAACCAATTAGATTCATTGTGGGCGATAGAGATATTCCAGATGACTACCATGTAAAAGATGAGAGCTCTCAAACTCAATTTTGTAGAAAAATATCACCAAAAATTGTCCTAGAAGAATTATCAAAATTAGATGTGCGAACAGTCCTTTTGGAATCAGGGGCTACTTTGCTAACACAATTTCTCAATCAAGATCTAGTTGATGAGTTAGTGATTTACATGGCACCTACCGCCATTGGTCAAGGTCAAGCAATTGTAGACGGAATTCTGCAGTCAGTTTCAAATCGCACTTTTAATATAAGTAGTGTTGGATTAGTAGGAAACGACCTTAGATTTAAGGTCTCTTTCAGATAAATTACCGAAGTTGGAGTTATGTTCACAGGCATTGTTCAACACGTTGGTGTGGTTAAACAAGTTCGCCCATTGAGTGATAATTCAATCCAAATTGACGTTGACTGCAAAGATCTTAATTCGACTTCTTCATTAGGTCAAAGTATTTCCATTGATGGAATATGTCTAACAGTAGAGAAAGTCCATAACGATGTCTTAACTTTCACAGCTATATCCGAAACAATGGATAAGACTAAATTGAAAGAAAAAGTCTCAGGATCATTGGTAAATGTTGAAGGATCAGCCTCAATGCAAGATTTGGTTGGTGGACATCCAATAACAGGACACATTGACACACTTGGAAAAATCATTGATATTACAAATTCTGAATCCTGGAAGACCATCAGAATATCTGTTGATAAAAGTCATCGTAATCTGATCGTTAGTAAAGGATCAATTTGTATTGACGGGGTCTCGTTAACCATAAGTAATATTGGATCAGTAGATGAATCATGGTTTGAAGTGTCTTTGATTCCTGCAACTTTGTCTCATACGACTCTGGATTCCTTGGTAGTTGACAATCTAGTAAATATTGAATTTGATCAAGTCGGTAAATACATAGCTCAGAATATGCAGATGCAAAATGATAAATAATTCAGAAGTTGTGTTCGATACAGTCGAAAGTGCGATTGAAGAATTCAAACTTGGACACGCAATCGTTGTTGTCGACGATGAGGATAGAGAAAATGAAGGGGATCTAATTCTTCCAGGATCTCTAATTACTACTGAATCAATGAATTTCATGATCAAGAACACTTCAGGTGTTGTATGTGTTCCGATGGAATCTGAAGATTTTGACAGATTAAAAGTGCCACCGATGACCGCAGTGAATGAAGATAAGAAATTAACAGCTTTTAGTATTTCTGTGGATGCATCTTCTGGAATCACAACTGGAATATCGGCCGAAGATAGAACTAGAACAATAAAAGTTTTATCCGATAGAAATTCTAAATCAACTGATGTCACTAAACCAGGACATGTTTTTCCATTACGAGCGGCTCAAGGTGGGGTACTTCGTAGAGCTGGACATACAGAAGCAGGTGTTGATTTAGCAAAAATGGCCGGTTTAAATCCAGTTGCTGTTATTGCAGAATTAGTTGAAGAAGACGGATCGATTCGAAAATATGAATCAAGTTACAAATTTGCTAAAGCTCATGGTTTGAAATTTATATCTATTGCAGACATTATTTCTTACCGCCGAAAGAACGAAAAGCAAGTAGAACTCTTTTCAAAAAGTGAATTACCTACCAAATTTGGAAACTTTAAGGCCTATGGATATAAATCAAATATTGATGGGATTGCTCATCTTGCACTGGTTGCAGGAGAAATTGGTGATGGAGAAAATGTGCTAGTCAGAGTTCACTCTGAATGTTTAACAGGAGACGTTTTAGGTTCTCTTCGTTGCGATTGTGGAGATCAACTGCAATTAGCTATGAAAACAATCGCCGATCATGGTCGAGGAATTGTTTTGTACGTTAGAGGTCATGAAGGTCGAAGTATTGGTTTACTAAATAAAATTGCTGCTTATGGACTTCAAGACAAAGGCAGAGATACCGTTCAGGCAAATCTTGATCTAGGACTTCCTGCAGATGCCAGAGACTATGGAACTGGTGCTCAAATCTTGGTTGACCTAGGAGTTAAAACAATGCGGCTTCTTACCAACAATCCTTCTAAACGAGCAGGTCTTGAAGGTTATGGCTTGAAAATTGTTGAACGTGTAGCCTTAGTAGCACAAGCAAACGAAAAGAATATTGATTATCTTTCAACCAAGAAAAACAAAATGGGCCACGATTTACCAAATCAAACACTTGAGGCAAACAAATGAGTAGTCAAAGAATTCCTGAAATAAAGATTGAAAAAGTTAAGAAATCAACAAGAATTGCTGTTGTGACAGCTATTTGGAATCAAGATCTCACAGACAAAATGCTAGAAGAGTGTTTAAAGACTCTTAAAGAATTTGGATTAAAACCTGTATCCATTCGGGTCTCGGGCTCATTCGAATTAGTCGCAGCAACCAAACAAGCTTTCTTGAAAAAATTTGATGCAGTGATTGCCTTAGGAGTAGTGCTCAGGGGAGAAACACCACATTTTGAATACGTATCAAATGCCGTGACAAATGGACTGACGCAAATTGCAGCAGATACCGGTAAACCAATTGGCTTTGGAGTCCTAACTTGCGACAACCATGAACAGGCAAAAGCAAGAGCAGGATTTCCTGGATCTATTGAAAATAAGGGGAAAGAATCAGCTTTAGCAGTTTTGCAAAGTCTGAATGAACATAAAAAGTTGGGTTAATTCTTTCTCGATCTTGGCATTGGGTATTCTTGAGTTAGTTAAATTAAAGTGAGGGCTTGTGAAATCTTTCGATCAACTTTGGTCAGAACTAAACGACAAAGTTGCTGCAAATGACCCAAATTCTGACAGCGTAAAACTTGTTAATCAAGGAGTTCATGCTGTGGGCAAAAAAGTTGTTGAAGAAGCAAGTGAAGCTTGGATGGCTTGCGAACATGAGAATAAAGATCGTGCTGCTGAAGAAATCTCTCAGCTTTTATATCAAACTCAACTCTTAATGCTTGCTGCCAAAGTAAGTATCGATGATGTTTATAAGAAACTGTAGGTAAAAAATGTTGCGCATTGCGATTCCAAACAAGGGTCAATTAGCAGATCCGACTCAAAAAATGTTGCGAGAAGCAGGTTATCTCCGAAGCCATCACCCAAGAGATTTGGTTGTAAGTGATCCTGAAAACGATGTCGAATTCTTTTTTCTAAGACCAAGAGATGTTGCAACTTATGTAGGAGCAGGAACTCTTGATTTTGGTATCACGGGAAAAGATTTACTTATTGATTCTAAATCAAAAGCTGAATCAATTATGGATTTAGGATTTGGCCAATCAAGCTTTCGCCTTGCTGTTACTGCAGATAAAGCAAGTAAGGGAATTGCTGGTTTAAGTGGAATTAAGATTGCCACAAGTTATCCAAACATTCTTCAATCTTGGTTAGATAAGTCGTCAATCAAAGCAGAAATTGTGGTGCTTGATGGTGCAGTTGAAAACGCGGTTCGACTAGGTGTTGCGGATGCTGTTGCAGATGTAGTTGACACAGGAACAACTCTGAAACAAGCTGGTCTAGTCATAATTGGTGAACCGATATTGAATAGTCAATCAGTCTTACTTCGTGGATCAAACACAAAAGAATCAGCAGAGACTGAGAACTTCATACGAAGAATCTCTAGTGTTTTAGTGGCACGTGAATACGTGATGATTGATTATGACATTGAGCAATCAAAAGTAGAACTAGCTTCAAAAATAACTCCTGGAATCGAATCTCCAACAATCTCACCGCTACACCTTGCAGGTTGGGTTGCAGTTAGAGCGATGACAAAGAGAAAAGAAATGCACAGAGTTATGGATGAACTTTACGCAGCCGGTGCAAAAGGTGTAATCGTCACAGAGATTATGGCTTGTCGACTCTAGATTTAAATAACGATAAGGGTGAATCTGATCCTGTCCTATTAGCGTTACTTCAAAATAAAGGTAATGATTACGAAAAACTAGTAATTGATAAGTTGAAGAATTCTAGGTTAATTGGTGCCATCGTTGCCAAAAAAGATGAAAACGTTGAGATGATGCAGGCACTTTTCTCCTCTAATGATGGGAAAGTTGCAATGCCAGTTTTTACTTCCCTTGATGAACTAACTAAGTGGAACAAAGAAGCCAGACCAATTCCACTTCTTTCTAATGACTTTGCTCAGCAAACAATTGACCAGGAATTAGATGCTCTTATTTTAGATATAGCTTCTGATCACCGATTTGTAATTCAGGGATACATGCTTAGCTGTTTAGCTAAAAATCAAGAATGGAATTATCCCTACCAAGATTTAGAAGTCAAAGAAACAATCGAGAGAATCTGTCTCAAACTCAAAAAGGTCAGCAAAATCGAATTCACAAAAGGTGTTGATTGCGATCTTCATGTAAATATTTATGGCCCGCCAGATTTGGCCGATGAGGTCATAGGTCTTGGAAAAGAGATAGCTGAGCAGGAAATTATTCGAGAAAGAGCGCCTTTAGGTGCTGATTTATTTCTCACCCCTTTGCTCTGATAATCTGGGAAAACCAGTCGCCAACCGGCGATGCACAAGCGGAGACATCTCCCACCTGCTAGATCGCATAAAAGATCTTTTGGGTAAGAAGAAGATAGTGATCATTTAGTTAAAACTAAAATCACGGTTCTTTAGCGTGTGCCACTTTTAGAAACATATTTCTATTCGTGGGGACAGCAAACAAAGGAGTAGGTATCAGCGTAGAACCACGGATCAATGATCGGATCCGCGTACCGGAAGTGCGCTTAGTTGGACCCAACGGAGAACAAATCGGTGTTACTCGAATTGAAGATGCAATTCGAATGGCACAAGAAAACGATTTAGATCTAGTTGAAGTAGCACCAGAAGCTCGGCCACCAGTGGCAAAGATTATGGACTACGGAAAGTTCAAGTATCAAGAAGCACTTAAGGCTCGTGAAAACAGACGCAGTCAGGTTAATGCGGTTGTTAAAGAAATGAAACTTCGTCCGAGAATTGAAAGTCACGACTACGACACTAAAAAGAGTCATATCGAAAGATTTCTCTTAGGTGGCGACAAAGTCAAAGTGACAATCATGTTTCGTGGTCGTGAGCAATCTCGTCCAGAAATGGGTTACAAATTACTTGCCCGCTTAGCTGAAGATTTAGCTGAAGTGAGCATGGTTGAATTTGCACCTAAGCAAGATGGTCGAAACATGGTCATGGTTTTAGCGCCAAACAGAAGAAAGTCTGAAGCGGTTCGTGCCAAGCAAGTTGTACGAGACAAATCAGATAAAACTTCCGATACCGAATAACTTTTAAGAACAAGGGACAAATAAATGCCGAAAATGAAAACACACAGTGGAGCGAAGAAGCGCTTCAAAAAAACTGGTACAGGAAAGATCACTCATGAAAGAGCTGGTCGCAGACACTTACTTGAATCAAAATCAAGCAAGAGAACTAGACGCTTAGCTGCAGAAGTGCAATTAGCACCTGGAGATACCAAAAAAGCCAAACGCATGCTGGGTTTGCGTTAAAACTTAAAACTTTTACTAGAAAGGAAACAGATAAATGGCACGTGTAAAAAGAGCGGTCAACGCGCACAAGAAACGTCGCGTAGTGATGGAAGAAGCAAAGGGTTACAGAGGTCAACGTTCACGTCTGTATCGCAAAGCTAAAGAACAGATACTCCATTCTCGCGTTTATTCATTTAATGATCGTCGTGAAAAGAAAGGTGACTTCCGTCGTCTTTGGATCACACGAATTAATGCTGCAGTTCGCGAAAACGGATTGACTTACAACAGATTCATCCAAGGTTTAAATGTTGCAGGTATCGAAGTAGATCGTCGCATGTTAAGTGACATGGCGATCAACGATAATCAATCATTCAAAGCCTTAGTTGAAGTAGCACGCTCCGCAATTGCCAAAGCGTCCTAATAACGAAACCTCAAAGTCGATCGAATCAACCGCATTAACGATTCGATCGACAAAGGTTTCTTCTGCTTTAGAATTATTAAATAAAAGAGATAGAGAACTTAGATCTGAATTTTTAGTTGAAGGTGCTCACGCCGTCGAAGAAGTTATAAAATCTCATTTAGCAAAAGCCATATTTGTCACCAAGGAATTTTCTCGCACTAATAATGCACTCTTAAGTAAAGCAGCATCGGAAAGAATATCGATATTCGAGACTGAACCTTTAGCTATTGAAAAATTAAGCGAAACTCTTAGCCCGCAAGGGATAGTTGCGGTAGCAGGTTATGTTGCTACGAATTTAGAAAAACAAGATTTAGTTGAGGCAAATTTTGTAGTTGTTCTTTCAAATGTTAGAGATCCAGGTAATGCTGGGGCAATTATTCGAGTTGCAGATGCAGCTGGTGCAGACTTAGTGATTTTTGCTGGAACTTGTGTTGATCCCCACAATGGAAAAGTTGTCAGAGCAAGTGCCGGCAGTATGTTCAATGTGAAAGTTCGACAATCAGATGATGTGGCAGAAACTTTAACTGATCTGGTGTCCACAAATCACAATGTTTTCATCACAGATGGTCAATCAAAAACGCAATGGAAAGATGTTGATTTGAAGAAGCCTTTGGCCTGGGTATTGGGAAATGAGGCTTGGGGAGTTTCTGAGCTTGATGCTCCAGTCGGGGAAAGAGTATCGATCCCAATTTATGGTCGGGCTGAGTCATTGAATGTCGCCACAGCAGCAGCACTTTGTCTGTATGAAACAGCAAAATCTCGTGCTGGCAATTAGACTAAAACAGGTTTAGAAAGTAAGCCATAACAATTAATCTCTGGGGGAGTCGGTCTCGTAATGTCACCGGATTCCAATTTATTATGTGAAGAAACCATCAATCAGGCTGTTGTCCAAGCTCTAAAGGAAATTCAACTCGCCAAAAATTTAGAAGAGCTCAAAAATGTACGTTTGAATCACGCTGGGGAGAAATCTCCTATCGCTTTAGCCAATCGTGAAATCGGATCCTTAGAGGGCACAGCTAAAGCCGATGCAGGAAAAAGAATTGGCGAAGCGAGAAATAAAGTAAAAATCGCGTTGGATGATAGAACCGTTGAATTGCAGAATGAACGTGAAGATTCGATTTTAATCGCAGAAAAAGTTGACGTAACTCAAGTTTTGGCAAATGCAAATTCATCATCGTTAATGGTCGGAGCAAGGCATCCTTTAACAACCATTGCTGAGCATATTTCTGATGTATTTATTGCGATGGGCTATGAAGTAGCAGAAGGTCCAGAAGCAGAATCTGAATGGTTTAATTTTGACTCACTTAATATTTCAGAAGATCATCCATCCAGAAGTTCATCTGACACTTTCTATGTTGAATCAATGGATTCTGGTGTTGTGATGAGAACTCAAACATCACCGGTTCAAATCAGAGCGATGTTAGAACGTAAACCTCCAATTTATGTGATTGTGCCGGGCAAAGTTTTTAGAACAGATGAATTAGATGCAACACATACTCCTGTTTTTCATCAAGTTGAAGGTTTAGCAGTTGACAAGAATTTAACAATGGCAGATTTAAAGGGAACTTTAGATCACTTGGCACAAAGCATGTTTGGATCAGGCATTGAGACAAGATTTAGACCATCATATTTTCCATTCACCGAACCAAGTGCTGAATTAGATTTGAAATGTTTTGTTTGCAAAGGTGAGACCAAGAAACGTAAAGATTGCAAAACTTGTCGATCAGAAGGTTGGATCGAATGGGGAGGATGCGGCATGGTGAACCCAAATGTTTTGGAAACTGCCGGTATTGATTCTTCGAAATATTCTGGATTTGCTTTTGGTATGGGACTTGAACGAACTTTGATGTTTCGATACGGAATTACTGACATGCATGATCTTGTTGAATCTGATATTAGATTTACATCAAGATTTGGTTTGGGGCTTTAATGAAATTACCAATATCTTGGATAAACGAGTTTGTTAAATTTCCTAAGACTACAAAAACAGAAGTTATTGTTGATCACTTGGTTAAGTTAGGTTATGAAGTCGAAGGTGTCGAAATATTTGGTGATGTTCAAGGACCATTAGTTGTCGGTAAAGTTGAAAAGATTGAAATATTAAATGAATTCAAAAAACCTATAAGGTATTGCACAGTAAATGTTGGAAGCAAAGTTAATGGAATTATTTGTGGTGCTAGCAATTTTAAAGAAGGTGACCTAGTCGTTGTAGCACTACCAGGTGCCGTTTTACCGGGAGATTTCAAAATTGCAGAACGCGAAACCTATGGAAAGATTTCTCAAGGAATGATCTGTTCAGCTAAAGAACTTGGATTTAGCGATAACCACGATGGAATTATTGTGCTTGCCACAGGTTTAAAATTGGGATCAGATGCTAAAGATCTTCTAGGTCTTGGAGAAACTGTTCTAGATATTGCTGTTCTTCCTGATCGCGGTTATGCGATGAGTGTTCGCGGAATTGGCCGGGAATTATCCCTAGCTATGAATGTTAAATATATTGACCCAATCACTCAAAAGATTCCTAAAATTAAAAAGTCAACCAAGTTGAAATCAAACATTAAGACCGATAAAGCTAGCAAATTGGCCGTGGTTTTATTGAAAGATTATGACAGCAATTCAATAACTCCGATGTTCATGCAAAAAAGGCTGGCACAGTCAGGTTTAAGGTCAATATCTCTTCCCGTAGATGTCACAAACTATTTAATGCTTGAGATTGGGCAACCACTTCATGCTTTTGATGCTGACAAAGTAAGTGGTTCGGTACAAATAAGAAATGCAAAACAAGGTGAAGTTTTAGAGACTCTAGATCACGTAAAACGTAAATTAGGTCAGCAGGATTTAGTTATTGCTGATACTAAGAAAGTACTTTCTGTTGCAGGGGTTATGGGTGGGTTAGAAAGTGAAATTACAGATAAGTCCACAAATTTAATAATCGAATCGGCTGTTTTTGATAAAGGATCAATTAGTAGAACTTCTCGTAACTTAAAACTACCCAGCGAAGCAAGCAAAAGATTTGAAAGAGGTACCGATTCATCGGTTAATGAGTACACCGCCATTCTTGCAGCTCAATACTTGGCTAAATACGGTGAAGCAAAAATACAGGGAATCTCCCTTGCTAAAAAGACAATTAAAGCCCAATCAATTAGCTTTAATCCTCAAGAGGTAAAGCGACTAATTGGTGTTGATATTGATGTTGCAGTAATTTCAAAAATATTGAAATCGTTAGAAATAAAAATAACCAAATCAAGCAAGACATGGAAATTACAACCACCAACTTGGCGTCATGATCTCAATATGCCCGCAGACATCGTGGAAGAGATTGTTCGTATCTGGGGCTATCACAAAATTCCAAGTCGCTTACCAAACACTCAAATTGGTCGTGGACTTTCAAAATCGCAAATAATCAAAAAATCAATTTCAATTAAATTAGCGGGTATGGGTGCAAACGAAGTTTTGAATTACCCATTTGTTTCTCTCGATCAAATCGAATCACTTGGAATCACAAGCAAAGATCAAAGGCATAATCTCGTACGTCTCGCAAATCCTTTATCCGAGGATCTTCCATACTTAAGAACTTCTTTGATTCCTGGATTGTTTGAAGCGTTATCCAGAAATATTTCAAGAGGTGCAGATAATATTTCCCTTTTTGAACAAGGAAGTGTGTACATCAAAAGTAATGCGTCAAAGAAATCAATCAAGCCAAAGCTTCTCAAGCGACCTTCTGCTAAAGAAATAAATGACTTAAACTCGATTCTACCTATCCAGCCTAAAATGGTATCTGCAATATTCTCAGGAGAAAAGTATCAATCTGGATGGTGGCAGAATTCTCAAAAATTCAGTTGGAATGATCCAATTGAAATGGTTGTGAAAATTTGTGCAGAGCACGGAATAAATGTTAATTTGAAGAATGTAAAATTAGCTCCATTTCATCCGGGCAGATGTGCCGAGATTTCAGTCGGAAATACGATCATTGGATATGCGGGTGAATTTAATCCAAGTATTTTAGAGAAAAATGGAATTTCAGGTAAAGTTTATGGTTTCGAAATCAATGTCGATGTCATTGTTAACAACTCTCAAGATAAGCATGCCCCAATTTTCTCAGCGATGCCTGTTGTTAAAGAAGACCTTGCTTTCGTAGTTTCAAAGGATGTGACTGCACGTGAGATGACTGAAACGATAGGAAAAAGCGCTGGAGAACTACTTGAAAGTGTGCGTTTGTTCGATGTCTATGAAGGATCCAACATTGCAGAAGGCAAGAAGTCCATGGCCTTTAGTCTTCGATTTAGAGCTTCAGATAGAACTTTGAACAGTGAAGAAATAGCAAAACTTCGAGGTCAAATCGTCTCGGCTATCGAGAAGCAACATCAGGGGTCCCTGAGAGCATAGGAATATGCGCATATGCGTATAATTAGCGTATGGACACAGTTGTCATAGGAGCATCGGGTTACGCCGGTGGCCAATTACTTCGTTTGATCCACTCTCATCCCAAATTGAGATTAAAGTCAGCCATAGCTCATTCCAAAGCTAACACTCCGATAGTTGGGGAGCATCCTTTTTTGGTTGGCAAGTATGACCAAAAATTTGAAGAATTCTCTCCAGAAAAAATTGCAGAAACTGATTTTGTATTTATAGCCCTGCCGCATGGCGAGTCGGCAGGGCTTATTTCCAAATTAAAACCCGGCACAAAGGTTGTTGATCTGGGAGCAGATTTTAGATTGAAAGATTCACTTAAATGGAATAAATACTATTCAGGTGATTACGCCGGTAACTGGACTTATGGCTTGCCTGAATTGGAAAACAATGTTGAAAAGATATCGAAGTCGAGCAAGGTAGCTAATCCTGGATGCTATGCAACTGCAATTACCCTAGCTTTTGCACCTTTGATTAAGCATGACTTGATCGATCAGAAATTTATGACAGTAGTTGCCGCAAGTGGAACAACAGGAGCAGGAAAGAAGCCGTCACAGTCGTTACTAGCAAGTGAAGTGATGGGATCATTATCAAATTACAAACTCAATGGAACTCATCAACATATTCCTGAAATAGAACAGGCTTTATCAGAAATAAAGGGAAATAATTTATCAATATCTTTTAATCCAATCTTGGCACCAATGCCAAGAGGAATATTAGCAAACTGTATTTCGATCTTGAAGAAGCCACTTAAATCTAGTGAAGTTGCTCAGATTTTCAAGGATTACTACAGTAATCAGCCTTTTGTTCGAATTATCCAAGATTCAAATTTACAGACATCTGCGGTTATTGATTCCAATGATTGTTATCTACAAATAAGTAATGATGAAAATACTAATCAAATAACGGTTGTGAGTGTTATTGATAATTTAATTAAGGGTGCTAGTGGCCAAGCCATTCAAAATATGAATCTTATGTGTGGCTGGGATCAAATTCTAGGTTTGGTCGAACAGAAATGACCGTTACCGCGGCAAAAGGATTCTTGGCAAGTGGTGTTTCAGCAGGGCTAAAATCATCCGGCAAAAAGGACGTTGCTTTGATTCTTAACCAAGGTCCTAAATATGACGCTGCCGCCGTTTTTACATCAAATAAAGTCAAAGCAGCTCCTGTTATTTGGACTCAGGAAGTCATTAAGAATAAAAAGTTGAAAGCAGTTGTGTTGAATAGTGGTGGCGCTAATGCTTGCACCGGACCAGATGGTTTTGCCGATTCACATAAAACAGCTGAATATGTTGCAGAACTGCTTTCCATTGGCGCAATCGAAGTTGGAGTGTGTTCAACTGGTTTGATCGGTAACAGACTCGACATGCCTAGATTAATTAAGGGAATTCAACAAGCGCACCAGCTTTTGAGAAACGATGGCGGTGATGATGCAGCAGAAGCAATCATTACAACTGATTCCCATAAGAAGACTGCGAAGTTAGAAACTCAAGGTTGGAATATTGGAGCAATTATAAAAGGTGCAGGAATGCTTGCTCCAGATATGGCAACCATGCTTTGTGTTATCACAACAGATGCTGATATCTCCGATTTAGATCATCAATTAATACTTCAGTGTGCCACAGATAAAACCCTTAATCGTATTGATTCCGATGGTTGCACTTCAACTAATGACACAGTTATTTTGATGTCCTCTGGAGCCAGTGGTATCAAACCAAGTAAGGGAGATTTTGAGAAACAATTACAACTTTTAATGTCAGAACTAGCTTCATTATTGATTAATGATGCTGAAGGAGCAACAAAAGTAATCACAATTGATGTTGTCAACGCGAAGAGTGAAAGTGATGCTGTAAGCGTCGGAAGATCCATAGCGAGAAATAATTTGTTGAAATGTGCCATGTTTGGCGAAGATCCAAACTGGGGAAGAATTCTAGCGGCGGTAGGTACAGCAGAAGCGACGCTAAATTCTGATTTTATAGATGTTTATCTAAATGGATTACAAGTTTGCAGAAATGGTTCAGCTATAGCGGCTTCAGACAAAGTTGATCTTCAGGAAAGATCAATTCACATCAGAGTTGATTTAAAGATGGGAAGCGACAAAGCCACAATCTTTACAAATGATTTATCAACCCAATATGTGCACGAGAATTCGGCATATTCAACATGACAAATACCCAACAAATTAGACAAGAAGGGGCCTTGCAAAAAGCAGCAGTGTTGGCTGAAGCTCTCCCTTGGCTATTGAAGTTCCAGGAATCAATAGTTGTTATTAAATTTGGCGGAAATGCTATGACAAGTCCTTTACTGTCAAAACAATTTGCTCAAGATGTAGTTTTTTTGAAACTAGCAGGATTAAAACCAATAGTGGTTCACGGTGGAGGCCCACAAATTTCCAAGAAATTAGAGGAATCAGGAATTAAGTCTGAATTCAAGTCAGGCTACAGAGTGACAACAGAGGAATCAATAAAGATCGTAAAAGATGTCTTAGTTAACGAAATCCAAAAGGATTTAGTATCAAATATCAATGAGAACGCCAAAATTGCTGTTGGCATGAGTGGAGATTCTAATTCTTTACTTGAAGTTGAAAAGTTTTACTTGAAAGATAATGATCAGAAAATTGATATTGGTTTAGTTGGAAATGTAGTAAAAGTTGACGTTAAGCAAATCATTGACGTTTTGGAATCAGGCCAAATTCCTGTTATCTCAACTTTGGGAATGGACAAAGCCAAAAAGATTTATAACGTGAATGCCGATACTGCTGCTTCAGCAATAGCTATTGCAATGAAGGCACACAAAATGGTAATTCTCACAGATGTTTCAGGCTTAATGGAGAAATACCCTGACGAGAAAACATTGATACCAACAGTTGATATCGCAGGATTAAAGAAATTAATGCCATCACTTGATGAAGGAATGAAACCTAAAATGCAAGCTTGCCTAGAAGCAATTGAAGCAGGAGTTAAAAGAGCTCACGTTATTGATGGCCGTGCACCGCACGCTGTACTTGTTGAAGTCTTTACTGATTCTGGTACAGGAACAATGGTTATCGAAAGTATGGATAAAGAATGACTTCATTCAACTGGAACAACCTTTTTCTTAACAATTATGGAACTCCAGCCATCGAACTTGTGGCAGGAGAAGGTGTGATTGTTAAAGATTCTCAAGGAAGTATCTATCTAGATTTTCTTTCTGGAATTGCTGTTAACTCTTTGGGCCATGCACATCCGGTAATTATCGAGGCAGTTAGTGATCAAATTAGAAAGCTTTCTCACACAAGTAATTTTTATGCCAATGATCCATCCATAAAACTAGCCGAGAAATTAATTGCAATAACCAATTTTGATGCAAAAGTTTTCTTTTGCAATTCTGGTACTGAGGCAAACGAGGCAGCAATCAAACTGAGCAGAAGAACTGGTAAAAAACAATTAATCGCAGCACATAATTCATTTCACGGAAGAACTATGGGTTCCTTAAGTATCACTGGACAATTGGCTAAGCAAAAACCATTTGAACCACTTATTGGCGATGTGAAGTTTATCGATATAAACACCAAATCTGGTTATAGAAAAATTAAAAGAAAATCAGCAGCTGTGTTTTTGGAATCAATCCAAGGAGAAGGTGGAGTAACTCCTTGCAATGATGAATTTTTACAGTCCGTGAGAAGTAAAACCATTAAAACCAAAACTTTACTTGTCATGGATGAGGTTCAAGCAGGTTTAGGTAGAACTGGAAATTGGTTTGGTTATGAAAAATCTGGTATCAAACCCGATGTAATCACTTTGGCCAAGGGACTTGGTGGAGGTTTACCAATGGGAGCAATGTTGGTAACAGGAGAGGCTAAAGAGTTATTTGAGCCAGGTCAACATGGATCCACATTTGGCGGTAATCCAGTTGTGGCTAGTGCAGCTCTTGCCACACTTAATTTTATTGAAAAAGAAGACCTATTAAACAATGCAACAAATATGGGTCAATTGTTGATCAAACTAATCACCCAAATTGAAGGTGTTACTGAAGTAAGAGGAAGAGGTTTGTTATTAGGAGTTGGCTTAAAAGATGTAATGGCAAAAGACGTTGAATTAGAATGTAGAAAATTGGGTTTACTTCTCAATGCTGTAAATGAAAACACTCTGAGATTAGCCCCTGCTCTTATTGTCAATATTGATCAAGTTAAAAGATGCGCAGAAATCATTGATGATGCTATAAGAAATGTTAAGAAAGGATTAAAAAAATGAAATATGCCGAATCTAGAACTGCTAGACAACACTTAATACAAGAAGTTCTGGCAAACAAAACCATTGCTTCACAAAACGAGTTATTGGTTGAACTTAAGAAAAAAGGATTCGAAGTTACCCAAACAACTCTTTCTAGAGATTTAGATGATTTGGGCGCAATAAAATCTGACGACAACAACGGTCAAGTCAAATATTCGATTCCAGTTTCTGATCCAGATCGCATAAGTGATTCTGGGGGAGCAAGAAATCGGCTCGAAAAACTTGCCAGTGATTTAGTTGTAGGTGTAGATCACTCCGCCAATCTTGCGGTGATTCACACACCAGCTGGTGCTGCGCAATTTGTGGCATCAATTGTTGATCACGCTGCGTTAGAAAATGTGATTGGCACAATTGCTGGTGACAACACAGTTTTAGTTATAACTAAGGGTTTAAAAGACGGAGAGTCCGTCGCACGTCAAATATGGGAATACGTTCAGTTTCGCCGATAGGCTGATATTGAACAAAAGGAAGAGGAAAAAGTGGGCAAGAAAGTTGTTTTAGCTTATTCAGGTGGTCTTGATACCTCTGTTGCTATTGAATGGATCAAAGATAAAACTGGTGCTGAAGTAGTAGCCGTTGCCGCAGATGTCGGTCAAGGTGGCGAAGACATGAATGTCATAAAACAACGTGCACTTGATTGTGGCGCTGTTGCTGCTGAAGTTTTAGATTTAAGAGAAGAATTCGCAAATGAATATTGTGCCCAAGCTTTAAAAGCAAATGCACTTTACATGGATAGATATCCTTTGGTTTCAAGTTTATCTCGTCCGATTATTTCAAAATACTTAGTTGAAGCTGCGAAAAAACATGATGCCTTGCCCTTGATCCAGACTTAAAAGTCTTTGCACCCGTAAGAGATTCTGGAATGACTCGCGACAAAGCAATCATCTTTGCGGCAGAAAAGAATTTGCCAATCGATGTTAATAAAAAGAATCCTTTCAGCATTGATCAAAACGTGTGGGGTAGAGCTATAGAAACTGGTTTTCTAGAAGATATCTGGAATGAACCAATTGAAGATATCTATGCCTATACAAAAAATCCTGCTGAAAAAAGAGATGCTGATGAAGTATTAATCACTTTCAAAAAGGGATTGCCAACTCACATTGATGGACAAGCTGTATCCATGTTGCAAGCAATTGAGATCATGAACAAAAGAGCTGGTGCTCAAGGTATTGGCCGAATTGACATGGTGGAAGACAGACTTGTGGGAATTAAGAGTAGAGAAGTTTATGAAGCGCCAGGAGCAATTGCCTTAATTACTGCTCATCAAGAATTAGAAAATGTTTGTTTAGAAAGAGAACTTTCTAGATTTAAACGAGGCGTGGAACAAAGATGGGGTGAATTAGTTTATGACGGTCTGTGGTTTTCTCCATTAAGACAAGCACTTGATGTGTTCATTGAAGAAACTCAAAAACACGTCAGTGGTGATATCCGCATGAGAATGCATGCAGGAAAAGCTGTAGTAACTGGAAGAAAGAGTGCTGAATCTCTTTATCGCTACGACCTTGCAACTTATGACTCTGAAGATACTTACGATCAATCATGGGCTAAAGGTTTTATTGAAATCTTTGGTATGACCGCAAAAATTGCGGCAGACAGGGATCGTAAGAGTAAATAAATGGGTCAATCAAACAAACTTTGGGGCGGTCGTTTTGAAAAAGACACCGCCTCAGCAATGACGAATCTTTCAAAGTCAACTCATTTTGATTGGCGTCTTGCCACTTTTGATTTGCTTCAAACCGATGTTCATGTGCAGGCTCTTAATAGGTCAAAATTATTAAGTGATGCAGAAACTAAACAAATAAGAATTGCAATTAAAGACATTCATAACAAAGTTTCTAGTGGAGCCTTAAAGCCAAATGACAGTGATGAAGATGTTCATACAGCAATCGAAAGATTGATCATCGAAAGTGTTGGCGAAATTGGTGGCAAAATTCGTGCCGGAAGAAGTAGAAACGACCAAGCAGTAACTGATTTTAAACTTTTCCTAAGAGGCTCAGCAAGAATCATCTCGCAGGAATTAGTTGGCTTGTGTAAAGCTATAAACGAGCAAGCAACAAAATACTTTGATCAAGCATCTCCAGGATTCACTCATTTGCAGCATGCTCAACCCGTAACACTTGGTCATGAACTAGCAAAGCATTCACAAGCTTTATTAAGAGACATTGAAAGATTTACAGATTGGGATGCAAGAGTTGATACTTGCCCTCTTGGTGCTGGCGCCTTAGCCGGAAGTGCCTTAGTGACAGATTCAATGTGGGTTGCAAATCAACTTGGGTTCTCCAGACCTAGTGAAAACTCAATTGATGCGGTATCGGATAGAGATTTTGTTGCCGAATATCTTTTCATTTGTTCTGTTATTGGTGTTCATTTATCAAAGTTTGCCGAAGAGATAATCCTTTTAACTACAACTGAATTTGGCTACGCAACATTAGATGATCAATATGCAACTGGATCATCAATTATGCCTCAAAAGAAGAATCCGGATGCGGCAGAATTAACAAGAGGTAAAAGTGGCAGATTAATTGGAAATCTCACCGGACTATTAGTAACACTTAAAGGTTTACCTTTTGCTTACAACAGAGACCTACAAGAAGACAAAGAACCAGTATTTGATTCCCATGACACATTGATGTTGTTGTTACCTGCATTGACTGGAATGATTCAAACTCTTTCATTTAATACTGAAAAACTAAGTTCAAATGCGGCCTTAGGTCATTCTCTTGCTACAGAGATTGCAGATTATCTTGTTAAGAAGAATATCCCTTTCAACCAAGCACATGAAATTAGCGGCAAATGCGTCAAATTAGCCGAAAGTAAAAATATGGAAGTTCATCAACTTAGTGCAAGTGATTTATCTTTTGTATCTAAAGATTTAACCAGTGACGTCTTAGAAGTTTTAACAGTAAAGGCTTCGCTACTTGCTAGATCAAGTTATTCCGGTACTTCTCCAGTAAACGTGAAAGCTCAAATTGGTAGAATGAATGAAAAGATTTCTGTTTTGATTAAATGGGCAAATCACAATCCAATCCCGGAGATTTTATGAGTAATCTGTGGCAAGACTTGCAGTGGCGAGGGCTTATAGCTCAAAGTACCGATGAAAAAGTGCTGTCTGGTTTATTGAACAATAAGTCCATTACTTTCTATATAGGTTTTGATCCAACAGCTCCAAGTTTGCATCTAGGAAACTTAATGCAAATTCTTCTAGCCAAAAGACTGCAATTAGCAGGCCATAAACCTTTGGCATTAGTTGGCGGTGCAACTGGACTAATTGGGGACCCTAAAGAATCCGGTGAAAGAAACTTAAACGAAGAAGAAATTGTTATTACTTGGACTGAAAATATTGCCAAGCAATTGGTTAAATACTTCGATTTTTTTGGCAACAATAAATGCGATGTGGTGAACAACTTTGACTGGACATCCAAACTAGACGCGATATCTCTCTTAAGAGATTTAGGTAAACATTTCAGCATCAATCGCATGTTGGAACGAGAAGCAGTTTCTGCTCGATTAAATGCATCTGGAATCTCCTACACGGAATTTTCTTATGCTCTATTGCAAGCAAATGATTATTTAGAGCTACATAGAAAATATGATTGTCAATTACAAACTGGTGGAAGTGATCAATGGGGAAATATAACTGCTGGAGTTGACTTAATAAGACGCGTTGAGGCTAAATCTGTCAAACTGGTGGAAGTGATCAATGGGGAAATATAACTGCTGGAGTTGACTTAATAAGACGCGTTGAGGCTAAATCTGTTCATGCTTTAACTACTCCTTTGATGGTCAAAGCAGACGGAAATAAGTTTGGCAAGACTGAAGCTGGAACAATTTGGTTATCACCAGAATTAACTTCTCCATATGCCTTTTACCAATTCTGGCTCAACACAGATGATCGAGATATCGCAACTTTATTGAAGTACTTTAGCTTTGCTTCAAAAGAAATCATTGAAGATTTGATCTCTAAATCTAAAACAGATGCAGCTTCACGCGAAGCGCAAAAATATTTAGCAAGTGAATTAACAACACTTGCTCATAGTAAGGAACAATGTGATCAAGTAATACTTGCTTCTCAAGCTTTATTTGGTCAAGGTGAATTAAAAGATATAAGTAAAGATATTTTGATTGCTGCTCTTAGCGAAGCTGGTTTAACGAAAATAAAAACTAGTGAAGAATTGCCAAATATTTTAGAAATCTTGCAACAAACTAATCTGTGTGATTCAAAAAGCGCTGCAAAAAGAACCGTTGAAGAAGGCGGAGCGTATATAAATAATGAAAGAATCTCTGATTTGAACTGGAAACCGAACAAATCAGACTTAATTCATGGATCTCTTTTGGTTGTGCGTAGAGGGAAAAAAGTTATGGCTGGGGTAGAAATAGGGGGCTGATATTGCCCTCCAAAAAATCATCTAGTAAGTTAGGTAATTGTCGCTGTAAAACCACAAGGTTGGATTTACTGCTTGTCTCGCACTTAGGTCGGTTTAGACCCTGAAGGCCCAGTTTTTGGGTTTTTAGTCCAGCGAGATTAGTTAAGACAAAGCCGCAAAGAAAGCTCGGGAGAGCCTATTTGATGCGCGCCTGCAACTTGAGAACTCAACAGTGTGCCGAGAAAGTCAATATCAATAACCCCGTTTATGGGGGTACTTAGTGTGCCCGCATAACGGTATGAAATTCCTTTGGTTAGACAAATTTATAAGCATTTCAGCTTATTTTCTTGTCGCCAGAGATCAATCTCAAAGTTTCAACGGAGAGTTTGATCCTGGCTCAGGACGAACGCTGGAGGCGTGCTTAACACATGCAAGTCGAACGATGAAGTGGAGCTTGCTCCACGGATTAGTGGCGAACGGGTGAGTAACACGTGAATAACCTGCCCTCAATTTCGGAATAACCCAGGGAAACCTGGGCTAATACCGGATACGTAAACCTGTGGCATCACATGGTTTTGGAAAGTTTTTCGATTGAGGATGGATTCGCGGCCTATCAGCTTGTTGGTGAGGTAATGGCTCACCAAGGCGACGACGGGTAGCCGGCCTGAGAGGGTGGACGGCCACACTGGGACTGAGACACGGCCCAGACTCCTACGGGAGGCAGCAGTGGGGAATATTGCGCAATGGACGA